>DASTGF010000377.1:0-2606 GCA_035719255.1 Microlunatus sp. | reverse complement strand
CTACGTTCCCTCTTCATGGCTGGGACCGCGACCTCGCGAACCGCACTCGACCTCGAGCCGCACCGTGCCGCGCTCACCGGCCATTGCTACCGCATGCGCGGTTCCGCGGTCGACGCGGACGACGCGGTGCAAGAGACCATGGTGCGCGCCTGGCGCGCGCTCGATCGTTTCGACGGTCGGTCGTCGCTGCGCACCTGGCTCTACCGGATCGCCACCAACGTATGCCTGGACTCGTTGAGCAGTCGCAATCGACGTGCCCTGCCGATGGACTTCGGTCCCGCATCCCCACCGGTCGCCGAATCACTGGGCGAGCCGCGATCCGAAGCCACCTGGATCCAGCCCATGCCGGACGGTGAGCTGCTGCCACCGACCGCGGATCCGGCGGACCTCGCGGTGCAGAAGGACTCGGTCCGGCTGGCGTTCATCGCGGCGCTGCAGCACCTCCCGCCCCGGCAGCGCGTCGTGCTGATCCTGCGCGAGGTGCTCCGGTGGAGCGCGGCCGAGGTTGCCGAACTGCTGGAGACGACGGTCGCCTCGGTCAACAGCGCACTCCAGCGGGCCCGGGCAACCCTGGTCGAGATCGACCCGGACGCCGAACGAACCACCGGGCCGATGGACGACGCGCAGAAGACCCTGCTGGACGACTACGTCAAGGCGTTCACCAGCTATGACATCGACGCACTGGTGCAACTGCTGCGCAAGGACGCGACGGCATCCATGCCACCGTTCGCTCTGTGGCTGGACGGCCGGGACGACATTGCCGCGTGGCATCTCGGACCCGGCCATGCTTGCCGCGGTTCGCGGCTGGTGCCGCTGGAGGTCAACGGGTCGCCGGCGTTCGCCGCCTACAAGCTCGATCCGGACGGCAGTCACCTGCCGTTCTCCGTCCAGGTCCTTGATCTGGACGGCGACCGGATCGGCCGGATCACGTACTTCCTGGACACCTCGCTGTTCGACCGGTTCGGGCTGCCGCCGCAGCTGTAGACGGCGACGGCGGGCGCTCAGCGGTCGGGCTCGGCCCTGCCGGCCGAGGGTGCGGGGGCACCGCCGGCATCCGCGGGCGGGGGCTCGGCGGCCGCCCAGTCGCCGACGCCGGTGATCTTGGTGATCGCGTAATGGGCGATCAGGCCTGGCGGCGGGTCGGGAAACGGTGGGAACACCGTGCCGGGCCCCACGTAGGTTTGCGCCAACCGCGACAGCAACTCCGGCGCGCCGGCCTCGGTGAGCCGGACCCGGGCGTGCAGGACGAGGTTCTCCCGCAGCCCGATGCCATTCACCGCCGAGCCCTCGAAGGACAACGCCACGCGTGGATCGCGCGCCATGTTCCGCATCTTGAGCTGCCCGGGGTCCAGGTGGCCGCTGACCAACTCGTCGCCGTCGAGACCGACCCAGATCACCGACACCTGAGGTGATCCGTCGCGGTTCAGCGTGACCAGGTGGGCCAGCGCACCGGACGCGATGAGCTCACGCGCGGCGGCGTTCAGGCGAGGCATCCGTCCTCCCGGAACGCTCCGGAGGGCCCCGGTTCGACGGGCTTCACGGGCGCAGCCAACGGGTCGTGGCCGGTTGGCAGAGCGCCGTCCAGGCCTGCTCGAATCCGGCGATCGCCGACGCGCCGCGCACCTGCTCCAACGCGTGCAGCCGGCCGATCGTGAAGGCGTTGTCGCCGTCGAGGTGGAGCCGCACTCCCAGGTTCCGCAGCGCGGTGCGGGCGACCACGCTGTCCTGGTGCTCGCCGAGCATCTCCTGAAGGGCCTCGGCGCGTTCGGCCAGCACGACCGCCGGCTCGCCGAACGCCGGCGCGACCGACTCCCCCGCGTACCGCAGGCGCTTGGATGCCTTGCGGATCTCGTGGTACCACTCGTCGCGGTGCGCCGGGCCTCCCGGCGGACCGGCGTCGACGAGGTTGGATACCCGCCGGTACGCATGGCGGACACAAGCCGTCAGGGCCTTGCGAGCCTTGCGTTTGCCGTCCTTGGTGAATGGCGGGTGCAGCACGAGCCCGTCCAACCGGTCCAGCAGGCGAAAGTACCGGGCCGAGTTCAGCGCCTCGACCAGCTCGGCATGCGCCTTCTGATGATCGGCCTGGAGCTCGTTGCCGATCCGCGACGCGATCGGGCCGAGCACGAGCTCGTCGGGTTCGGCCGCGATCTCCGCCAGCAGCCGCTCCCGGAGTACCTCGGCGTCGCGCGCACCCCCCAGCTCGGTCGCGATCCATTTGAGTTCGTCGCGGAGCGGATCGGTCCGGGTGCGGTCGAGCAGCGGCCGGAAGGTGGCCAGAGCGCTGCGCAGCCGGCGGGTGGCCACCCGCATCTTGTGCACCGCGTCGTACTCGTCCGTGCGGACCTTGGGGTCCCATTCGATGATCGCTCCGACCTGCTCGGCCAGATGGGCGTGGACGACGTCGCGGGCCTTGCTCTTCGGGGTGAAGGCGCCGAATTCGGGCCAGCTCGGCAACCCGCGCAGTCGCCGGTCCAGGGCCTGCGCGAGCTTGGACGGGAACGGCGACGGGGTCGCCCCGGAGCCGCGGATCAGCTTGTCGGCCGCGTCGATCAGCTCGGCCGGACCGTGGACAAGTTCGATCTCCCACTCCCGCCAGTCGATCA
>DASTGF010000376.1:0-16776 GCA_035719255.1 Microlunatus sp. | reverse complement strand
GGTTATCTTGTCGACCGTCCAGATGGGCCCATGGTGTCCTTGATGATCAGCTGTGGGCGGCGCTCAGATCACCGACGACTGGTCGATCTTGAGTCCATCGCCGGACCGCACCAAGCGGAACGATCGGCGTTCGGTGGATTTCCGGTTGCCGCTCTTCTCGACGTACGTAAGGGTTGCTTGCACGCGGGCCGGTGCGGTGGCGCGTACGGCGGTGACGGTCACCGTGTCCATGGCCTTCCAGAACTCCTCGTAGCTGTCCCGGCCTCCGGTCTGGCGCTGGTAGGAGGGGGTGAGCAGGTTCCAGCCGGCGTCGGTGTCGTGAGGGAGGAAGCCGTAGTAGTCCGTCACCGCCTGCGTCAGCTCTGCTGCGGTCGGCTCCTGGGCAGGGATCTGGCCGGAAGGAGTCACCGACGGCCCGGTCGAGGTGGTGGGCTCGGCCGGGGCCGGCTCCGGGCGGTCGGTGCTGGTGAGCGCGCGGCTGGGGCCGGAGCCGGCGGTCGGCTGCTCCGCGCTCGGCAACATGAGCGCGACGACTGCTGTGCCGGCGAGCACGATCAGCACTGCGATCGCGGCGACGAGGCCACGGCGACGCCGTCGCCCGGCAGGCGGTGCCGCTGGGCGCCGTGAGAGGGTCGGGGCCGACCTGGGTGTCCACTCCGCGCTTGTACCGGGCGTACCAGCAGGTGGCGGCCTGGTGGCGCTTGCGGACGCGGTGGCAGCCGGCATCGTGAGGGTCCGGTCGGCCACATCCGGGCTCAGCGAACCTGCCCCATCGTCCATCATTGCCGACATGTGCGCTGCCGCCACGGCCATCGAGGGTCGGTCCTGGGGCTCTCGGCTCAGCATCGCCATGATCAACGGACCCAGGGCACCCGCCCGCTCGGGCGGTTTCAGCTCACCGGCCGTCACCCGGTAGAGCATGGAGATCGCGTTGCCCTCAGTACCGAATGGCGGTCCGCCCTCAACTGCTGCGTACAGCGTTGCGCCGAGGGAGTACACGTCCGAGGCGAACGTCGACTCCTTGCCGCGGGCCACCTCGGGCGCGAGGTAGGCCGGCGTGCCGGTGATCATCCCGGTCATCGTGAGGGATGTGTCGCCTTGGGCGCGGGAGATGCCGAAGTCGCAGATGCGGGCGGCCCCGTCGTCGCCGATCAGCACGTTGCCCGGCTTGATGTCGCGGTGCACGATGCCCAGAGCATGCGCGGCGGTCAGCGCTGCGGCGACCTGGGAGCCGACCCGGACTGCCTCCGCCGGGGTGAGCGCTCCCAGCTCGCGCATCGCTTCGGTGAGCGGCACCGAAGGCACCAGTTCCATCACGATGCATGGAGTGCCCTGGTGTTCGACCACGTCGTAGACCGCCACCGCGTGCGGGTGATGCAGGCGGGCGTTGATCTGCGCCTCGCGCATGGCTCGCCGGGCCACCAGGTCGGTCTCGGCGTCAGACAAGCCGGGCTGGGACCGTAGCTGCTTGACCGCCACCGGCCGATCCAGACGCTCGTCGTGGGCCCGCCAGACCACACCCATGCCGCCGGCGCCGAGCCGCTGGATCAGGCGGTAGCGGTCGGCAATGAGAGCCCCAGGCACAGCCATCGGCCCCCACTCCTCCTGATCGACGTCGTGCGGCCAGGACCGAGCGTAGCTAACCGGCCGGTGCTCCCTCGCCCGTGCTCACCGCGAGCGCACCGCCACATTTCGGCCCACCCGTTTGGGGCGGGACTGTGCGCGGCCGCCCGAGCGCTCTGGCGGAGCTGCCCGTGGTGTATCCGGCGGGAATCATCATCCAACCCGATCCCGGCCCGTACCGGTCGCCGGGCGTCTGCGTCGGACGAAGAAGCCCAGTACTACCAGCGCTGCGAGCCCGGGTCGACGCCACCGGACTGGAGAACAGGCAGCCGATCTACCACGCCGACACGCCGCGAACGACCCGATGACCCAGAGCGTGGACAGGTTCTTCCCTTGAGCACCCGGATCGTTTACGGTTCAACCCGGGGAACTGCATCGCTGGGGGATCGAACATCCGGGGGGATCTAGCACGATCCACGTCTGCGCCGACATATCGGGGAACCGCGCAGCTGGACGGGGTCGGGACACATCGATGCAGTGGTGGGCCGCGGCAGCTGCTTGGGGAGTGAGCGCCGCGGCCCCACTGTCTCGTCGTCCCGTTCGCCGCGTCCCCGCGCGATCGGGTGAAGGGCTGCCAGCACGGGCGGGGGAAGGCCCATGTGGCGGCGAGGCTCCATTCGACGTCGACCACTGCGGTGTTCCCACGTCAGGTTGGGTCCACCGGATTGGTCTCGAGGAAGTTGGGGGGCTTCCTCGTGACGGTGTCAGCCTAGAGCCATTTCGGGTTGCAGGGTGATCGGATCCGTGGCAGCTTTAGGCCATGTCCTTAATAGGACATGGCTTCATGTGTCGATTCGAGGCTCGGTGGGTCCTCGATAGTGCCTTGGTCCTCACTCAGGGACCCCCGCGGCATGCCGCCGGAGAAGATGCGCAAGACCACCCGTGGTGGCAGGGCGGAGTCCCCGCATCCCTGACGACATCGCCGTTCTGGCGACGGTCATCGCTCAGTGGTAGCTGCTGCCGGCCCGGAGGAGACGGTGGCGGTGCTGACGGCACCGCTGATGTAGAGGTCGGGACGGCTCGGGCTGGGTAGTGAGGCCAGTCGGGTGACCTTCGATTCGGTGTCCACACCGTCGGCGATGACGGTGAGGCCCAGAAGATGGGCGGTGTGAGTGAGGAGTCCCAGGACCGTCTGGCCCGTCCGGTCGAATTCTGTGGGGAAGCGCCGGTCGAGCCTGACGGTATCGACGGGCAGCGCCTGCAGGTGGAGAAGGCTATCGCAGCTGAGCCGAGATCCTTCACGCTGATCCGTGCACCTGCTTGGTGAAGGGCTTCTACGTTCGCGAGGGCGGCCGCGTTGTCGAGCTGGCCGGCGTTGTCGATCTCCACGATCACTCTGGATGCAGCGATCTGTGACCGACGTATCGCGTCGGTCACATCCGAGAGGAGTCTGGGCCGCAGAAGGTGCCGGCCTGCGATCGGTACGACGACGGCGAGGCCGGGGTCGTTGCCGCGGCCGTCCCGACTCACGATGTGTTGGGTTGCGGTGCGCAGCATCCAGGCGTCCAGATCGCAGATGAGCTCGGATTGTGCCGCCATCGGCATGAACTCGGCACTGTCGATCTGCCCGTGACTGGGCCGGTTCCATCGCAGCCCCACGTCGTACCCGTACACGGTGCGCGTTGGGAGCTCGATGATCGGCTGGTAGTCGAGGACCAATTGGCTGCTGGCATCTGTGGTCAGCGCGGCGGTCAGGTCGGCTTGGAGTTCGGCCCGTTCGGCCACCTCGGCACGCAACTGGGCGTCGAAGACTTCCACTCGGCCTCGTCCGAGGTGTTTGGCGCGATACATGGCAACGTCGGCCTCGTGCATCAAGGTGTCGGGATCGGTGGTGGCATCCTGGCTGACGGTGACGCCGATGCTGGCCCCGATGATCAAGGTTGATTCTGCGTCCACCAGGGAGAGGGGATGGGATCGGAGACGGCCTCGATGAGCCGGTGCGCGACCGCGACAGCGGAAGCCTGGTGGTCGAGGGGTTCGATGAGGACAAGGAACTCGTCGCCGCCGAGGCGGGCCACGACATCGCCCCCTCTGACGCGGGTCTTCATCCTTTCTGCGACGGTGATGAGGAGTTCGTCGCCAGCCGCATGCCCCAGCATGTCGTTGACTTGTTTGAATCCGTCCAGGTCGATGAACAGGACACCGACGATGGCTTCGCTACGGCGAGCCCTGGCCAGCGCTCCGGCGATGAGGTCGATCGCTTCCCGGCGGTTGGCGAGTCCGGTGAGCGGGTCGTGTGCAGCCAGGTATTCGAGTGCGCGGTGGGCTTGAACAACCTGCGCGTTCGCCAGACTGATCTGGGTGATCGAGAGGTTCATTCGTGCGACCACCAGCAGGAACAGCAAGACCGATCCGATGGTGACCGCCCAGAAGTCAACTCGCCCGCCGGCCAGCTGTTGGACCATGCGCGTGGCCGGCGCGACCAGCACGGCGACCGTGAGCATGGCCAGTCGTGTCCGGGTGAATCTCACCGTCGTTTCAGTGGTGGGCTTCGACAGCGCGTACATCGACGGCGTCAATGCTGCGGCACCCCACAAGGCATAGGAGATCAGCCACAGGAAGTTCAGTGACTCCGTGCTGTCGAAGGTCAACAAGTCCAGTGCGGAGGCCGCCGTGTCGACGATGATCGCCGGACTGGCTGGTGCAGCCGGACGCCAACCACCATGGCAGTCGCGCTGGCCAAGCCAAATACTTGATACACGGCATCCTGCGCCAGGCCGGGCGGCAACAACTGGTACACGACGATGCCGCCGGCCGAGCCGAGCAGGAACACCCACCAGAGGCGTGACCATCGAGTCGTCGTGCCGTCGGTGTCGCGACCATCCACCGCGGCCTGTCGAATGTCGCCGGACCGAATCTCCAGCCCAGGCTCTTGATGATGTTCGCTCGGCGACACCAGACCCTCCGAAGGACACTGACCCCGAGCTCAACTCTTCAAACATATCGGTCGCTATCGAGGCAGCCTGGGTAGGTCGTACGTAGGCCGGTCGCCGTCGCCACCGCCGCTCGCGCCGTCTGTGGTGCACCGGATCGCGACGACATCGTCGCCCAGGCTGGGACTACCTGGGTATCTCTTCCCTGAATTTGGTCGGATTCGGGATGATGAGCGGGAGGTTTCTCCCTGTCGGCTGGTGGCGTCTGGGGGCGAGTGTTGTACCACGACCTCTCCCGAAAGGAGCCCAGATGTCCAAGACGACAGTCAGGCAGAAGATCGGCTTGGCGATCGGCGGCGTTTTCCTGGCCGCGAACGTCCCGAGCGCGTTTGACGCGTCATCCGCTGGCGAAGCCGGACCGCCGCTGGCGGTGCTGGTTGCCGACAGCGTCTTGGCGGTGATCGGACTCGTTGCCGTCGTGGTGGCGTACGCGACCGGTCGCGCAATGGCGATCAGGGCTGCGGCCGGCTCGCTGATCCTGATCGCGCTCACGGCCGTTCCGGCGTTCTTCTCGCCGGTACCACCGGCGGTTCGGCTGATGGTGGGAGCCGTGGTAATCGTGACAGTGGTGGCCTCGGTACTGATGCTGGCCCCGGCTCGGAGCCGTGCTGAGGAGCCCGTCGAGGTGACGCTGCGGTGATCGCCCTCGTCACGATCTTGGTAGCGCTGCCGATCGGCATGTTGGTCCGGTCACGTTTGGTCGCCAGCCTCACCTACGCTGTCGCGTACTTGTGGGCCTTCGTCTTCCAGACTCTGTACCTGCTGCTCGATTCCCTGGGCGAAAGGTCCGCCGCCGCCTTCACACCCGGTGTGTTCCCGCTCTCTTACGGCGGTGTGACGTTGGCCGTGGTGGCTTCGGGTCTCCTGCTGGTCCGGGTTGGTCATGCCGTCCGGCGACGGATCGCTCCACACCACGCCGACCGAGCTACGGCAGCCGCGGGGGTGGGGACCGAGCGATGACCGTACGGATCCTTCTCGTCGATGACCATCCGGTCGTCCGGGCCGGCTTGCGGGCGGTGCTCGGCACCGTGGACGGGATGATCATCGCCGGGGAGGCATCCGATGGTGCCGACGCGCTCAAGGAGGCCACGATCCTGAGGCCGGACGTCGTGCTGATGGATCTCCAGATGCGTGGTATGGGCGGCGTGGAGGCGACCGGGGCTCTGCGTGTTCGGGTGCCGGAAGCGGCCGTGTTGGTGCTGACCATGTACGACGACGACGACACCGTGTTGACGGCGATGCAGGCCGGTGCTCGGGGTTACCTGGTGAAGGGTGCGGCCCAGGCGGACATCGTCACGGCGATCCGTGCCGTGGTCGCAGGCCAGGTTGTGTTCGGCCCCGGCGTCGCCAACAAGGTCCTCGACTACTTTGCCTCAGGCGCCGCGCCCGGTCAGGCGTCGCAACCGTTTCCTGATTTGACGGAGCGTGAGCGAGCGATCTTGAGTCTCCTTGCCGAGGGCCATCGCACGGCGGCGATAGCTGACCGGCTCAGTTTGAGCCCCAAGACGGTCAGCAACCAGTTGACCAATGTGTTCGCCAAGCTTCAGGTGACCAATCGGAGCGAGGCGATCGTCAAGGCCCGTGATAGCGGTTTGGGTCTGGATCGATGATCGCAACCCCGGTGCTGGTGGCGCTGGCTGTTGCCGGCTCGTCGCTGGGGATCTCGGGCGCGCTGTTGAGCCGACGCCGTCACGTTCGCGTCTGTGGCGTCGTGCTGGCTCTTGCTGGCCTGTCCGTGGGAGCGGCCGTCGTGGCGCTCGCGACCGGGTCCGAGGCGACCGGGTTGCGTCTGCTGGTTTTCGCCGGGCTGATTCTGCTGCCGTGCGCAGTGCTGTCCTATCCGCATCTTGGTGGTCGTGACCCGGTCGAGTTCGTCTGCTCGATCGTGGTGGTCGGCGGCGGTTTGCTCGGCGCCGTATCCGGAGACCGAACCGTGATCGCCACGGTGGGCTTTTCCGGCGTCTTGGCACTCGTTGCTGTGGTGTGGTGGCGGCTCGAGCATGACGCAGCGGATCGCGCCGCACTGACTTGGTTGGCAGTCGGCGGGGTCGGCGTGGGTCTGGTAGCCGGGACGGCCGTCTTCGCGATTCCGTCCACAACGACGTGGAGCCTCGTCGTTCTGGCCGTCGGCCTCGTCGGGCCCTGCATGTGGGTCGGTGTCACCCGGCCCGATGTCGTGGACGGGCGGGCTCTCGCCGTCGGTCTCGCCGTTGCGGTGGTGGTCGCGACGACCTACCTCGCCGCCTACTCGTCGCTGGTGGCCGTGGTCGAGCTGACGGGGCATCCAGTGCCGTCTCCCGCTGCTCTCGGCCTGATCGGGCTCGTCCTGGCGGCAGGCGTGCCCGCACTTGCGCGCTCGTTGCACGACGGTATCGACCAGTTGCTCTTCGGGCGTCGTCGAGACCCGTTGGCCGTGGCCAGGGGAGTCGTCGGTGAGTTCGGCTCTCACAATGACCCGGTCGTCGCGCTGGCAGTGATCCAGCACGCACTCGATCTGCCGTATGTGGCTCTGACGGCGGACAAGGTGACGGTCGCCGCGATTGGGAGACGACCCGATCGCGTGGGCATCATCGCGCTGGCGCGACTGCCGCCACCGACGTCCACGCTCGTGGTTGGGCTCCGCCCCGGCGAGCGCCGACTGCGGTCAGCCGATCGTCGCACCCTCGGTTTGATCGTGCCCCTGCTCGAACAGACGGTGCGCCTCTCCCGGGTGACGGCCGAGCTACAGCTTGCCCGACAGGACTTGGTCACAGCACTCGAGGAGGAGCGACGCCGAGTCAGGCGCGATCTCCACGACGGGCTGGGGCCCCGTTTGTCGGGAATCGGCTACACCGCAGACGCCGTCCAGAATCTGCTGAGGGAGGATCCGGATCAGGCAACCGTGCTCCTTCGCGACCTTCGCCGCGTGACGAGCGACGCGCTTGATGAGATCAGGAGGATCGCGTACGGGATGCGGCCGCCCGCGTTGGACGAGCTTGGCCTCGTGGCCGCACTGCAGCAACAGACCCGGGGGCTGCGGACCGCCCGGAACGAGCCAGTGATGGTGACGATCACCGCGTCCCCGTTCGCCAGGGAGTTGCCGGCGGCGGTCGAGGTAGCCGCCTACCGATTCGTCATAGAGGCAGTCAACAACGTCGCCAAGCACAGCAACGGAAACAGCGCCTGCGTCTCACTCAGCGCAGACGACCACGATCTCACCGTCACCGTTTCGGACAACGGATCCAACGACAGACCATGGGCACCGGGCGTCGGCATCGTCGCCATGAAGGAACGCGCCGCTGCGCTGGGTGGGACCCTGACGATCGGATCCGGAGAATTCACAGGACACATAGAAACCAAGCTCCCGCTCAGGTTGTCGGGGAACCATCGTGAGGGGCACACGTCATGAGCGACCGTCGTGCGGAGCAGAACACGGCACCTCTCTGTGTCAGCCGACTGGTGTCGGAGTGGTTGCAGGGTCGGCGGCGGTGGGTCCGGGAAGTGACTGATCCGAAGAGTCGGTGGTAGGGGTTGAGCCGACCGCGCTGGATTTCGTAGACGCTCCCTGGCGTCTCCCGGACCAGCTGTGGCAAGCCATGCAGAAGTGGATCAACCGCTGAGCTACCCGTCCATCGATCACCGAACTCAGTTGAACGGTCCCACACCGCATGACCTTCTGCCGGTGAGGTCCTCATCGATATCCCCAGCAGAAGCCGGACTGGATGTTCTTCGATGACGTCATCCCGCTCGCCCCGACGTTCCACGACGACGGCGGGCACGGTCGTCGGCGACTGTCCGTCGCGACCCTGCTTGTCTCATGATCACTCGGCTGGCCGCTGCTGAGACGACCCGACGACGGTGGCACTAGAAGGGTCGGCACTGACCAGATTCGTTCTTCCTCGGCTCGCTGGCTCGAGGTGTGATCCCCTGATCTCGCGCTGGTGATGTGCCTCGAGGTGGGGAAACCAGCATCGGGGCCCGCCGAGATAGGAGGACGTCTCACATGCTATTGATCGGCGGAGGGCTCGACCGAACCCACCGGAGGTGAGACGAGCCGCCAAAGCCATGAGACGATGCGTCCGGGCCCGTGCCGCTGCCGTTGCTGCGAGCGGCAGATCCGTGCGAGCCGGGCTTCATCCGCTTCCCGCAGTAGGTCCGCGTGGCGGGCTGTGATCATGCCCAGCGCAATGTAGTCGCTCATGGTGTCCTCCCTGTCGGACTAGAAACTGGTGGCTCGAGGTGGCTCTGGCTAGACGGCTTGGGATCGTGCTCGCTGCGCGGGTTCCGCACGGCGTACAGGCCTCCTGCCTCCAACCCTCCTTGGCGTGGCAGGAGTGGCCCTCGCGTCGTTGAAATCGACGATTTGAGCTACTGGTTCTTCCTGTTCGCAGGGTGCTTCGTGGTGGTCTTGCTCGACGGGTGAGTTGGGTGTCGGCGCGATGGCGGGTGTTCTGACCTGCGGTGGGGGCGAAGGGGACTCGAACTCTGAGTCCCTGCTGGCCCGGTGCTGGCTATCGGCTGGGGAGCGATCGCGGTAGCCCGAACCATGGCAGCACGCTGTTGTCGAAGCGGGTGATGGCGCAGATCCGGTTGCCGGCAAGGGTGAGCACGTAGAGGCCGCTCGCGTGGCGGATGCCGGCCGCAACGCGCAGGTAGGCCCCGAATGCAGGCTGGCCGTTGGCTCGGGTCGGGACGAGGTCGAACCTGCGGCCCACGCCGAACTGGCGGGCCCAGTACCGGGCCACGAGGTCTCGGCCCTCGTATCCGAACGGCTCCGGCGGCATCGCGATGAAGACGTCGTCGGTCAGCAGGGCCACCAGCGCGTCGAGGTCGGCCGACTCCCACGCGCGGGCGAGCCTGGCCACGATCACGTCCTCGGGGGGTGAGCCTGGGGCGGGCGGCGGCTGGCGGCCGGCCGCCGGCTCCTGCCGGCGCTGCAGGCTGGCGCGGGCTCGCTTGAGGGCGCTGTTGACCGATGAGACGGTCACCTCCAGCATCTCGGCCACCTCGCTGGCGTGAAAGCCGAGGACGTCGCGCAAGATCAGGACGGCAACCTGGCGTGGCGGCAACAGCTGCAGAGCGGTCACGAAGGCCAGCGAGATGGCTTCGGTCTGCTCGTAGCGGGCCTCCGGTCCGATCGGCCCGTCGACGACGCCCTCGAGGAGGGCGTCAGGAAACGGCTGCAGCCAGACGGGCTCGTCGCGCGGCGTCGGCACGGGCGGTTCGAACTGCGACATGTCCCACTCCCTGGCCGGGCGCCGGCTCGCTGCCCGGCGCGCGTTCAGGCACCGGTTGGTGGCGATCTTGTAGAGCCAGGTCCGCAGCGAGGCGCGTTCCTCAGTGAACCCGCCGATGCCCCGCCAGGCGGCCAGCATCGTTTCCTGGACGACGTCCTCGGCGTCGGCGAACGATCCGAGCATCCGGTAGCAGTGCACCTGCAGCTCCCGCCGGTGGGACTCGGCCAGCTCCCGGAACGCCTCGCCATCCCCGGCCCGCGCCCGTGAGAGAAGATCGCTTGTCATTGTTCTGCGCTCCTTGCTTTCGGGAACCACATCGCACCTCCGCCGGTATATACACCGCCCACGGCGCGAACTGGGCGGCTCGCGGGGGCCCAGCTTCCCGTCGAGACCGACTTGAGTTGGATCGACAGGCGGTGCGGATCTGTCTAGCCGGCCGGTCGATGGGCCGACGCCGGCGACTCGAGACCCCCCGTTGCCAAACCGCGAGGCCATGGAAGACGCGGCGCCTGAGTGGGGGAGTGCGAGCGCTGTTGATCACGAGCGCCCAATTTCCCCGCGGAGCGGGATTCCTGAGTCAGCGAAGCAGCGGGGCCTGCCCCGCCTGCCCGGGAGCAGGCGCTGTCCTTGACCGGCCCGGACGGATTACTGAAGCAGTTCACCAAGCGCGTGCTGGAGATCGCACTCAACGAGCAGATGACCGAGCACCTCGGCCACGCCAAGAACCTGGCTGCCGGTCTCCGATGACCGATGCGGACGACCTGGTTGAGGACTCGAGGCGGCGTACGTCGTCGAGCCGTGAGGGTGAACCGGTGCCAACGGCACCCGGCACCGTCAGTTTGCTGTGGGTGAGGGCCGGTCCGGATGCTCGTCGGCCTCGACGGCCACGACCGTTTCCGCGGGTGCGGATCTCTCCCACAACACGGCACCGACGCAGGCGATCACGACCCAGCTGATCCCGATCACACCGCACCAGGTGATGATCGCCATGGCCACGCCGATCGGCCCGAAATCGGTCCAGCCGGAGAGCATCGGCGGGAAGACAAGCCGCAGACCGACCGGCAGCACCACGCCTTGGATCGCCACGCCGGCGAGGCCCGCCTTGAGCAGGAACCGGCCGCCGCGCCAGCCTTCGCGGACGAGGAGGGCCGGCGTCGCCGACCAGAACAGCCAGATCGGCGCCAGCGACACCGCGGCCAGCGCGAGCTGCTTGGCCACGCCGTAGTCGCCGCCGAAGGCGATCCGGTCGCGGATCGTGAGGGTAAGCATGTAGAGCACGAACCAGACCGTGCCGCGCCACAGCCGGTGCCCGAAGCTCAGTGCTTCCCGGCGCCATGCCTTGGCGAAGATGGCTGCGACGCTGACCGCCATCGGAATGCCCCAGACCAGGAAGCCGGCCAGCCCGATCACCGACCACGATGACCGCAGGCCGCTCGCCGTGCCGAACGCGCTGCGTACGGCCTGGGAGGTCGCGCCGCTCAGTCCCGCCTCCCGGTCGAACAGGGTGCCGACGTTCACGTTGTCGGCGAAGCCGCTGGCGTGGCTGAAGCTCAGGATGATCAACGGAAGCACCGTGGTGAACAGGGTGACCGACAGCACGACGGACTGGTTGCCCCCGTCGACCTCGTTGAAGCGCTGGCCGACGGCGAGGAAGAACGCCACTCGTCGACGCTGGGCCAGCGCGGCCAGCCGCTGATTGACTCCGTCCCGCCGGGACGGACGAGCCGGGACCGCCTTTGGGACGGTGTCTGCCTGCTCGCTCTCCTCCTCCTCCTCCTCCATGATCACCTCCTCGCGCGGGCGCCCAACCGCTATGGTCGTCCCCGCACGGGCGCGCCCGGTCACATCAAAGCGCGTCGGACGGCGGAGCGACAGCCCTGTGGTCGCGACTCTCCAGTCTTGCCAGAGTTCGGAGCGTAGCGCGGCGGGTGCTTGATCGGCATCTGTTGGGCGGCCTGGCCGGTGTCACGCTGGGGGAGCAACGCGTCATCGAGGAGGGTCAGTGCGTCCTCTTGGGCACTTGGCCCTTCCGGGTTTGGCGGTGGCGGTCCTCGACATCGTGGATATGGTCGGTTCGGATGTCGCCAATCAACTGACCCTCCTGGTCTTGCTGATCGGTGCAGGGCTTCTCGGGTTCGCCGGGCCGGTCCGGGCGTGGCTCGCCGGGCTCATCCTGGGCTGCGCCCTCGCCGTCACACCCAGCCTCTATCTCGCGGCACATCAGCCCTGCCCTGCCAGATACACCCCGCAGGCTGGGCAGGTCCGATCCCAACTGCTGGTCGTCCTCATCCCGGCCTTCGCCGCCGCCTACTCGGCAGCCGACTTGCGACGATTGCTCACCGAGTCGTCGATTCCTGAAAGGAGACAGCCACCGACGCGGTGCACCGGAGCGCCCGGTGTTGATCATCGGGGCGCGTTGACGCTGGATCCAGTCCCGCGCCATGGTGGAGCGGTGGGGCATGGTGCTCCCCGCTCACGGCGGGGTCACGGTGGTCCCTCTGACACGGTGGGCAGCGCTGAAGTGGGGGGCGCGCCGGTATGGGTGGTCTCATGGTGTCCTCCAGGGCGCTGGGGCCTGAAGGTCGATGAAACGCCGGCCTCTCGCCGGTACGCCGAACGCGCGTGCCGCGAGCGCCGAGTACTCTCGGGCAGAGGGTCGCACTCCTCACGCTGTTC
This sequence comes from Microlunatus sp., assembly GCA_035719255.1. GTDB lineage: Bacteria > Actinomycetota > Actinomycetes > Propionibacteriales > Propionibacteriaceae > Microlunatus. The sequence goes on along the minus strand of DASTGF010000376.1, from coordinate 4,328 downwards.
GGCCACACCGCTCGCACGCCGATTCCACCGGCTCATGAATCGTGGACTGCGCCAGTCATTGGAAGTGCTTCATCGCCGAACTCGGTCTTGCCACCGGTCGAACTGCTCAACGTTGCGGATTTGCTGCTCGAGCACGGCGTCGTAGATCCGGGTGCTGAGACCGGGTGAGTGTTCGGGGCGGCTCGATCGGGCCTGTTTGATCTCGAGGATTGTTGCTCGGCGGTCGGTGAGCCGGCAAGACCCGCCGTAGTTGTTGGAGATCGGGTTGTCGTTGCGGGTCGGTGACGAACCAAAGGTCGAGGTTCCAGGATGGCGGCAATGACATGCTTCTGGCCCTGGTGTAAATCTCAGGCCGGGAAGTCGTCTGCTCGGTCTGCTCATCGGCGAAGGAGTATCCATGCAGCGGCTTCGGGAGTGGGAGGACACGTTCGACGTTCCCACCGATTGGGTGACACCTGATTCGGGGCCACCGGTACCGGGCGGTGACCGGGTGGTTGAGGAGGTGCGACGACTGGACTGCACCTACTTCGACACAGGGTCGGAGGGTCTTCGTCGGTTCGGGATCACGTTACGGGGCTGACCGACCTGGGCAGTTGTGACGACGGTGATCACTGTGTTGAGCAGGTTGAGGTGATTGGCCGACAACGTCCAGTTCGTGCACGCCGCTGCCCGCGGGTGCCGGGAACCCGCCGAGCGCCCGCTCCCGAGCGCATGATCCGGTGGGTTCGTGTTTAGCGGTTTCCGGTCGGGAGTGATGGGCCGCCTGAGGGTGTCGGGGACGCGGTGGGGCCTGTACCGGCGTCGTTGAGCACGTATATCGTCGGCGGCGCGGGTGCAGGGGAGAGCACGTGGCTGAGGACCGCCCCACACAGGACGCCGACCATGAAGATCAACGCCACGCCGAGCCCTGTCGTCCAGCGGCTTCGCTTCCCCTCGATCGGCTGGAAGTCTTCGTCGTCGGAGGTCCACTCCTCCGCCAAGGGCGGCCTAGTTTCGGCCGACGGCGGTTCGGTCGGAGAGAGCAGCTGGTCGGTCAACGAGATCTCGACCGTATCGTCCGGGCCGGTTTCGTTGTCTGGATTGGTCATGGTTCCTCGAGTGCGGCCACGGGTCATTCGTAGCGGAGGGCGTCGATGGGCTTGAGTTTGGCTGCTCGATTGGCCGGGTAGAGCCCGAAGACGAGTCCGACGGCAAGGGCGAAGGAGAAGGCGAGGACGATCGAGCCTGGTGAGACGACGGGCCGGAAGGTGTCGATCCGAACCAGGCCGGTGAGGGAGCCGACGAGCACCCCCAGCAATCCGCCCATCATGCACAGCATCACCGCCTCGAGCAGGAACTGCGCGATGATGTCGGCGTTGCCGGCGCCGATCGCCTTGCGGATACCGATTTCACGGGTGCGTTCGGTGACCGTGACGAGCATGATGTTCATCACTCCGATTCCTCCGACCAGCAGTGAGATGCCGGCAATGGCACCGAGCAGCACGGTCAGAGCCGAGGTGATGGTGTCGACGGCGCTGAGCACGGACGCGGAGTTGGTGACGGTGAAGTCCCGGTCGGCGGCCGTGGTGCCGTGCCGGGAATCGAGGATTCGCTCGACCTGAGCCTGGGCGGCGCCGACAGTTTCGGCGGAGGTCGCCTTCAGCGAGATCGAGCTGAGGTTCTGGTAGCCGGCGAGGGTGTCCTGGACCGCGGTGGCAGGTGCGATCACCCGATCGTCCTGGTCCAGAGGTCCGGTGCTGCCCTTGGCCGTGAGGATCCCGATCACGGTGAACGCGTTGCCGTTGAGATTGATCGTCTTGTTGAGAATCGCGCTGCCGTCGCCGCCGAACAGGTCGTTGGCCACGGTCACACCGACCAACGCAACGCGGGAGTGCGCCAGGTAGTCGGAGTCGCTGAACTGATGGCCGGCCGTCACCGTGTCGTTGTTGATCAACAGGTACGAGGGCGTGCTGCCTGTCATCGCGCCGACAGCGTGCGATGCGCTGTGATAGCTAGCCGTCACCGACGACGGGCTGACCACCGGGGCAACGCCGAGGACGTCGGGGGCCTGGGTCTTGTCGGCGAGGGCCTCGGCGTCGGCGAGGGTCAGCTGGACGGCGCGGATATTGGTACCGGTGTTCGTGCCGGAGCCGTTGCCGGCATCCCGGCTCTGCCCGCCGCCCCGGCGACCGCCGCCGAAGACGCTGCCGCCGATGTTGCCCGGGACGACGGTGAGGGTGTTGGAACCCAGACTGTTGAGTGTGTCGGTCACCGTCGCCCGGGCGCCATTGCCGACGGCGACCAGCGCGATCACCGACGCGACTCCGATCAGGACGCCGAGCATGGTCAGCAGCGACCGGGCCTTGTTGGCGGTGACCCCGCGCCAGGCGAAGCGCATGGCCTCGGTGAGCTTCATGCGGCCGCCGACCTGGGCCGGTAGCGCGGCGGCATGGCGTGCACGGGCACCTGTCGCTGGTCGCTCTCGATGCGGCCGTCACGCATCCGCATCACCCGCTTGGCGTGGGCCGCGACCTCGAGTTCGTGGGTGATCATCACGATGGTGCGGCCGGCGGCGGACAGTGCGTCGAAGAGGTTCAGGACGTCCTCGCTGCTGTGGCTGTCCAGCGCACCGGTGGGTTCATCGGCCAGCAGGAGCACAGGCTCGGTCGCGATAGCTCGGGCGACCGCGACGCGCTGCTGCTGACCACCCGAGAGCTGGGCGGGTGTGTGCCGGGTCCGCTCGCCGAGCCCGACGAGCTCGAGTGCGGCAAGGGCCCGCGCGCGGCGCTCGCGGGCGTTGACGCCGCCGTACGCGAGTGGTAGCTCGACGTTGCGGAGGGCGCTGGTGCGAGCGATCAGGTTGAAGCTCTGGAAGATGAAACCGATCTTGCGGTTCCTGATCCTGGACTGCTGGCGGTCGGTCAGCCGCCGGACGTCGACACCGTCGAGCCGGTAGGTGCCCGCGGTCGGGATGTCGAGACAGCCGATGATGTTCATCAGTGTGGACTTGCCGGAGCCGGAGGCGCCCATGATCGCGACGTAGTCGCCTCGCTCGACGACCATGCTCACCCCGGCCACCGCGTGCACGACGGTGTCGCCCTGGCCATAGGTCTTGGTGACGTTGCGCAGGGCGATGACCGGAGTGCCCGGGGGTGTCATCGCCCGCCGCCACTGCTCGTCGATCTGCCGGGGGAGGCTGATCTGCCGGCACCAGGGAAGGTGAAGGACCCGGTGCTGTCACCGGTCGGCAGCACGACCTCGTCGCCCAGGGACAGCCCGCGGACGATCTCGGTTCCGGTGCTGCCGACCAGACCCGTCTCGACCTGTACGGTCGAGTCGACCCGGTCGACCCTCCGAGTCACGGTGGTCACGGTGCCGGTGGTCGTGATCGCACTGGTGGGTACGTACAACACGTTTGCGTGGGACCGGGTCGTGATCGTGACGTTGCCGGTCTGACCAAGGCGCACGCTGGAGTCGGCGGTAGGAAGGGAGACGGCGACGTCGTACTGGACGACGTTGTTGCTCACCGTGCTCTGGGCGGCGACGGAGGTGACCTTGCCCGACAGCGTCTTGCCCGACGCGGGAAGGGTGACGGACGCCGACTGACCCACCGAGACTTTGACGATGTCTGCCTCGGCAACGGCGGCGCTCAGCTGCATCGCCTTCTTGTCGACGATGGTGATCATCGCGCTGCTCGAGTTGGAGCCGCTACCTGCTGCGGTGCCGCTCGTGCCGCTGGTGCCACTCGTGCCGGAGTTGGTGCTGCCGCTCGTACCGGTGCTGCTGCTCGGTGAGGACTGCCCGACGACGGCTGCGACGGCGGCGACCGTACCGGCGACCGGCGCGCGGACCGTGGTGTTCTCAACGGCCTGCTCGGCCTGCTCGACGGAGACCTCAGCCTTGTCGATCTGGGCCTGCGCCGAGTCGATCGCGCCGCGCCGCGCGGGCTGCTGGTTCGATGCCCGCTGCGCCTTCTGGGAGGCAAGGCTGTCCTCGGCGGCGGACACCTGGCCCTGCTGGGTCTGGATGGCATGGCGATCGGCCAGCAATGTCTTGTCCCTGGCCTGTTCAGCCTGGCTCAGGCTGTTCTTCGCGCTGGCGATCGTGGTCTGGTCGGTGGCGACCGACGTCTGCAACCGGCTGATTGTCGTCTGCTGCGCAGTGATCGCGGCGGCGTCGCCGGCCTGCTGGGCTGCGGTCAGCGCCTTCTGGGCGGCGGCGAGCGCATCCTGGTCGTCGGCCAGCTGCTGCTCGGCGGCGCCAACGGCGCGCCGGGCGTTGCCGACCAGCTCGTTCTGCTGCTTGAGGTCCAGCAGGTATGTCGCCCGTGCCTGCGTCAGCGCGGTCCT
>DASTGF010000375.1:0-8441 GCA_035719255.1 Microlunatus sp. | reverse complement strand
GCCCGGGTCTCCGCCGGCCGGGTCTCGGCCGCGGTCATCCCGGCCGAGGGCATCGGGGCTGAACGGTCGGAAGCCGACGTCGCGGTCACGCACCGGCCTCGTCGACATAGCACCATCGCCAATGCTCCCCGGGCTCGGCGGAGGTGATCACCGGATGACTGGTGGCGTGGAAATGCGCCGTCGCGTGGCGGGCCGGTGAGGAGTCGCAACAGCCGACGTGCTCACACGTCAGGCAGCGGCGCAGATGGACCCAACGACCACCGACGGCGACACAGTCCTCGCACACCGCCTCGAAGTCGCCGGGTACCGGCGTCAGCGGCGACGCCTCGAGATGGTCACAGGTAGCCACGGTGGTGGTCTCCTCTCGCATGGGGGCAGGCACCATCTTGCTCTGCTGCGCAAGAGGGATACGCGATCCTCCGGTCAGAGCGGTCCGCTCGCGTGCGGACTGAGCCGGGACATCTTGCGCCGCCGCAGTCCGGCGGCGTGCAACATCGCGACGACCTCGCGCGAGGTCGCGGGGCGGGCCCCGGCCCGCAGCGCTGACTCGTACCGCTCGGCGATGACGTCGTAGTGGTCGCGCTCGAACGCGCGCCGCGGGATGCCGAGGGCGGCGGCGAAGGCGTGCAGTTCGTCGTAGGAGGTGTCGCTGATCATGTGCGACCACAGCCGGCCGTGGCCGGGCCAGTTGGGGGCATCGATGTAGACCGTCACGACCGCTCTCCGGTGCCACCGCCCGCACGCAGCACGGCGTCGTCCACGAGCCGCCGCCAGCTGCGGACCAGTTCGGGATCGAGATAGGCCTTCCACGAGCCGAGCGGTCGAGCCGCGGACCCGATGTGGAAGGCGCGCACGCCGGCACGGGCCAGCCAGGGCACGTGTTCGGGCAGCAGGCCGCCACCGGCCATGATGGTGGCCCGGGCGAATGGATCGTTCCAGGCGCGGGCAACCAGATCGTCGAGCCCCTCCGACACGCCCCGTGCGGCGCCGGCGGTGAGCACCTGGTCCAGGCCGGGCAGGCTGCGCAACACCCGCCAGTTGCGATCGCTCTCGAGGCAGGAGTCGATAGCGCGATGGAAGGTCCAGCCGAAGTCCGGCTCGTCCCCGACGATCTCGTTGACCACACCGACGTCCACGTCCGTGTGACCGTTGAGGAAGCCGAGCACGACCCCGTCAGCGCCGTGCGCGCGGTAGTCCGCGAGCAGCCCGCGGAGCCGCGCCACCTCCCCGCCGTCGGTGCCGAATCCCTCGCGCAGGCGCAGCATCACCCGGATCGGTAACGCCGTCGCCCGGCGCACCTCGGCCACCAGGGCCGGTTCGGGCGAGAGCCCGTCGTGGTTCATCGACCCGACCAGCTCGATCCGGTCGGCACCACCGGCCTCCGCCCGTTCGGCGTCCGGCGCGTGCAGCGCGATCACCTCGAGCAGACCGCGCTGCTGGGTGCTCACCGGCTCCTCCTCCGCCAGCCCGACGCCCTTCGGGACCGCACCAGCCTACGAGACGACGGCGGGACGCGCGGTGTTGCGGTCCGCGGCTGCCGGACGCGCGCGCCGCGGGGCGGCCATCCGTGGCAATGCCTGCTGCACTGTCACAATCTCGAGCACGAGGAGATGATGATGGTTGTCGGCGTTCGAGACGATCCGCTGATCGATCCTCGATGGGCTATCGAGGCGACAGCGGTCGTCGGAGGAGGCGGAGATGCGCACCGAGTTGAGTGAGCGTTGGGTCCGTGGCTGGATCGGAGACCTCGCCGTGGTGGACGCGCGGGGGGCGCTGTTGTTCTGGGAGGACGACTTCCCGGTGCCGAACTACGCTTTCGAGCCCGCGGACGTGCGCACCGACCTCCTTCAGCAACGATCAGGGCCGCCGACCGGGATCCCCTGGTTCTTCGGTCCCCACGGACCGGTGTCGGTCTGGTACGACCTCGTCCTAGCCGACCGCCGGATCCCCGGGGTGGCCTGGGAGCGGGACGATCCCGCCGTGGCCGGCCGGATCATCGTGTGCTGGGCGCCAGGGCTCCTCGACCGCTGGACCGAGGAGGACGAGCAGGTCGCGGGACATCCTCGAGACCCGCACCACCGGGTGGACGCCCTGCACAGCAGCCGGCACGTCGTGGTCAGCCTGGACGGACGGCTACTCGGTGAGACTCGCGACCCGGTGCTGCTGTTCGAGACCAACGTGCCGACCCGCTACTACCTGCCCGAGGCCGACCTGGTGGCGGAGGCGCTGGAACCGAGCCGTGCCCGCAGCCAGTGCCCCTACAAGGGAACGGCCGATCGGTACTGGAGCATCCGCGGCGTCCCGGACGCCAGCGACGTCGCATGGTCCTACAGCGACCCATTCCCTGCGGTGGGCGCCATCGCCGGTCGGGTGGCGTTCTACAACGAACTGGTCGACTTCACGGTGGACGGCGTCGACCTTCCCCGCGCGGTGTCGGTGTTCAGTCGGAGGGAACATCGGCCCGCGGCCGGGTGATCCTGCGCCTAGCCTGAGTGGGTGAGCGCGCGGGGGCCGGAGGGCGGCCGACCGGATCGTCGGCGGGGACTGCGCGCCGGGGCAGCGCTGCTCGTGATGGGTCTCCTGGTCGCTAGCTGCTCGCCGCCCCGGGAGGAGCCGGGCCTGTTCGGGAACCGCCGGCCCAGGCCGACGTCCGGCGCGAGTTCACCTGCGGTCGAGCCGACCAACCGTCAGCTGCCGGTGCTCGGCGAGCAGGTGTGGACGAGCGGCGAGGGCCTCGACCTCACGATGCGCTTCGCCGTGCACGCCGTCCGCCGGATGGCGGGAGGCACGGTGCTCGACTGGTCGGTCACTCCCCTCGCGACCGGCGGGCAGACGGTTGGCGCGACCGTACCGAGCACGGTCGACCTGGGGCTGGGTCGGCCCGACGACGGCGACCAGCGGCTGTACCTGCTCGACGACCGGGGACGGGCGTACCGGCCGTTGTCCGACACCGATCCAGAGGTCTTCGGGCACTGCCTGTGCACCCCGTTGTGGGTGGCCAAGCTCGGGCTCCGGTTCGGGGAGACCAGGCTGCTGCAGACCGTGTTCGCCCCACTTCCGGCCGACGTGGACCACGTGGACGTATCGCTGGCCAACAGCATCCCGTTCTGGCGGGTGCCGGTAATGGCGATCGGCACGATCCCGCTGGCGGCTCAGGCCACCGATCTGGCCCGAGCCCCGGACGCTCCGGCGCCGTCGGAGCCGATCGTCTTCGTTCCGCCCGGGGATCCGCCGGACCGGCGGCGCGCGATCCGGATCCTCGACCTCCAGTCGGGTCCCTCCGGCACCACGTTGAGCTGGTCGGTGTCGACCGTGGACGAGCCGCCCCGCTGGACTTTGGCGCCGATCGGACCGCCCGTCACGGTTCAGGCTCCGGCTGGGGTCCCGATCCGGTCGGACAACGTCGCCGGCGGACCGCAGCTGCGCGTCGGGGCGACGCTCGTCAGCGCCCGCTGGCTCACCTCGCGCCAACCGCCGCGCGGCTCGATCGAGTGCCTGTGCAGTCATTTCGGCCTCTGGGCCGGCTCACTGCGGATCGCCGGCGGCTCGGCCGAGGTCGCCACGACGTACGCACCACTGCCGCCGGGCACAACGAGAGTCGATGTGGTCCTGCCGGGAATCGGGACGGCCGCCGCGGTGCCGGTCAGCCCGCCCGCGCTGGACGCCGACCGGGCCGTGCTCGGTGTCGGCCGGGTAATCGCCACGACCTGGACGTATCGCACGGACGCACCGCCGCCCGGATGGCCCACCGGGGCCTGGCCCACCCCGCTGCCGGATGCCGGTCAGCTGGACCAGTACCGCGCGCGGGTGGCACGAGTGGTCGATCTGCCGCACTGACCGGGGCGGGGATGGCCCGCGGCCGCGGCTGCCGTCGGACACGCCACAGGGGCGGCCCCGCGAACGGGACCGCCCCTGCCACAGCGTGCTGCCAGGCGTGCTGGACGGCGGACTCAGAAGTCCATGCCGCCCATGCCGCCGTCGCCGCCGCCGGGAGCGGCCGGAGCCTTCTCCGGCTTGTCCGCGATGACGGCCTCGGTGGTGAGGAACAGCGCGGCGATCGACGCGGCGTTCTGCAGCGCCGAGCGGGTCACCTTGGTCGGGTCCGGCACGCCTGCGGCGAGCAGGTCCTCGTAGACACCGGTGGCGGCGTTCAGGCCGTGCCCGGCCGGAAGGGACTTGACCTTCTCCACCACGACACCGCCTTCCCAGCCCGCGTTGATGGCGATCTGGCGGAGCGGTGCCTCGACGGCGACCTTGACGATCTGTGCGCCGACGGCCTCGTCACCCTCGAGCGACAGGTCGGCGAAGGCCAGCTTCGCGGCCTGCACCAGGGCCACGCCGCCACCGGCGACGATGCCCTCCTCGACGGCCGCCTTGGCGTTGCGCACGGCGTCCTCGATGCGGTGCTTGCGCTCCTTGAGCTCGACCTCGGTGGCCGCACCGACCTTGATCACGGCCACGCCACCGGCGAGCTTGGCGAGGCGCTCCTGCAGCTTCTCGCGGTCGTAGTCGGAGTCGCTGTTCTCGATCTCGGTGCGGATCTGGTTGACCCGGCCCGCGATCTGATCGGAGTCGCCGCCACCCTCGATGATCGTGGTCTCGTCCTTGGTCACGACCACCTGACGCGCGCTGCCGAGGAGCTCCAGGCCGACGCCGTCGAGCTTGAGGCCGACCTCCTCGGAGATCACCTGGCCACCGGTGAGGATGGCGATGTCGGTCAGCATGGCCTTGCGGCGATCGCCGAAGCCCGGGGCCTTGACGGCGACCGACTTGAACGTGCCGCGGATCTTGTTGACGATCAACGCGGCCAGCGCCTCGCCGTCGACGTCCTCGGCGATCACGACGAGCGGCTTGCCGCTCTGCATGACCTTCTCGAGCACCGGCAGGACGTCCTTGAGGCTGCTGATCTTGGAGTTGACGATCAGCACGTACGGGTCATCGAGCACGGTCTCCATGCGCTCGGTGTCGGTCACGAAGTAGGGCGAGATGTAGCCCTTGTCGAACCGCATGCCCTCGGTGAGCTCGAGCTCGAGTCCGAAGGTGTTGGACTCGTCGACGGTGATGACACCTTCCTTGCCGACCTTGTCCATGGCCTCGGCGATGATCTCGCCGACCGTGGGATCGCCGGCGGAGATCGACGCGGTCGCGGCGATCTGCTCCTTGGTCTCCACGTCGGTAGCCGCGAGGGCGAGCTGCTCCACGATGGCGGCGACGGCCTTCTCGATGCCTCGCTTGAGGCTCATCGGGTTGGCGCCGGCGGTCACGTTGCGCAGGCCCTCACGGACCATCGCCTGGGCGAGCACGGTGGCGGTGGTGGTGCCGTCGCCCGCGACGTCATCGGTCTTCTTGGCAACTTCCTTGACCAGCTCGGCGCCGATCTTCTCGTACGGGTCCTCGAGCTCGATCTCCTTGGCGATGCTCACCCCATCGTTGGTGATGGTGGGCGCACCCCACTTCTTCTCGAGCACGACGTTTCGGCCCTTGGGGCCCAGGGTCACCTTCACGGCGTCGGCGAGCTGGTTCATGCCTCGCTCGAGGCCGCGTCGCGCCTCGGTGTTGAACTGAATGAGTTTCGACATTGTCCTCCGCGAGTCCTCCCGCGTGCAGGCGGCAAGGAGCCGCCATCTGGTTGACATGATGGTCTTCGGACCCCCACTGGCGATGCCCGCGACGGCCGCCCCAGAACTGGGACTCACCACCGGTGAGGTGGCACTCTCACCTGGAGAGTGCTAATCCTGTTTTAGCACTCTACCCCGGCGAGTGCAAAGGTCCGGGCCGGGTCGGTGCGCGCTTTCCGGAACCCATCGCGCCGCGAGTCGGCCGCCATCGGGTGATACATGCTGGTTACGGCGTACGCCAGGGGCCGTCGTCGCCGATACGGTGTGCTGGTGTCCGTGAACAGTCACCCCGCTACACCCGACTTCCCGCCCGAGGACGCGAAGCCGGAGAAGCTGAAGCCCTCCCACCCCCTCGCGCTCGCCCCGGTCAGTTCGCCGCCGAGCTCGGTCGACGGCTTCGTGCGCGAGTTCCTGCGTGAGCTCAACTTCGGGCAGGGCGTCGCCTTGTCCACCTCCTCCACCAACGACCAGTACCTGGCGCTGGCCCGAACGGTCCGGCACTATCTGATGGCTCGCTGGCTCGGCACCCTGCGGCGCCAGTTCGAGACGCAGGCCAAGGGCGTGGCGTACCTCTCCGCGGAGTACCTGCTCGGCCGACAACTCAGCAACGCCTTGTTGGCGACCGGTCTGACCCAGATCGTCGAGGAAGGCCTGGCGAAGTGCGGCATCGAACTCGCCGCCCTGCGGGCCCAGGAGGTGGAGCCGGGTCTCGGCAACGGCGGTCTCGGTCGCCTCGCCGCCTGCTTCATCGACTCGCTGGCCACCATGAGCGTGCCCTGCGTCGGATACGGCATCCGGTACGAGTACGGCATCTTCCGGCAGACCTTCGAGGACGGTCGCCAGGTCGAGCAGCCCGATAACTGGCTCGCGCTCGGTTCCCCGTGGGAGTTCCCCCACCCCGAGGCCGCCCAGATCGTCAGCTTCGCCGGCCACACCGAGACCTACGACGACGAGGGCGTCACGCGGATCCGCTGGGTGCCGGATTGGAGCGTCCAGGCGATCCCCTACAACTACATGGTTCCCGGCTACCAGAACGGAAAGGTCAACACGCTGCGGCTGTGGTCCGCGGTGGCCACCGACGCCTTCGACCTGCGGATCTTCAACTCCGGCGACTACGCCGAGGCGGTCCGAGCCCAGACCTTCGCCGAGAACATCTCCAAGGTGCTCTATCCCGAGGACTCCACCCCGCAGGGCAAGGAGCTGCGGCTGCAGCAGCAGTACTTCTTTGCCTCGGCCTCGATCCACGACTTCATCGACAGTGTCCTGCCGCGCGATTTCGACCTGACCACACTGCCGGACCGCATCATCTTCCAGCTCAACGACACGCACCCGGTGATCGGCGTACCCGAGCTGATGCGGGTGCTGGTGGACGAGAAGAAGATGGAGTGGGACGACGCCTGGGAGATCACCCAGAAGTGTTTCGCCTACACCTGCCACACCCTGCTGCCCGAGGCCTTGGAGGTCTGGTCGGTCGACCTGCTGGGCCGGCTGCTCCCGCGGCACCTGGAGATCATCTACCGGATCAACGAGGAGTTCCTCGAGAAGGTACGGGAGCGCTACGGCGACGACGAGCTCCGCATCCGCCGGATGTCGATCTTCGCCGACCACCCCGAGCGGTCGGTCCGGATGGCATACCTGGCCACCGTGGCCGGCGCCAAGGTGAACGGGGTCGCCGAGCTGCACTCCCAGCTGCTGCGGGACAAGGTGCTGCCCGACTTCGACGACTTCTTCCCCGGCAAGTTCACCAACGTCACCAACGGCGTCACGCCGCGCCGGTTCCTTCGGCTCGCCAACCCGGCCCTGTCGGAGCTGATCACCGACGCCGTCGGGGTCGGCTGGCTGACCGATCTCGACCGGTTGCGTGAACTCGAGCCGTACGCGGAGGACGAGGAGTTCCGGGCGAGGTTCCGCGAGGTCAAAGCCCACAACAAGCGGCGGCTGAGCCGGGTGCTGGCCGAGCGGGACGGGTTCACCGTCCACGACGACCACCTGCTGGACGTCATGGTCAAGCGGCTGCACGAGTACAAACGGCAGACCCTGAAAGCGCTGCACATCGTCACCGTCTACGAGCAGATCATCTCCGGTGAGCTGGCGCCGAGCGACATCGTGCCCCGCACCTTCATCTTCGGGGCGAAGGCAGCCCCGGGATACCGGGTTGCCAAGGAGATCATCCACCTGATCAACGCGGTCGCCTCGGTGGTCAACAACGACCCGCGGGTCGAGAACCGGCTCAAGGTCTTGTTCCCGCCGAACTACAACGTGACGCTGGCGGAGAAGCTGATCCCGGCTGCCGACCTGTCGGAGCAGATCTCGCTCGCCGGCAAGGAAGCGTCGGGCACCGGCAACATGAAGTTCGCCCTCAACGGCGCGCTGACCATCGGCACCGACGACGGCGCCAATGTGGAAATCCGCGAGTTGGTCGGGGACGAGAACTTCTTCCTCTTCGGGCTGCTCGAGCCGGAGGTGGAGGCGCTCTACGCCAAGGGGTACGTGCCGAGTTCCTACTACGAGTCCGACGACAACCTGCGCCGGGCCATCGACCTGATCGCCCACGGCACGTTCTCCGGCGGCGACCGGGGTGTGTTCGAGGGCCTGGTCTCGAATCTCCTGTACGACGACCGGTTCATGGCGCTGGCCGACTACCGGGCGTACATCGACACCCAGGCGAAGGTCGACGAGGCGTACCGCGACCAGGAGGCCTGGACTCGCTCGGCGATCCTCAACGTTGCCCGGACCGGATTCTTCTCCTCCGACCGGTCGATGCGCGACTACATCAGCCGGATCTGGCACACGCCGCCGACGAACTGACCTCCTGACCAAGGG
>DASTGF010000374.1:0-3439 GCA_035719255.1 Microlunatus sp. | reverse complement strand
TGGCGCTCGGGTAGACGAAGCTGCCCTGGCCGGTGATCGTGACCGTGGTCCGGTCTCCCTTCGTGACGGCCCGGAAGCGAATCTGCGAGAGCTTGTCGGCGTACTGCGGGAACTTCTGCTTGGCTTGCTCGATCGCAGTGCCGATCGGGTCGTTGGTGAACCGCGGGTCGACCGGCTTGCCGCCACCGTTACGTTGCACCGAGGTCTGCTGCCAGGCGGCGACCTGCAGCGTCGCCGCTCGATTGCCTGCGGCGGCTTGCACGGCGCTGAGGCTGGTGCGCAGGGCTCCCGCGGGCGCCGGGCTGAGCAGATAGCTGCCGAGGATCGTGGGATCGACCGACTCACCGTCGGGCACCTTCTTTTGGGCGACCACGGGTCGCGGCCGAACGCGTCCGGCTGCCTTGCTAGTCTCTCCCGGCAGCGAGACGTAGCTCACCCAACACGTGTAGTCGGACCCGGCCCACGACAGTAGGGGCGAAAGGCCCACCGAAAGGGCCGCCAACGCTGCCTGAACGGACAAGGGTCGCCCCGGAGCCGCGCGGGCGCGCCGCGCCGACGTCGATTGGAATCAGATGCTTCGCGTCTTTGGCCATGGGATTCGAATTCCGGACTTGTTCGATGCGATCGACGAGCGAGGACACGGACCTGACCCCGCGAACGCCGCGTGATCGGAACGACGACCGCATGCGCCGAGTTTGGCGACAGACTGCCCGCCTGGTCGTCGCCGCCGAGGCTTGGTGCAGGCTTAGCGCCGAACCTGACGGATGGGCACGGTTCCGCGAGTGCGACCGTTGTCGCACGCATGCTCATGTTCTCGAGGAAGGCAGCGTCCGGGCCAAGCGGATCGCGTCGTTGGCCGCGCACCCTGCAGCTGGCGCTGGTCGCCCTCCTGGTCATTGTTTTGGTCCCCGCAGTCTCGCTGGCGAAGTCTCTGACGGCGCCCAGCACCGATCCGCTCGCGGCGCGGGCAGCCGAGTGGGCAAGAGGGCACGGGCTCGGCTTCCTGATCACCGCAGCAGAAGAGCTCAGCTATCGCATGAGCCCGCCGAAAAGCGGCGGCCAGCCCGACCCTTCGCTGCTGCGGCCGGCGGCATCGCAGCCCCGGACGCCGGGTGACGCTCGATCAGTGCTCCACGCCTCCCTGCGCACGATCGCGTCGCCGTCCCTGCCGGGTGAAGGAGTGTTCCGTACGGTCGTGAGCGGCCGGCGGGGACCGGCCGTACAACTGGCCTACCTCCGTCCCGACCGGGTGCACACCTCCTACCTGGCGGCTGTGATGGTCATGGACCCGGGGTTGATCCGCTTCGTCCAGCACCCGGGCTATGCCGAACCAGGCAGGCTCCAGCTGTGGAGCCAACCAGACCTCGTTGCCCAACCGGACCGGGGCCACCTGGCGGCCACGTTCAACGGTGGATTCAAGCTCGGCGATGCACAGGGCGGGTACTACGCGGACGGCCATACTGTCGGAACCCTGCGGCCCGGTGCGGCGTCCCTGGTGATCACGCGTGACGGCCGGCTGAATGTCGGGAGTTGGGCCGACGAGGTCGGCATGACGTCCCAGGTGGTCTCCGTCCGGCAGAACCTCCGCATGCTCATCGACCACGGCCGTCAGGCCGCCGATGTGGCGGCCAACGCGCACTCCCCGTGGGGCGCGACCGTCAAGAACGCCGATTACGTGTGGCGCTCCGGGGTGGGAGTCGATACTCAGGGGAACGTCATCTCCGTGCTTGGCCCGGCGCTCTCCGCACGGAGCCTCGCCGAGATCCTGCTGGACGCCGGCGCGGCGCGAGCCATGGAGTTGGACATCAACCCGATCTGGACCTCCGCCATGTGGTACTCGCACCCATCAGGCGGAGGCGTCCTTGCTCACAAGGTCCTGCCGTTTCAGCGACCTGCCGATCGCTACCTTTCACCCACCAGCCGAGACTTCATCGCCGCCTACAGACGCTGACCATCATGCAGCGGCTGACTCATCGGCAGCCGCAGGTCGACGAGCCGCCCGGACCGCAGCACCCTCCCTTGGCGTCGGGCTGGCAACATTCGGCCGCGGCCGTATCGGTGCAGCACGAGGCAGCCTCCTGGTCGTCGGCTCCGATGGGGGCGCGCGGCTTGGTGGCTTGAATGATCGCGGCATGCATGCCGTCCGCGGCCGGGTGCGTGAACCGCACCGTCGCGTCGGCGAACCCGACGCGGGTGAGCCCGTCGAGGTACTCGCTGCGGGACAAGGCACCGGCGATGCAACCCACGTACTCGCCCCGCTCGGCACGGTCGGCGGGTGTGAGGTGGTCCTCGGCGACCACGTCGCTGATCCCGATGCGGCCACCCGGGGTGAGGACCCGGAACATCTCGGCCAGCACCTTCGGTTTGTCCACACTCAGGTTGATCACGCAATTGGAGATCACCACGTCGACCGCACCATCGGGCAGCGGGACCTGTTCGATCGTGCCCGGCAAGAACTCGACGTTGGTGGCCCCGGCCTTCGCAGCGTTCGCCCGGGCCAACTGCAGCATTTCCTCGGTCATGTCGACCCCGTAGGCGAAGCCGCTCGGACCCACCCTCCTGGCGGACAGCAACACGTCGATGCCACCGCCGGAGCCGAGGTCAAGAACCCGCTCGCCCTCCCGAAGGTCGGCGACCGCGGTCGGGTTCCCACAACCCAGGCTGGCCGCAACCGCAGCCACCGGCAGACCGTCCCGCTCCGCGGCCGTGTAGAGCGCGGACCCGAACTTGTCGTCGTCCTCCAGCACCGTCGGGCCGCAACACCCTGCATCGCCGTCGGCGACCGTCGCCGCGGCCGCCGCATACCGTTCCCGGACCTCTTCTCGTAGCTGATCTACCCCTGTCGCCATGACCCCTCCACATCGCATCGATTACCGTCTATACGACATCATAGCGCGCTCCCATCGAGATGCGTCAATATGTTGTTACACCGGGGCCGGCGTGGAGCACCACACCGGCCTCGTGCATGCGCCGGATGGTTGCCAGCCGGGCCTCCCGGAACGCCTCCGTACTCAGCCCGGCGCGCTCCAGCTGGGCCCGCACGGCCGCCGGGGCGGCGTGAGCGAACGCTGCGACGGGTGGGCTGCCGAGCGCGGCGCCCACCGGGATCTGCCGTTCGGCCACCCGGTCGAGCACCGCCTCAGGCACGCGGAAAGCGCGCTCGGTCAGCAGCTGGCGTGCTCGAGGCCGTCGACGCCGGCTGCGAGCGCCTGCTCGACCGCCGGCAGGCTGTAGGTGTGGGCGGTGACCTGCAGGCCGTGGCGGTGTGCCTCGTGGACGAGGAAGTGAGGTCGTCGTCGCTGAACTGCGTACCGAGCACGTCCGTGCCCGAGCCGTAGTGTGGGCGGCGCGGAGTAAGGCGTTGCTGGCGAGTGGAAGGCTTTGTCGTGCAGGTGGGACCGGGTCTGACGCTGATGTCTCGCTATCGGCTGGTGCGGTT
>DASTGF010000373.1:0-2659 GCA_035719255.1 Microlunatus sp. | reverse complement strand
GACAGCAGCACGAATGGGTCGGATCCGCCGAGCTCAAGCACCACCTTCTTGAGGTGGCGGCCCGCGAGTTCGGCAACCGCGGAGCCGGCGCGTTCTGAGCCGGTCAACGAGACCCCGGTGATGCGCGGGTCAGCGATCATGCGGGCGACCTGGTCATTGGTGGCGTAGATGTTGACGTAGGCGCCATGCGGGAAGCCGGCGTCGGTGAAGATCTGTTGCATGGCGCCGGCCGACTCTGGGCACTGCGGCGCATGCTTCAAGACGATGGTGTTGCCGATGGCGAGGTTAGGGCCGGCGAACCGGGCCACCTGATAGTACGGGAAGTTCCACGGCATGATGCCCAGCAGTGGCCCGTACGGGCCTCGGCGGATGACGGCGGAGCCCTCCCCGCCGAGGAGGTCGACCGGCTCGTCGGCCAGGAAGTCCTCGGCGCGGTCGGCGTAGTAGGCGTAGATCGCGGCGGCGAAGTCGACCTCGCCCAGCGCCTCCTCGGCCGGCTTACCCATCTCCCGGCCGATGATCGCGGCAAGGTCCTCACGGCGCTCCATGTGCAGCTCGCCGACCCGGCGGACCAGGCCGGCCCGTTCGACGATGCTGGCGGTGCGGCCCCAGGTCCGTCCAGCGTGCGCGGCGGCGGCGAGTGCCTCCTCGATCTGTGCGTCGGTTGCGGTCGGATACTCGCTGAGTACCTCGCCGGTTGCGGGATTGGTGACGGCGTAGTCAGCCATGGATCGGCTCCTGACTTGGGTGTGGAGGGTGGCTCAGGGATCGCGGGTTCAGCCGAGTCGCCATCAGCAGCGCGAACAGGTCCAAACGCGTCGTCGACCGCGCCCATTGCCGATTCGCGATCCGGCGCCGGGGCACCTTGTTGACCCGACCGAGGCTCTCTCCGGCGCGAGACACGAGCGCCTCCCCCCTCAAACGACGAGCAGGGCTCAGGCCCGGGCTGGTCGCCGCGACCAACAGACCTGCTTCAGACTGGTTCGTCGCCGGGGCCCTGAGAGTTACAGCGCCATAAACGCCGAATGGAAGGGACGTCTGGTCCCATCGCCGAGCTGCGGATCGCCGCCGCCCATAGTCGGGACTGGATTACCCAGCCCGATGTGCACACCTCGCCGCGGATCGGGCTCCGGGTCGTGTTGGCCAGAGGTGGGACGCGGAATCGTGCCTCGACGTCGACGACGGACTCGATTCGGTCCATCTTCCCCGACACCCGCGCTCAGCCGGGGCCTCTGGCGGTGGTCCGTAACCGGTCGGCCACACGCGCTGCATTCGCCATGATCGTCAGCGCCGGGTTGGCTGAGCCCTGGGTCGGCAGAACGCTGCCGTCGACGACCAGGAGGTTGGGTACGGCGAACGTCCGGCAGTCGGCGTCGACGACACCGGTCTTCTCGTCCGCGCCCATCCGGCAACCTCCGACCAGGTGCGCGAACCGTTGGAAGGTGATCGTCTCCTGGGCGCCGGCCGCTCGCAGGATCGTCGTCATGACCTCGGTGGCGGCTTCGACGAGCTGGGTGTCGTTGTCGCACTGGGTGTAGGAGAAGTCCGCGACGGGCAGCCCGTACCGATCCTTCTCCTCAGCCAGGGTGACCCGGTTCTCTGCCTGTGGCAGGAACTCGCAGAGCGCGCCGAGCACGGACCAGTGCACGTAGTCGCGCATGTAACGGCGCAGATCCGCGCCCCAATGGCCCTGTCCGGTGATGTGCTCGGCCCAGGTGATCGGCAGCGGCGAAACGGTCTGGATGGCGAATCCGCGTCGATACGGCTTGGTCGGGTCGGTCTCGTAGAACTGCTCGGTCGAGACCTCCGGCGGTGGCGCCTTGTACATCCGGATCTCGTCGGCGAAGCGGCCACCGGTCTGTGGGGCGCCTTGGACCATCACGTAACGGCCGACGAGGTCGAAGTCGTTGCCGATGCCGTCGGGGAAACGTCGGGTGGCCGAGTTGAGCAGCAGCCGGGGTGTCTCGATCGAATAGCCCGCGACGACCACGTGGGCGGCGCGCTGCCGTTTCTCGACCGAGCCCTCGAAGTAGCGCACGCCGGACGCCCGACCCGTCCGGTCGTCGACTTCGACGGCGCTGACCATCCGGTCGGGACGTACCTCGACTCCGTGGGCGAGCGCGTCGGGGAGGTGCGTGATGAGGGGCGAGGCCTTGGCGTTGACCTTGCAGCCCTGCAAGCAGAAGCCGCGATAGATGCAGTGCTGACGATGCCCGAAGCGACCATTCGGGATGGCCACGGGCCCCACTCTGGCTTCGATGCCCGCAGCGAGCGCGCCACGCTGGAAGATCTCGCCGTTGCCGCCGACCGGGTGGGCGTGATGGGGGTAGCGGTGCGGGTCGCCCCACGGCCAGTCGTCGCCGGCTACGGGCAGCTCGCCCTCGATCAACTCGTAGTACGCCTTGAGGTCGTGGTAGCCGATCGGCCAGTCGGCGCCCACACCGTCGGCGGTGAACGTATGGAAGTCGCTGGGATGGAAGCGCGGGGTGTAGCCGGCGTAGTGGATCATCGATCCGCCGACCCCCCGCCCGGAGTTGTTCGACCCGAGCGGGACCGGACTCTTGCCGCTGACCACCCGCGGATCGGTCCAGTAGAGCCGATGGGACCCGGCCTCGTCGGAGACCCAGTCCTTGTCCGGCTCCCACCACGGGCCGGCGTC
>DASTGF010000372.1:0-15137 GCA_035719255.1 Microlunatus sp. | reverse complement strand
AGCGAGGACAAGGACCGCGCCGATCAACTTGGCCCAGTAGTAGCCGTATCGCCGGCGCATCAGACCCAACGCGTGGACCTGGCGGGTCAACGCCGTGAACGAGCTGCCGACCTTCGGCGGCGCGGTGCGGACTCTCGTCGGCGCCGCTCCAGGGTCGGAGCGGGCAGCCACGACGTCGACGAGCGGGCGAGGAGAAGATTCGGTGACAACAGACAATGGAATGCCGATCGAACACTGGCTTTCCCGGATGGCGCCTGGGCTGGTAGCAGGAAGCTCCTCAAGGATCCGCGGCGTGCACGGCGGATCCAGGCCCCAGGCTGACTACGAGAGTAGTCCTCCCAGTATACATCGCCATCGAGCACCATCGGCCGGAAGGCCGGGTGGTGTGGGGGCTGTACGCTGATGGCTGCTGTCGGCTTCGGGCATGATCGGGTGCGTGGGTAATGGACTCCGATGAAGGGGTTGAGACGGTTCCGTCGAGTCGAGAGGGTCGGGGCCACGCGGCCGCGCGGACTCCGGAGGAACTCGACGCGGAGGAAGACGATCTTCGCGACGGGCTGGCCGGACTGTCGCGCCTGTCCGGTGGACTGGACTTGGAAGATCTGTTGGTTCGAGTGGCCAACTACGCGGTGCGCGCGATTCCTGGCGCGGATGGCGCTGGGCTGACCCTGTTGGAGCAGGGCCGGGCCGACACGATCGTCGCCACCGCCGAGTTCGTCCGCGAGATCGACGCCATCCAGTACGGCATCGGGCAGGGTCCGTGCATCACAGCGGCTCGGGACGCCCAAACGGTGATGTCGGGATCGCTGGGAGCCGATCCGCGCTGGCGGAGCTTCGGCGGCAGGGTTGCCCGGCTCGGCGTGCACAGCGCCTTGTCGCTGCCGTTGGTGACCGCCGATGGGGTCGTCGGCGCTATGAACGTGTACGCCCACGACAAGCACGTCTTCGATCAACGAGCCGCGGAGCTCGGAGAGATCTTCGCAATTCCGGCGGCCGTGTCGGTGCAGAACGCACAGGTTCTGGCGCAAGCACGGCGACTCGCCACCCGGCTACAGACGGCCCTTGACTCCCGCGCCGTCATCGAGCGGGCGACCGGCATCGTGATGAGCCGCAGCGGGGTCACGGCCGAGGAAGCGTTGGCCCGGCTGCGGACACTGAGCCAGAACGAGCACCACAAGCTGGTGACGATCGCCGGCCAGATCGTCGAGGAGGCCGTCAATCGCGCTCGCGCCCGCCATCAGCAGGGCTAGCGTCGGCTGGCCGCGCAAGACCGAGGACACCGGCCGGAGTAGGGTGGTGTGAGCGCGATCGCACACCACCTGGTCCGTATCTGATCGCGTTCATCGGGCGCAGCGACCTGCACACCTGACCATGCTGGAATCCATCGGCGGACGGATCCGCTTCCTCGGAGCGTTCTGGTGGACCTTCCTGTGGCCCTCCTTCGCAACCTGCTCCAGTTCCGCACCCGCCAAGCCTCTGGGGACGAGGATCTCGACGGTGCACTGGCCGATCTGGTGACGGCGATCCAAGCCGCGGTGCCGTCCTTCCGGGGGATGGCCATCACGATGCACGACGGGGTCCAGCCTGCGACTCTCACGCTGGCCCACGACGGCGGCCCGATCGAAACGTCGCTCCGGCTTCCCTTCATCAGCCTCGATCCAGGACTACGCGCTCCTGGTCGAATCGTGTTCTGGGCAGGACGACCGGGTGCGTTCGTCGATCTGGCCGCCGATCTCGGCTACGCCCTGAAGACGCCGATCATCATCGGCCGCCCCGATCCGGCGACCCCAGCAGGCCGTGACGGATACGATTCGAGTGCCCGGGACGACGCCCGCCGGGATCATCGCGACGGACTCTCCTCGATCGTGTTGGATGCCGATCTTCCTCCGTACCCTCCGGTGCTCGAAGTCAGCGGACTGGACCGTCAAGGGACCGTCAGCCGGGCAATCGGCCTCCTCATCGACCAAGGACATGACCCTGACGAAGCCCTCGACGTGCTCGCGCGGCGCGCCGCCGCAACAGGCCTCGAGCCGCACGTCTATGCCGCACGACTGCTGGAGAGCTGAGTCAGCAACGACGCCGGGCCTGGACAGGTTGTACGCGCGAGGTGCTGCACTCCCCCGCAGGCCGGCCTGGGCCGCCGGCGCCGTCGGCTCTTCGCAGCAGCGAAGGCGCCCAGATGGCCAGCCTGCCGCTGTCTGGTCCTCAAGCCGTGGAAGGACGAGGCGCCCGGCAGATGCGGCGCAGAGGGCGGCGGCCGTTGCGCAGGTGGTTTCGTCGCTGCCGGCGTCCGAGGTGCAGCGACCGGGCGCGCTCCGCGGCGGCGTCGAAGTCCGCGCCGGCGTCGGACGCGCGCAGATCGCGCCGGATCTGGTACAGCCACAAGAAGAAGTCGCCGTCGGTGGAATTCCACGACGCGTACAGGGCGGGCAACCCGGCGCGGCGGGCCGCGGCGACGGCTTCGAGGTAGACGGTGTCGTACCAGTCCGATCCGATCTCCTCGACCTCCGGCAGGACCCCGCGCCGGCGGGCAAGATCGTAGCCATGTGCCTTGATGATGTCGCGGGTCTGGGTGTATCCGTCGAGCAGGGTGAACTCGATCGTCGCGTCCGGCCGGAAGCGATCGAGGCCCGTTTCGTCGAGGAGGAGCCGCTGCTGCTCCGTGTGCAGCAGCTGAGCGACGTCGACGTCCGGCCCCACCGAGTAGTCGGTCTCCAGCCGCGTCACGTGCGCGTCGATGAACTCGTTGTGCCGCTCGCGGGCGAGGGCCACACGATGGTGCCCGTCTTCGACGAAATAGATACCGCCGACCTCGAACACGTCGATCGCGGGTCCCGTGCTGTCGGGAAACGCATCTCTAAGGCTGCGCAGCCGCGTCGGCGCCAAAGCCCACGGGCCCCGAAAATCACGGTCGAGGTCCCGACTGCGGCCGACCGAACCGACGATCCTCCCCACCGGGATCGCCCGTACCCCGACGTCGATCCGGCGAGCCAGCTGCAGACGTCTGGCCGTCTCGTCGAACGCCAACAAGCTCATCGTCATGATCACCACTTCGCTGAACCACATCGCGCTGCCCGCGGGCGTCGTGCTCACAGCATCCTGTCGCCGCCG
Source organism: Microlunatus sp. (assembly GCA_035719255.1). GTDB lineage: Bacteria > Actinomycetota > Actinomycetes > Propionibacteriales > Propionibacteriaceae > Microlunatus. The sequence goes on along the minus strand of DASTGF010000372.1, from coordinate 12,026 downwards.
CCAGACCGGGCAACACCGGACGGCGGTGCAGAATTCCCGGAGACCGGCCGATCGAGCTCGACGGCGATCGGGACTGGCGTCCCGAGGTGTTCCGTGGATCGAGCCGCGGGTCACCGCCCGGCTTCCCGCTGAAGCGTCGGTCGAATTCACCGACCACCGAGCATGCCGAGGAGCTCCTCGTACGGCCCGATTAGGTACGCGACGTCCCCCGCGGCGAGGGCGGTCTCGTGGGAGGGCAGGTGGGCGCTCGTGCCGTCCGCGCGACGCACGGACGCAACCATGATCGTGGCCGCGACGTCACCGAGCTTCATGCCATCGACCGGCGTCGCTTTCCCGACCGGCATGCTGACGACGAGGATCGGCTGTGACCCCACGTAGAACGTGCCGAGGACATCCAGGCCGAGCGCGGCACCGACGAACCAGGGAGCGGCGAGCGCCGCGGTCGAGCGGACGTAGCGGAAGTCGAAGCTGGCCGCCACGGTGTCGGCGAGCTGGCGGTCGAAGACCCGCAGCACGACGGGTACCTCCAGTCGGCGGGACCCGAGCAGGTCGCGGACCGCCAACCCGATCTCGATGTTGGTGAGGTCGTCGCTGGTCATCACCGCAACCGCGCGGGCATGGGCCAACCTGACCATGTCGAAGGTCTCGGGCACGGTGGCATCGGCGATGATCACCGGGATCTCTTGGCGTCGGACGGTCGCCAGGAACCGGTTCTCCTCATCGGTGTCGACGACGACGACCTCGCTCCCCGCGTCCCGCAGACCGTCCACGACAGCGTTGCCGACAGAGCCGAGGCCGACCACGACCACATGGTCGGACAGGCCGGTGACGCGGCGACGGCCGAGGGACTGCGCGATGGTGCGGCTGATCAGTGCATTGGTCAACAACGCGAAGAACAAGGTCACGAGGCCGGCGCCGATCACCATCAAGGCGATGGCCCAGCCGCGCAGCCACGGATCCTGGTCGCGGAAGTAGAAGTCGCCGAAGCCGACCGTTCCGATCGTCTCGATCGTGAAGTAGAGCGCGTCGAGCGGCGACATGTTCCGACCGTCGACCTCCCGGTAGCCGATCAGCAAGATCGTCACCGACACCACGATGAGCCCACCGAGAGCGAGCAGGACGCCGGTCAGCCGACGGTCGACGCTGGTGATCAGATACCGCAGCAGCGCGGTCGGCCGCGGTCGGGAATATCGGGGTGCACGTGCGCCGACGAACCGGGTCGCGACTTCGCCCAGCGGTCGTGGGCCCAGGCCGCGCGAACGGATCTGCGCGGCGCGCCCGACGAGCACCGCGATGTCGCCCGGCACCACCTCCCGGTCGGGGACGGGAGCCACCACGACCGAGCGGCTGCCTCCCGGGCGGATCGCGAGCACCGCCAGATCGTCGTACAGCTCGCCGAGGGTCCCGGCGCGCTCGCACGGCACCTCGGTGACCAGGAAGCTCTCCCCACCGAGTTCCAGCTCATGGCTGTGGGTGCGCAGGCACGCCTCGACCACCGACGGAGCTGACAGCTTGCCGACGTCGACCACCGACACGCCGATGTCGGCCAGGGCGCGACCGACCGCAGCGTTGCGCAACCCGACCACGATCCGCAGCTCGGGTCGCAGTGCCCGCGCCACCAGCGCCGTGGCCAGGTTGTGCAGGTCATCTCCCTCGACGCAGATCAGCGCGGCCGCGCCGCCGATCCCCGCGCCCTCCAGGGTCGCCGGAACCCGAGAATCACCCGAGAGATACGGAACCTCCTGTCCCGTTGCCAGGCGGAGCAGGGCCGCGTCGGGCGCCGCATCGACCGCGACCACGGTCGAGCCGGCCTGCCGCAACTGCTCGACGATCCGTACGCCGTCGCTGTGCACCCCGCACACCACCACGTGCCCGGTCCAGGCGCTCACGACGGGCGTCGGGTCGGGCGGATGATCCACAGTTCTCAGCCTGCCGCACCCAGCCGCGCTGACGATACGGTCTTTCGTCATCCCGAACCGGACCGCCCGAGGTCACGCCGTCGACTCAGTTGACATAGCCCGTGCCGCCGCAACTCCCACACCGAACTCCGCGACTCCCCCCACAGGTGGAGCAGAGCCCGACCGCGACGCCGTCGGCATACCGGTAACCCGAGCCGGCACAGGGAGAGCACGGCAACTGTCCGTTGTCGCACATCGAACACTTCTTCTTCGTCGCCTCCGGCATCGACCACCCCGTCGCCGCGCCGGCCGCGCCGCCGACCGCTGTCCGTGCCGATCGGCTGGACCCACCAGGGGATCGGTCAGCGCCGGCGGCCAGGAACGCGAGGACGAGCCCGATCACGACCGCAATCACGACACCGGCCAGCGCGAACGCCGACACGATCGGCGCCACGACGACTCCGAGGACCGTCAGGCCCGCTCGTCGCCCGTTGGACAGCGCCGACCAACCGGTTGCGATGCGCCAGATGACGTACGCCTGGAGGCCGAGCGCGAGGACCGCCTGGACGACGATGATGACGAGAGTGCTCGTGCGAGGCCGATCGGCGGCGATCGACAGGGTCAGGACCAACACCCATCCCACCGCGAGCCCGGTCAGGACCAGCGCGAGGACGCGGCCGACTCGCGCTCCGCGGGAGAGCGCGCCGAAAGTGTTCATCGTTACCCAGGGCCCCGGCGGCCTGAAGAGCTCAGGGAATGGTCGGGCTGGAGTTTCCGGGTTGCGCCAGAGTGTGAATCTCCCACGCATAGCCCGGACCCTGCCCGTCCCTGGCTTGGGCTTTGACGTAACTGCCGCGCGACGTGCCGAGCGGATAACACGACGTCGCGTTGCAGTCTTTCACCTCTTGACCCCAATTACTGGGCGGAGCGGCAACGGCCGGAGTCGAAAGCGCGAGTGTGATGGTGCACGTAAGCGCCGCGCCCAACAGGACCTTCTTCATGACGTTTCCCCTCACCAGACGATCCAAGGGATCGTTGAGGTCGCGCGCCTCCCCCAAGGCGCTTGAACAACCTCATGACCTGGTGACCGCAAGCATAATTGCGACGTGCCATCCGGGTGCGGCCTTGGTGGAACTCGTTGCGGAAGAGTGGCTTTAGCAAACCGAAGAGAAGGTCATACCGAAAGTCCGCAGGTCAGCGCGGATTAGTGAAATCGGAATGCTTGTCCGAGGCTGGCCACGAGCCAATCGCGGTTACCGGGGTGGACGTGGCGCAGCGAGCGGTCGAGCTGAGCCGGCGATACCGGAGGGTCCGCTCGTGCTCGAAACCGGTGAGCGTCGCTACCTGTGGGGCCACCTGACGGCTCCCGCGCGGTGACGCCTCGGCCGGCGCCGCGGCCGCAAACTCAAAAACGGAACCGCACGATCCGGCTGGAGCGCCTGAAGCCGGGCATCAGATTCATCAGGCGATACATGCGGCGCGTGGTTGCAGGCGCCCTTGCCAGCAGCACGGGAGAATCGTTCATCGGCGCCTCGTCGACGTACTCGAGCCGAGGGTGCCAATCGGCCAGCGCCGGTGGGTCGTCGAAGCCGCACTGGAACCGGGCGTTGTACCGGCGCCCCAAGGGATCCCATCGCGAGAAGCGCCAAGCCGAGACCGAGACGATGTCGAGCTGAATCTGGCCGGTCGGAAAGGCGTCGACGACGCTGGTCAGTAGCCGCCGGGCGTCGGTCTCGGTCAGATAGGGAATGAGCCCTTCGGCGATCAGCAGCACTGCCCGACCCCGTGGGATACTGTCCAGCCAGGTCAGGTCGGTAACGCTGGAGCCGATCAGCGTGCAGCCCTCCCGCGCTGGCAGGAGCTGCTGTCGCAGTGCCACGACAGCCGGGTAGTCCAGGTCGTACCAGTCGACCGTGGCGGGCGGATCGATCCGGAACACACGGGCATCAAGGCCGCAGCCAAGATGCAGCACGACCGCTTGGGGATGATCGCCGAGGTAGGTGCGGGCCCATTCATCGTGAGCCCTGGCCCGCTCCACGGCGGCCAAGCCCAGCTGGCTGGTGCCGAGAATGCCCTTGTCGTAGTCGGGATCGAGACGGCGCATGACCTGCTCGGCGTACGTATCGCCGAGGATCGGGGCAGGCAGGCGATTGTCCAGCGCTTTGGCCTTGAGGACCGGGCTCAGAGTCTTCTGAACCCCGACAAGTTCCACGTCAGCACACTAATGCGACGAGCCACCGTCGTCGCTCTGGGCCACGTGGGGCTCGACTCCCGTCGACGCGCTCGAACTGACGCGGTGCGACGTACATTGTCGATGTGGGGCGTCCGATCCTCGCCATCCGGCTGCTGGGTGGCTTCGAGGTCCAGGTCGACGATCGGACCATTCCCGCGCGAGCCTGGCGGCGACGAAGCGCTGCCGATCTGGTCAAGCTGCTGGCCATCGAGCCGCGTCACCGGCTCGCCCGTGACCAGGTCGCCGATGCGCTGTGGCCCGATCTGGACGCTGAGGCCGGGGCCACCAACACCCGCCGCGCGGCTCACTTCGCCCGCCAGGCGCTGGACGCCCCGCACCTGCTCGCGATCAGCGACGGCCAGGTGGAGCTGGCGCCGGACTGGGCCGTCGTTACCGATGTCGAGGACTTCGAGCGCGCCGCGAGCCAGGCGGTTCGAGAGGCCACGGCCGAGGCGCTCACCCGGGCACTGGATCTGTATCCCGGCGATCTGCTCCCTGACGACCGGTACGCCGACTGGTGCGCCGCCCAGCGGGAGCGCCTGCGGCACCGCCATCGCGATCTGCTGGCACGGGCCGGCAGGTTCGACGACCTCGTCCTGGCCGAACCAGCGAACGAACCGGCCCACCAGGAGATCATGCGGGCCCGACTCTCCGCCGGGGACCGGGCCGGCACGATCCGCCAGTTCGAGGCCCTCCGCTCCGCACTGGGCGAGCTCGGGCTGAGCCCGGATACGACGAGCGTCGCCATCTACCAGCGGGCCCTGACGACGGCAGCCACGGATGCGCCGACCCCGGCCGAACGGGCACGGGCCCTGCTGGCCTGGGGAATCGTGCACTGGGAGCGGGCCGACCTGGCCCAGGCGCAAGGCGCAGCCGATCAGGTCAAAGCGATCGCCATCGACGCCGGGCTCGGACGCGAGTACGTCGAAGCCAGCCAGCTGCTGGCCCTGATCGCGTACGCCCAGGGCACGTGGCGCGAGCAGTTCGGGCAGGTCGTCGTCGAGGCGATCGAACGCACCCCCGAAATGGCGCCGTTCGTGTTCGATGCGCATGTCTGCCTGAGCGAGTTCTCACTGCACCAACCGGACGGCATCGTCGCCGCACGCGGGCTCGCACAGCGGATCGGAACCGTCGCCGTCGAGCACGGCTCCGTCGAGGGTCGTGCACTGGCGGCCCTGCTGCTCGGCGAGGCGTGCCTGCTCGAACGCGGCGGCTCCGCTGAGGCGACAGCGGCGTTGGACGACGCCGTCGTCCTGCAGGAGCGCGCGGGACGGGTGAGCGGCCGGGCGGTGGCGACGGAACGCCGAGCCGAGGTGGCCGACCTCGCCGGCGATCCCGAGATCGGCCGACGGCTGCACCGCCGAGCCCTCGAGCTGGCGGCCGATTCGCCGATGGCCGGCCACCTGCTGCCGTTCGTCTTCGGCGGCATGATCCGGGCGGCACGCGCCGAGGACGTACCGGTGTTGCTCGCCGAAGCCAATGCCAGCAGCGGGGGCCTCCCCGCCTGCGAGACCTGCTCGATGGGTCTGCACACCTACGCGGTCGCGCCGCTGGCGGATCTCGGCGAGTTCCAGGCGGCTAGGGAACAGCTGGCCGCAGCTGATCGAACCGCGGCCAGGTGGTCCGGCGGCGCTTGGGCGGCCGGAGTGCTGGAGGCACGCGCGGCCCTCCAGCGAGCCGAGGGGGCCTCCGAGCTGGAGGTGGACCGCCTGCTCGAGCACGCGGCCCGCACTTTCGACGCCGCCGGGCGCCTCGATGACGCCGACCGCTGCCGACGCGTCCTCACGCGGAACGTGTCCCGGCGGAGGAACGCCGGGGGAACGCTCGGGTCCTAGCGTCGGCATTCAGGGCACGGTGCCCCGCAGCAACGACCGAAGGAGTTGACGATGCCGCCGTTCATGGACGTCGACCGGGTGGAGCAGGGATGAGCGGGGTCACCCCCGTCGAGAGCCGAGACGGTAGTGCTGCACCGCCCGTCGTGTCCGCGTTGCTGGATGCCCTCCTCCGGCGCGACTTCGACGAGGTGGAACGATGCCTGGCACCGGAGGTCCGGTTCCGGGCCCTGGTTCCGACTGGAGTCCGCGAGGCTTCGAGCGCGGAGGCGGCGGCCCGCTGGTTACGCACCTGGTTCGGATCATCCGAGGCGTTCCAGGTGCTGGCGGCCGGAGCCGAGCCGTTCGCCGGTAGAAGCCGGATCTGGTATCGGTTCGCCCTCGAGCGGGAAGGTCGGTCCACAGTCATCGATCAAGAGGGCTTCTGCGACGCCGGCCCGTCGGGCATCACCGATCTGGCCCTGGTGTGCTCAGGCTTCCGGCCGGCAAGTCCGTCGACCTGACTGGATCCGGGTCTATCGAATCCCCGTTCTATTTTTGTCAGTGTGTGGTTCTAGCCTCGAACCATGACCGCAGCGATCGTCGCAAACCGGGCCGGAGACCTCTGGACCGAGATCAGCGCGGCGCTGCCGCTCGGTACGGCCAGCCGCGAGGTCGGCCGGGATCTCGACCGCTCCCATCGCGACCGCTCGGCCACAGGTCGTGCCGATGACCCGGTCACCGCCGAGTTGCTGCGCATGCTGGGCTGGGTCGCCCTGCGGGCCGCCGCGGGCGACAGCGCCGACGACGCGAGCCGGATCGACCGGATCGCGCTGACGGAGAGACTGAAGGCAGCATTGGACGCGGTGCAGGCGGTCGAGATGGTCGCTTTCGCCCGATCCCAGGTCGCCGAGCAGCGGCGACACGATCTCGACCCCGCCAAGGTCGGCCGCGGCATCGCCGACCAGATCGCCCTGGCCTGCAAGGTCTCGTCCACCGAAGGAGCACGCCGGCTGCGGACCGCCCGCGATCTCTGCCTGGACCTGCCCGGGGTCTTCGCACTGCTCACCAACGGCGACATCAGCGGCTGGACCGCTCGGCTGATCACCGGCGAACTCGCCCACCTCGACCGACCCACCCGGCGCCACGTCGATACTCGACTCACCGACAGCCAGCGCGTGGGCGGCTCGCTGGCCGACGCTTCACCACGCACCGCCTCGGCCCGAGCCCGCCGGCTCGCCTACGCCGCCGACCCGGCCGCCGCGGTCAACCGGTGCCGCACCGCACGGAACGACCAGCGCGTCACCCTCCGGCCGGCACCGGACACGATGAGCCTCCTCACCGGACTTCTCCCGGTCGAAGCCGGGGTCGCCTGCCTCGCCGCCCTTGACCGCCACGCCACCCGCCCCCGCGCCGCGGGGGACCACCGCAGCCGCGGCCAGATCATGGCCGACACCCTGATCGAACGGATCACCGGACAAGCCACCGCCACCGACGTACCGGTGGAGGTCCAGATCCTGATGCCGTTGGCCAGCCTGCTCGACCCCGACCAGCCGATACCCGGGGAACTCGGCGACCACGGACCCCTGCCCGCCCCACTCATCCGCGACATCCTCAGCGACACCCATGCACGCACCTGGTGGCGCCGGGTGTTCACCCGGCCTACCGACCACGGACAGCTGATCATCGGCCTCGACCGCCGCCGCCGCCGCTTCACGGGATCCATTGCCGATCTCATCCGGATCCGCGACCGACACTGCCGCGACCCCCACTGCGACGCCCCGATCCGGCACCTCGACCACCTCATCCGACACGCCGACGGCGGATCCGCCCATCACGACAACGGCCGTGGTGTCTGCGAACGCCACAACTACGTCCGCGAACTGCCGGGCTGGACCGTTCGCCTGCACGACCCCACCAACCACACCATTCGCACCACGACCCCCACCGGACACAGCTACCTCAGTCGACCACCCGAACCGCCCTGAGCAACCAGCTCGCGGCGGGAGAGCTACCGTTCGCACCAGTCGTCACCACGCAATACATTGACCTTGTGCTGTGTCCCCTGTGGTCCGGCTGCCCGAAACGCCGGACCGTCGCGGCCTGGGTGTCCGCGGTCTGAACCGCCTCATCAGGAGACCTCGTGACCGATTCGACAGCACAGGAACCCACGGCTGGCCCGCAGCTACCGACCGCCATCTTGATCATCCGCCACGGCGAGAAGCCTCCCGACAACGACGGCCACCCTCCATCAGCTCGCCACTCCGCGCATCCTCCGTTCGGGGTGGAGATCGATGGCACCCAGAACGCAGAATCGCTGATCCCCCAGGGCTGGCAGCGCGCCGGTGGTCTGGCGACCTTCTTCGCGCCCTGCGGCGGCACGTTCACCAGCCCCCTTGTGACGAGGCCGACCATGATCGCGGTCCCCCACTACGCGGATGCGCCGAAGCATCGGACCTATCAGACCGTCTGGCCGCTCGCGGAAAAGCTGGGCACCGAACCAGCGGTCACTGTCCCGGTGGGGCACGAGAGTGAGCTCGCTTCCTGGTTGCTCGGGCAGGCCGGCCAGACAGTCCTGGTCTGTTGGGAGCACCAGCACATCGAGGATCTGACTACAGCCCTGGGATCGGTGATCGCCGGCGGCGACGTACCCGGACCGTGGCCGAGTGATCGGTTCGACATCGTCGTCGCGCTGACGGCGGACCAGGCTTCGGGGGATCACTACGTGTGTACCCAGGTGCCCCAGCTGTTGCTGGCCGGCGACTCGAGCCAGCCGATCCCCGGCCCGCACCAGCCTCCGAGCCGGGGTTGACGCGCCGACCGGTAGTCCGTACGAGACCGGCCCGGGCGTCGTTGCGCGGCAATCGCCGCCACGGTGGAACCGGAGCCGAGGCGCTGCGGCTGCTTCCGGCCCTGGTTCTTCTGCTGCGGCTGAGCACGGAAGACTCGGGCCCGACGAGCGGACCACGGCCGGACCGAGACTGTCAGGATCGTCGACCGGCGCCGAGGACGTCACGGACGGGGAGCAGAACAGCGCCCACCACGCCCAGACCTCGCGCCGGCGAACTGGATTCAGCGCAATCAGCCCGCCAAACAGGCCGAGACCGATCGAGGCCAGCCCGTTGGCCCGGATCAACAGGTTCCCACCGACCGCGGCCGGCAGCACCGTGATGATTTCGAAGGCAAGGATCCCGACACTCACCATGACCAAGCAGATGCGGGCACCTCGCATCAGAACACTCGCGATGTGCCCTGGGCGTCGGCGGGACCCGAGCTGTGTCGGTACCAGTTGAGCGCCAGGAGTGCGCAGGTGATGCCGTTGAGGAGCCCGGCTGCGACGTCGGTGACGTGGTGCATGCCTTCATACAAGCGGGCGAAGCCAACGAGCAGCGGGATGGCGACGGCCACGACAACGACCAGCCGACGCAGCCACCCAGGCTGGAGCCGGGCGGCGGCCAGCATTGCGAACGTGACGTAGAGGGCGCTCGTTGCGCTCACGTGACCACTCGGATAGCTGGCGGTCGGCGGCGCAAGGGCGAGCTCCTTCACCGGAGGACGCGCTCGAGCGACCAGGGTCGATACGGTATCGAAGATCACGAACTGAAGCAGCACCGCGAGGCACGGCACTGCAGCGAGTCTCCAGTCGCGGGTCCACCAGAGGAGCAACCCGGCCCCAGCGAGGCAGACGGCGATGACCCACTCGATGTTGCCGATGTGTGACCAGTAGAACGTGATGGAGTTCCACGTGCTGGTGCGGTGCGAGGCCAAGGCCTGGACGATCCCGTCCTCGGCACGGAGGGTTGTCGCCAGGGGTCCGGTCAGGATCAGCCCCATGCCCAAGACCACGGCACACAGCGCTAGCCCTGGGCCGATGACCCGGACAAGGAGTTCCCGGCCGTCGGCTCCACGAATGCGATCCATGACGAGAACGTAATGCCAAGGCCCAGGACGTATCCCGTCACGACATCCGAGGGGAAGTGAACGCCCAGGGAGTGAGTACGCGCCGCCGGACCTCCTTGGGTGGGTGGGAGAAGCAGCACCGCGAGGCGCCAAGAGATCGTCGTGCAAGGACCTTCGACTCTGTGGTCGACGACGGACGGAGTCGAGTGTGGAGACAGCGGGCGCTGAGGGGAGGGCTGATGGTGCGTGCGCGTCCGGCCGGCGATGCTCGGATCTTCGCGTCCATGATCACGGGGGCGGCCTCAACGCGACGGGCGGCTTTGCGGCGTACACCGGATTGGCTGGGGTGTTCCAGCGGACCCGCGAGGAAGGTTCGTTGGCGGTCTGACCGCGCGGGTAGGAGCGCGTTGCAGGGAGGTTGAGGTGGAACTCATCGGTGTCGTGGCTGTGCTGGCTGCGATCTTCCTTTGGGCACTTGTAGCCGCGAGGCTGCAGCGAGCGGACCTGACGGCACCCATCGTGTTCACGGTATTCGGCGCGCTCCTGGCGTTCACCGGCTTGATCGATGGCCCCTCTGCGCCCGAGCGTTGGAAGCCGTTGGTGGAAGTCACCTTGGTGTGGGTGCTGTTCTCGGATGCAGCGCGCATCCGTGTCCAGGATTTTCGGCAGGGGTTGGGGCTGTATGTGCGGTTGCTCGCCATCGGACTGCCTTTGACGGTTGTCCTTGGTTGGGGTCTCGCGTGGTGGCTCATCCCTACGCTCGGGATCTGGCTGGCCCTTCTCGTCGGGGCGGCCGTGGCGCCCACCGATGCCGCACTGGGTGTGTCGGTCGTGACGAACCCGGCGGTACCTGAACGGATCCGGCGCCTCATCACGGTGGAGAGCGGCCTCAACGATGGGATCGCCACCCCGGTGGTGATGCTCGCAATCGCCGGTGCTGCGGCAGCGGCGGGGATGGAGGGTGCCCTAAGTATCGGCGGGGCGTTGCTCGAGCTCATCGTCGGCGCGGCGGTCGGGGTGGGGATCGGCTTCGCCGGTGGGGCGATGCTGCGCAGCGCTCGGCGTCATGGCTGGGCCGCCGAGGACTTTGCCGGGATCGCGGTACTCGTTCTTGCGGTACTCGCGTACGCCGCCGCTGTTGTCGCTCACGGCAATGGATTCGTCGCCGCATTCTGCGGAGGGGTTGCGTTCGGCGCGGTTGCAGGGAAGCGCGGACCTACCGAACTGCAGTTTCTGGAGCAGGTGAGCGGGCTGGTTTCACTGCTCATCTGGCTGGTGTTCGGCGCCGTGGCCGTATCTATCATGATCGACCGGATCAATGTGGTCATCGTACTTTATGCCGTCCTCAGTCTTACCGCTGTCCGCATGATTCCTGTCGCCGTGGCCCTGATCGGTACTCACGTCGACCGCACTACCGTGTTGTTTGTCGGATGGTTCGGGCCCCGAGGGCTGGCCTCCCTGGTCTTCGCGCTGCTCGCCCTGGAGGAACTGGACATAGCGGCCGACGAGGCGGTAGCCGTGATCGCGGTAACGGTGCTGCTGAGCGTGGTTGCCCACGGGCTCACATCGGCCCCTCTCGCGGCCCGGTACGGCAAGAGGGCGGCGACCTCCCAGACCCTGGACTCGGCGGATCAGCCGCAGATCCCGGTGCGGGGTTTGCCACGCCAACAGCGCACGACAACACACGATCATGGAGCTCACACATAGGCGCGTCACTGCCTAGCTCAGCTACGCCGGGCGATGTTGTCGCTCCCGTGCCGGGTTTCATCCTGTACAACGAGACCGGTGGACCTTGTCGACCGAGCCGTTCGGCCCTAATGGATCGGGCGGCGCAGTCCTAGTGGCGTGTCGTTGAAGAATCTATACGGTTTTGTGGGATCATGAGATGTGCCGAACAAGACAGCTGCCGCGTTGGTGTTGAGGGACGGGGACCGGTCCCGGCTTGAGGCTGTGCTTCGGTCGACCACGGTGCCGGCGGGTGTGGCGCAGCGGGCTCGGATCGTGTTGCTGGCCGCCGAGGGGGTGGCGAACTACGAGATCGCAGAGCGGGTCGGGGTGACGCGGCCGACGGTGAATCTGTGGCGCAACCGGTACGCGGAGCAGGGGCTGGCCGGTCTGGACGGGGTGAAGCCGCCGGGCCGGCCGAGAACTGTGGACCGGGCCAAGGTGATCACGGCGACGTTG
>DASTGF010000371.1:0-6288 GCA_035719255.1 Microlunatus sp. | reverse complement strand
GGGACGCCGCGGATGCGATGGACCGGACGCTCGGTCACACCGACTGAACGGACCGACTGAACAAGACCGACTGAACGGGCGTTGCTGTCAGCGTTGCTGTCACTGCGAGTCAATGCGCAGGACCTCAGGGGACCAAAGTGGCGTTGACTAGGTCTGGCGGTGGAGCTGGCGAAGAGACTCGAACTCTCAACCACCTGTTTACAAGACAGGTGCGCTACCGATTGCGCCACGCCAGCGAAGGTGCGGCGGCCAGCCTACCGAAGGTGGCAGGCGGACCGCAGATCCTGCGATGCGTGGGAGGCGGGACTCAGCGCAGACCAGGGCCACCGACGAACATCATGCCCTCGCCGGCGTAGCTGACCGTCTCGTCGGCGTACACGAACGCGGACTGACCGCGATGCAGTTCGAGGGTCCCCTGCGCGCTCGTCAGCGTCGTGTGTCCCTCGATCACCAGCACGACCCGCCCGGTACGTCCGCCGGGCAACGCGCCGGATCCAGGCCGCTGCTCGATCCGCCACAGCGCGAACTCCCGCGCGGGCACCTTGTAGGAGAAGACGCCGGGCGGCTCCTCGACGCAGGGCACCGGGGTCGGGCAGCTCGGCGTGAAGTCCAGCACGGCCAGCAGTTCGTCGACGTCGATGTGTTTCGGCGTCAGACCGCCGCGCAGCACGTTGTCGGAGTTGGCCATGATCTCGATCCCGCCCCCGCGCAGGTAGGCGTGCAGGTCGCCGGGCGGCAGGTAGATCGCGTCGTACGGCCCGAACTCGATCCGGTTCATCATCAGCGCGGCCAGCACACCGGGATCGCCGGGATAGAACCGGGCCAACTCCACCGCGATCAAGGCGAAGTCGGCCAGCGCCGGGTCGTGGTGGGTGTGCCGCGCGGCTTCCACCACCTCGTCGACCACACGCCGGGCCTCGTCGGTCCGGCTCATGTGCAGCAGCCGCGAGAACACCTGCGCCAGGTGCGCGCTGCTCCCGTCGCGCAACGGCTCAACCAGCGCGACGGCGGACTCCACACCCAGTCGGACGAACAGGTCGTAGGTCTGCTGCGGCTCCCGGAACCCGCACAGGGCCTCGGTCGGCTCGAGCGCGCAGAGAGCCTCCGGCTTGGGCCAGCCATCGCGATAGTTGCGTTCGGCCGCATCCCGTGGCACCCCGCTGGCCTGCTCCCGGTCGTACCCGGCCTGGGCCTGCGCTCGCGACGGGTGCGCCTGCAGTGACAGCGGCTGGGCAGCGGCCAGCACCTTCATCAAGTAGGGCAGCCTCGGGCCCCAGGCGGCCACCGAGGCCGGCCCGATCACCCGGTTCGGATCCGCCGCGATGATCTCGGTCAGCGGCGTGCCGTCGATCGTCGACGGGTGGAGCGTGTGGGCGCCGAGCCACAGTTCGGCCTGTGGCTCGCCGGTGGGCTCCACCCCGAGCAGTTCCGCGATGACGCTGGACGAACCCCAGGCGTATGGCTGGATAGTTCCGGTCAGTCGCCGCATCTCATGCTCCTGCGCGTGACCCGCTCGCGGACACGGCGGACAGCCACCGCTCGAGGGTGCGCATGGTCGCCAGGGTGCTGGCCCACGGCACCAAAGGTGACTCCAGCGCGCCGGTCCGCACGCAGCGCATGACCTCCTGCGCCTCGAACGTGTAACCCTGGCCGGGAAGCTGGGTCACCAACACCTCGGGATCCTCGTCGCGGCCGCGCACCAGCCGCAACTCCTCGGGCTTGATGAAGTTCTCCAGCACGACCGAGCCGGCCGCTCCGAACACCTCGAGCCGGGTCGGCAGATCCGTTTCCAGCGAGCAGGCGATGGAGGCTGTCGCCGCCGGCCGGTCGTCCCGCGCGCCGAACGTCAACAGCGCGGCGGCATGGGTGTCGACACCGGTTTCGCCGATCGTCCCGAATCCGTCGAGGCCGTCCGGCTCCCCGAGAAACAGCTCGGCCGCATGCACCGGATAGACGCCCAGGTCGAGGATGGCCCCACCCGCCTGCTCAGGGTCGAGCAGCCGATGCCCGGCATCGCCGTCGAAGGCGAAGCCGAAGGTTGCCTGTAGGTGCCGGACCGCACCGATGTCACCGGCTCCCACGAGCTCGACCGCCTTGCGGACCAGCGGGTTGGTCCGGTTCCACACCGCCTCCATCAAGAAGGCTCCCCGCCCACGGGCCAGTGCGACGAGCTCGTCGGCCTCCGCCGAGGTCACCGTCAGTGGCTTCTCCACCAGGACGGCCTTGCCGGCCTCCAGACAGACGCGCGCGGAGGCCGCGTGGTCGTTGTGCACCGACGCGACGTAGACCGCATCGATGTCGGGGTCTGCGGCGAGTTCTGCGGTCGATCCGTACGCGCGGGTGAAGCCGTACGTCGCGGCGAAGTCCTGAGCCTTGTCCAGACTCCGCGAGCTGACCCCCACCAACTCGGCCTCGTCGCTCAGCAGCGCGAGATCCCGAGCGAACACGCCGGCGATATGGCCGGTGCTGACGATGCCCCAGCGGGTACGTTCGGCGACGGTCACCGACCCATCTAAGCCCATGGGGCGCGGATCGAGGCGGGTCCCGGACCGTTGAGACGAAGATCGCATCGGTCGGCGCTGCAAATGACATCGGTGTGTTTCGCGGCCTAGGATGACCGCCATGGCGGCAGCAACGAGTCCGGAGCACGGTGGCCACGGCCCGGTCGGCGAGCTGAGTCCCCGCGACGCGGAGATCCTGGCTTTCGAACGGCAGTGGTGGAAGTTCGCCGGCGCCAAGGAGCAGGCGATCCGCGACAAGTTCGCGATGTCGGCCACCCGCTACTACCAGGTGCTGAACGCGCTCATCGATCAGCCGGCCGCACTCGCGCACGACCCACTACTGGTGAAGCGGCTTCGCCGGCTGCGCGCCAGCCGTCAGCGGCAGCGATCCGCGAAGCGGCTCGGCATCGATCTCAACATCGACGTCTGATCACCGCCGCTGCGCGCGGCGCCTGATCACAGGGATCACCCAGGACACCTGGTCACCCGCACATCTGATCACAGGGCCGGACGCCGGCGCCTCCGGAACACCAGCTGCGCCAGCGCCCGGAATCCCGCCCCGATGCTGCGGGTCGGCAGATCTCGATACCCGCCGTCGGCCAGGCCGGCCAGACGCTCGAAGGCGTTGCGGGCCGCACGATCACCGGTTCGCAGCCAGGACCAGCCCATGAAGATCGCATACAGCAGATAGAAGGGGAGTCCGAGGCAGTAGAGGTACTGCCAGGTGTGGCGCTCCTCGTGCCGCAACAGTGTCGGGAGTTCGTCGAGCAGGACGGGCCAACTGCGCGCAGTCGTGGTCACGTTGCCGATCGTGAAGGCCCCGGCCAGGGGGAAGCGGAAGCGGTAACCCTCGCCGAGGAGGAGTCCGCGGGGTCCCCGGCGGAACCGCGCGCCGCCGAGCGCGCCGATCGCCAGCCCCAGCGGGGTGGTCAGGTTGAGGACGTTGCCGACCAGGCGCACCCATTGCCCGGCCGTCTGCGGGCGCGACGGAGCCAGCTGGGCGGCGGGATCGCCCGGCGGCAAGCCGGCGGCGCGGGGACTCATGTCGGGAATGAGTACAACCGGCGGTGTGGGGATACGCAACCGCCGGGCCGGGCCGAGGCCTCGCCTCGCGACCATGACCGGATGCCGCGAAGGAGGTGCCGATTGGCCGTCTCAAGAGATGGGCGCCGCTTCCAGCATCCGGACTTCGATGTGCGCACCGCCGCGCTCGCCGCATAGTCTGGCGGCATCTCATCAAGAGGGGGACGAGGGATTCGGCCCGATGACTCCCCGGCAACCGGCCTGTCCAGGACACGGTGCCAACTCCGACTCGACCGAAGGCCGGTCGGGAAAGATGACTGAAGGACTTCGATCGCGATGACCGCAGTAGTCGACACCGAGTTCGCCTCGCCCGCCGGCACCCGTCCCGGAGCGTTCGGGAACGCCACCCACCTGGTCTGTCGGGCCTGTGGCGCGAAAAGCCCACTCGGCCCCTTCTACGCCTGTATCGAGTGCTTCGGCCCGCTCGAGGTCGGCTACGCCTACCCGACCATCACCCGTGAGCAGATCGAAGCCGGTCCGAAGTCCATCTGGCGCTACCAGCCGCTGCTGCCGGTGCCCGCCGACATCGCGACCTTCCGCTCGACCGATCCCGGATTCACCCGGTTGGTCGACGCCCGGAACCTGGCCGACGAGCTCGGCCTCGCGCAGCTGTGGGTCAAGGACGACTCGGGCAATCCGACCCACTCCTTCAAGGATCGCGTCGTAGCGGTGGCCCTGTCCGCCGCCCGCGAGCTGGGTCTGCAGGTCCTGGCCTGCCCCTCCACCGGCAACCTCGCCAACGCCGTGGCCGCCGCCGCCGCCCGCGCCGGCATCAAGTCGGTGGTCTTCATCCCCTCCGACCTCGAGCCGCAGAAGATCACCGCCTCGGCGATCTACGACACGACCCTGATCGCGATCGAGGGCACCTACGACGACGTCAACAAGCTCGCCAGCGAGATCGCTGGTGAGCAAGAGGGTTGGGCGTTCGTCAACGTCAACGTCCGGCCGTACTACGCCGAGGGTTCCAAGACGCTCGCCTACGAGATCGCCGAGCAGCTCGGCTGGCGGCTGCCGGACCAGGTGGTCGTCCCGGTGGCCTCCGGGTCGCAGCTGACCAAGATCGACAAGGGTTTCGGCGAGCTGATCAAGCTTGGCCTCGTGGAGGACAAGTCGTACACGATCTTCGGTGCGCAGGCCACGGGCTGCTCGCCGGTGGCCCAGGCCTATCGCGCCGGCCACGACGTCGTCGCGCCGGTCAAGCCGAGCACGATCGCCAAGTCTCTGGCGATCGGCAATCCGGCCGACGGCCCGTACGTCCTCGACGTGGTCCGCCGGACCGGCGGTGTGATCGCCGACGTCGGCGACGACGTGGTGGTCGAGAACATCCGCCGGCTGGCCCGGACCGAGGGCATCTTCGCCGAGACCGCGGGCGGGGTGACCGTCGGCGTGACGGCCAAGTTGATCACCGATGGCGTTCTCGATCCGTCTCTGGAGACCGTGGTGATCAACTCCGGCGAGGGCCTGAAGACCCTGGACGCCGTCTCCGGACTGGTCGGTCCCCGCGCTACGCTGCCGCCTCACTACGAGGCCTTCACCGACTTCTGGAAGGAAAACGCATGAGTGCGTCGGTCCGCATCCCCACCATCCTGCGCAGCTACACCGGCGGCGCCAAAGAGGTCGATGCGGACGGCTCGACCCTGGCCGAGCTGCTGGACTCGTTGGAGTCCGCCCATCCGGGCATCAAGGGCCGGGTTTTGGACGAGAACGGGGCGTTGCGGCGCTTCGTCAACATCTACGTCGGTGACGAGGACGTACGCTTCGTCGGCGGGCTGGAGGCGCCGGTCTCCGACGGCGCGAAGGTGTCGATCATCCCGGCGGTTGCCGGCGGTTGCTGAGACTGCGGCGATGACCACGATCGACGGCGTCGGTCCTCAGCTCGCGCCCAGTGCCTGGGTGGCCCCCGGTGCCAGGGTGATCGCAGACGTCCGGGTCGCCGGCGGCGTCTCCATCTGGTACGCCGCCGTGCTGCGCGGCGACATGGACTCCATCACCATCGGGGAGAACAGCAACATCCAGGACGGCTGCGTCGCCCACACAGATCCGGGCTATCCGGTCGTGGTCGGCCGCAATGTCTCCGTCGGCCATCGGGCGGTGCTGCACGGCTGCAGGGTCGAGGACGACGCGTTGATCGGCATGGGCGCGGTGGTGCTCAACGGTGCGGTGGTCGGCTCCGGTTCGCTGGTGGCCGCGGGCGCCGTCGTCCTCGAGGGCACCGTGATCCCGCCGAACTCGCTGGTGGCCGGTGTCCCCGGGAAGGTACGCCGGGAGACCACCGAGCCCGAGCGTGAGCACATCCGGGCCAACGCGGAGGCCTACACCCGTCTGCGCGACGCGCACGCCGCCGCCTCCTGACCCGCGCGGTGCACCCTGGCGGTGACCGCCTAGCGTAGCGGGATGCTGACGACTTCGCGCGGTATAGCCGAGCTGTCCGCGCTCACCGTGGGGCTGATCGGAGCCGGCGGCATCGCTCGGGTGCACGCTCAGTGCTGGCTCGACCTCGGCGTCGAACTCCGTGTGTGGTCCGATCTGCCGGCCGATGACTTCGTCGGAGCCTTCCCGGCGACCTCGGCACCGCGGCGGATCAGCGCCGTCGCCGATCTGGCCCAGCTGGTCGCGGACGCGGACGTGGTCGACATCTGCTCGCCCACCCCCAGCCACCTCGCCTACGTCCGCGCCGCTGCGCACGCCGGTTGTCACGTGATCT
>DASTGF010000370.1:0-9779 GCA_035719255.1 Microlunatus sp. | reverse complement strand
GGTCGGCAGCAACACGATCGTGGCGCGGCCCGCGCCGTAGCTGGCCCAGCACAGACCCACGCCGTCGCGGACGACCCGGCCCTCCAGGTCGGGCAGCCGGGCACGCCGACGACAGCGCCCCGTCGCCGGGGCGGCCGCCGTGGAGTCGGGCATGATCACTTGCGCACCTCGAACACATTGTTGAACGGGGTACTGGCCACCGTCGAGAAGCGACCGAATCCCGCGGCGACCGTCACGTCGCGGATGCGCGCCGGACCGGCCTGGGTGCCGAGGGCCAGGCCCGGGCTCTGGGAGAGCGACGCCGGCGTGCAGAGCAGCGTCGAGAATCCGTAGTAGACCCGTCCGACCGGGTTGAGGTTGTCCTCCACCCGGTCGCCCGCGATCGGTTCGACGATCATCCAGGTGCCGTCGTCCTCGAGCATCCGGTGGACCTCGCGCGCCGCGCCCACCGGATCGCCCATGTCGTGCAGGGCATCGAAGGTGGTCACGAGGTCGAAGCCGCGATCCTCGATGCTGGTCGCCGTCACGACCTCGAACGCGATCCGGTCGGCCACCCCGGCCTCCTCGGCCCGGACGCGGGCCGTCTCGATCGATGCCTGGTGATAGTCGGAGCCGACGAAGCGGGAGTTCGGGAACGCCGCCGCCATCAGGACCGTCGACGCGCCGTACCCGCAGCCGATGTCGGCCACCCGGGCCCCCCGACGCAACTTCTGCACCACGCCGTCCAGAGCCGGCAGCCAGGACTCGACCAGGTTGGCCAGATAGCTGGGGCGGAAGAACCGCTCGCAGCCGTCATGAACGTCGCGGTTGTGCTCGTGCCAGCCCAACCCGTCTCCGCTGCGCGCCAGCTCGATGACTCGCGAGGCGTCCCGTACGGTGCCGTGGGCGATCTGGAACAGTCCGGGCAGGAAGGCCGGACTGGACTCGTCGGTGAGCGCGATCCCGTACTCAGGGGACAGCGCATACGTCCCGGTCTCGGCGTCATAGGAGAGGTACTGCCCGGCCGCCTGGGCGTTCAGCCACTCCCGCGCATATTTCTCGCCGGTGGAGGTGAGCCGGGCCAGCTCCGCCGGGGTCAGCGGGCCGTCATCGACCAGCGTTCGGTAGTAGCCGAGTTGATCACCCATCACCACGAGCGCGGCGTTGAGGGCGGCGCCGACGTCGTCGACAGCGCGGAACACGAACGCCATCAGCTTGTCGGAGTCGATGGTGACCTGCGGGGCCTGTTCGTCGATGCTCATCTGGGTCCTCCCGATCTGTGCGGCGTCGGTGTCTGAAGTGGTTGGGTGCCGCACGGCCAGCGTCGGCCCGCACGACCGCTGGTCGCATCAGGTGGGGGGCCTAGTCGTTCGACCGGCACGCCCCAGGGGTGGCTGCGGGGATAGATTCGGGGGGACGTGGGAACGGGGGGAGATGCTGGTCGGTCGCGAGCGGGAGCGTCGTCGACTGGATGCTCTGCTGGCCGGTGCCCGGCTCGGCCAGAGCGGTGTCCTGGTCATCAGCGGGGAAGCGGGGATCGGCAAGACCACGCTGCTCGACGACGTCCGGGGCCGTACGAGCGATATGCGGCTGCTCGGCGTGACCGGCACCGAAGGCGAGCGTGACCTGCCGTTCGCCGGATTGGCGCAGTTGGTCCGCTTGACCGAGGTCGATCTCAGCGAGCTGCCGGGCCCGCAGGCCGAGGCGCTCGGTATCGCGCTGGCTATCCGGAAGGGGAGGAACGCCGACCGGTTCGCGGTCGGCGCCGGATTGCTCAGCCTGCTGACCGCACGCAGTGAGGACCGGCCGATCTGTCTGCTCATCGACGACGCGCACCTGATCGATCGGCCCACTCAGGATGCCCTACTGTTTGCGGCCCGGCGCCTGCTGGCCGACGCGGTCTGCATGATCATCGCCTGCCGCGCCGGTGAGCCGTGCCGGCTGGCCGATTCGGCGCTGCCCGCACTGGTCCTGTTGGGCATCGACGCCGCCGCGACGCGAGAGATCCTTCGGGCCGAGGATCGGCCGTTCTCGCCGCGCCTGGTCGAGCGGGTCGTGGAACTGTCGCTGGGCAACCCGCTCGCCATTCGCGAGTTGGCCGCCGATCCGTCCGCGCTGACCGATCGTCCTGCCGGATTCCCCCAGCGGCTGCCGGACACGCTGAGTGAGGTCTATGCCCGTCGGGCGGCCGATCTGCAGCCGGACGTGCTGCTCGCTGCTCGCTGTGCGGCCGTCGCCGGCGAGGACCTCGCCGTGGTCACGCGGACGTGCCGAAACGTGGGCATCACGGTGAGTTCTCTCGACCAGGCCGTGGATGCCGGCCTCGTCGTGGTCGACGGGGCTCGGGTGAAGTTCCGCCACCCTCTGATCCGTTCGGCGTTCTACGCCACGGCCCCTCCCGCGATACGGCGGCAACTGCACGCCGCGGTGGCCGAGGCGCTGGAGGGCGAGGCCGATCGGCGGTTGTGGCACCTCAGTGAAGCGACGCTCGGCCCTGACGAGGCGGTCGCGGCGGGGATGGAGCAGGTTGCCGACCGAGCGGCCGGCCGAGCCGCGTACGCGGTCGCGGCCACCGCAGCCGACCGGGCGGCGGCCCTGTCACCGAGGGCGGCCGACCGGGCGCGGCGCCTGAGCTCCGCGGCGACCTGGGCCTGGCGCGGGGGTGAGATCGAACGTGCCCGGGGCCTGCTGGCGGACGCACTCCAGCTGGGCCCGGGACGGGAGGTGGCCTCGCGCGCGCTGCACCTGTGGGGAGTGATCGCCGCGCGGAGCGGGGCGATCGACGAGGCCCGCGACGTGCTGCTCGAGGCCGCGACGGATGCCGCGGATCCGGTCAACGCGCTGGCCAGCCTGGCCGAAGCTGTCAACTGTTGCTTCTACCTCGGCGACGTGGCCACCGCCGTGGAGATCGCCGCCACGATCGTGCCCGAACTGGAGCGTGCCTCCGACGTCCGGGCGCGCGCCCGCGGGTCGATCGCCGCGGGCTGCGCGAGGATCCTCGCCGGGCTGGACGGCAGCGAGCTGATCAAGGCCGGGCTGCGGTTCGTGGCCGAGCGGCCCGAACACGATCCGGACCTGGCGTCGTGGACGGTGGTCGGTGCACTGTTCCTCCGTGATTCCCGGACCGGTCGGGCGCTGCTGGATGCCGTGGTGGCGGACCGGCGCGCCCACTCGGCCGTCGGTGAGTTGCCGCACCTGCTGTTCCACGTGGCCCGTGACCGAGCGGCCGGCGACCGCTGGGATCGGGCGGCCGCCGACTACGGTGAGGCGATCGGGCTCGCCCGCGAGCTGGGTCAGCGCACGGAGCTGGCCGCCTCACTGGCGGGTCTGGCGTGGCTCGAGGCCCGCCAGGGTCGGGCGGTGGCCAGGGTGCACGCCGAGGAGGCGCTCGAGCTGTGCCGGCCGTCATCCATCCACGTGATGGAGATCTGGGCTCAGCTGGCGCTGGCCGACCTCGCGTACGGAGACGGTGAGGTGGCAGCGGCCGCGGGTGCCTATCAGGGTGTGGCTGATCGGCTGGACGAGCTGGGCCTGCGCGACGTCGACCTCTCCCCGGAGCCGGAGCTGGTCGAATGCCGGCTTCGGTTGGGTCAGCCGGCGGGCGCCGGTGAGCTGGCGACCCGGTACGCGCATCGGGCCGAGGCCAAGGGCCAGCCGTGGGCGCTGGCTCGAGCCGCGCGCCTCGCGGCCCTGCTGGCCGTCGATGCGGACCTGGACGAGCGCTTCGGGAGGGCTCTCGCGCTGCATGCCGCGACGCTGGACGTGTTCGAGACGGCGCGGACCCAGCTGCTCTACGGCAGCCGCTTGCGCCGAGCACGGCGCCGGGTCGACGCCCGCCAGGTGCTCGCATCGGCGCTGGAGACGTTCGTGGGTCTCGGCGCCGAACCGTGGGCGCGGGCTGCGGCCGATGAGCTCGCCGCCACGGGGGCGACCGTGGTACGCCCGGACGAGGATCCCACCTCGCGGCTGACTGCCCGGGAACTGCAGATCGCCGTGCTGCTGAGTGAGGGACGGACCACGCGCGAGGCTGCCGGGGCCCTGTTCGTCAGCCCGAAGACCGTCGAGTACCACCTGCGCAACATCTACGCCAAGCTCGGTATCGCCTCGCGCAGCGAGCTTGCCGGGCACCTGGCTCGGCGTTGACTGCGCTGCGGAGCCGAGCGTGTTCACAGGGACGCGAGCGGGTATGGCACAGCTGGTCAGCTTCCTGACGCAGACCAGGACCGGGACTCGTCGATCGTGGGGCAGGGCGGTCGTCGATGATCTTGGAGGATCCCGTGATCGGTGCACTGGTGCTGGCGCTGCTGTCTGCATCGTTCTTCGCGGTCGGAAGCGCCGTGCAGCACCAGTCGGCCGGTACGGCTCCACGATCGTCCAAACGCAAGATGGTCCTCGAGCTGGTACGCCGGCGGGGCTGGCTGCTCGGTGCGGGACTGTCGGCCGTGGCGTTCGCCCTCCACGCCGTTGCACTCACCATCGGGGAACTGAGCGTGGTCCAGCCGGCCATCCTCACGGGGATCGTCTTCAGCGTCGTCGCGCGCTCTGCGCTCGAGCGGCACCTGCCGACACGCGGTGAGGCGGTTTGGGTCATCGTGACCTGGGCCGGTCTCGCCCTGTTCCTCCTCGTCCTCCATCCTGATCCGCCGCGACAGCCCGACCGGACCGCGGCGTTGATCATGCTCGGCCTGGCGGTGGTGCTCGTGCTCGTCATGGGCTACCTGGCCCGGCGCAGTGAGAGGCGTCGGCTCCTGCGCGGGATCTTGCTGGGCTCGAGTGCGGGCATTCTCTTCGGCCTGGTGGCGGGGCTGCTCAAGCTCAGCTCGACCACAGCCCGGCAGGACCTGGGTCAGCTTCTCGGCCAGTGGCCGGTCTGGCTCCTGGTCGTGCTGGGCGGCTCAGCGGTCCTGCTCAACCAGCGGGCCTACCAGTCGACGAGGATGTCGGTGTCCACACCGGTGCTCAACATCTGCCAGCTGTTCGTGTCTCTGGCTTTCGGGGTGGTGGTGTTCCACGAGCGGCTGTTCGCCTCGCCGGGGCGGATGATCATCGAGCTGGCCGGCTTGGCGATCATGGTGTTCGGTGTGGTCAGACTGGCGATGCTGGCCGCGCCGCAATCGGATGGTCCCGGCAGGGCCGACGATGATGCTCGAGCGACCGCCGTCGCGGACGGGCCGGCCGCCGACACCCGCTAGAAGACCCAGGGCCACGCGGCGGCCATCGGCATCAGGCCGATCAGCACTGCAGGATGATAGG
Source organism: Microlunatus sp. (assembly GCA_035719255.1). Lineage (GTDB taxonomy): Bacteria > Actinomycetota > Actinomycetes > Propionibacteriales > Propionibacteriaceae > Microlunatus. The sequence goes on along the minus strand of DASTGF010000370.1, from coordinate 4,547 downwards.
GCCGCCGTTGATTGATGATCAAGATCGCGGCAGCGGTCAGGAGGCCGAGGACCCCCGTCATGATCCACAGCCCGATCACGTCGGATCGCGCGAGTACGTTCGGCCCGCTGATCGCGAGGTAGAGCACAAGTGCGCCGGCGATGATGCCCATCACCACACCGACCAGGACGGAGATCACCGTGCGCTGCACGAGGTCGAGGCTCCTGCCCTCGGCCTCACTCTGCGGCTGCATCTCGTCGCTCATCCCCGTTGCCACGGCCTACCTCCAGATAATTAGTGCACTAACTATTAGCCGTATCGTAGTGTCTCTCCCGACCTGAGAGCGAGCCGAGGCGGGCAGATGTGTCCAATGACGCAGTGCCCACAGGGCGACCTCGACGGATTCGAGCACGAACAGTTCGGGCACTCGGTAGCCTGTCCCGCATGACGACCCGCCGCACGGACGCGCCGGCCGACGACGTGCTGGCCTTGGAGAATCAGGTGTGTTTCGCCCTCGCCGTGGCGTCACGGCGGGTCATCTCCCTTTACCGTCCGCTGCTGGAACCGATGGGCCTGACCCATCCGCAGTATCTCGTCCTGCTGGCACTGTGGCAGCACGAACCACTGAGCGTCCGCCGGCTGGCGGAGATGCTCTCACTGGATCCGGCAACGCTCTCCCCGCTGCTCAAGCGACTCGAATCCGCCGGGTATCTCAACCGGGCGCGCGATCCGCACGACGAGCGATCGCTGAACGTGACGTTGACGACCGCGGGCCGCCGTCTTCGCCGCAAGGCCTTGGCCATTCCGCCGGCCGTCGTGGCTCAGCTCGGCATGGAGCTCGACGAGGTGCGAGCCTTGCACGCCAGCCTGACCGACGTCATTCGACGTACCGAGCAGGCACCCGCCGGCTGAGAGACCTGCTCGTCGGGCACATCCGGACCTGAACGGCCGGGGACTTCGGTCCCTACTCCTCGACTCGGGGAGCCATCAAGCTGAGAGGGGAGCGAAACTCATGCCTGGTCATCTCGCCGTCACGTGCCGAGCGCGCCGCGGTCCTCCACCCCTCGACCGAGCCCGACCGCAGCTCGAAGCCGGCCGCGTCCCGGCCGTGGACCGGTTGCGACTGTTCATCATCATCGGGGTGATCGCGGTCCACGCGGCCGCGTCGTACGTGGTCCAGGTCGGCTGGTACGTAGAGCAACGCAGCGCCGGACCCGTGGCGGTGCTCGTGTTCTCCGTGCCGGTCTACGCCGGACTGATCTTCGGGCTGGCCCCCCTGTTCTTCCTCTCGGGTTGGTGGTCGGCGGAGTCGATCCGCCGCCACGGAGCCGCGCGCTACCTCGGCCGCCGGATGGTGCGGTTGGGCCTGCCCCTGGCCGCCTACGTCGTCCTGATCGGCCCCCTGGCCGCCTGGCTCGGGTCAAGGGTCGCCGGTGTGGCATCGCCGCTGTCGTCTTTCGTGCTCGCGCCGATCGGTCGCCGCGACGTCGGCCCGATGTGGTTCGTGGCGGCCCTGCTGGTGTTCTCGCTGTGTTATGCGGTCGCTCGGTCCGTCCGTCCGGGCCGCCCGCGGCCCCACGGCCGTCCCGTCCGGCTGTTCTGGCTCGGGGTGCTCGTCCTCGCCGTTCTCGACTTCGCCGTGTGGCTGCACTGGGGCTATCTGGCGCCGGGCCCCTGGTCGGTCAACATCGCGCACTGGCCCCAGTCCGGGATCGCGTTCGCCGCCGGCGCGGTCGCCGCCGAACGCGACTGGCTGCCCGAGCTCCCGGCATCGCTGCGGCGGACAGCGCCTCGGGGTCTGGGACTGGGCTTGCTGGCCCTGCTCGGGCTCGCGGCCGCGACGATCGGCGCCGGAGGGGACTACACCGACCTCGCGTCCGGTTGGCACTGGCAGGCGGCAGCCTTCGCGATCTGTGACGGCGTGATCTCACTGGCTCTATGTCTGTGGCTCGTCGCCATGTTCGTCTCCCGGTGGAATGCTCCGCTGCCCGGCTGGGCGGCGGCGACCTCGCGCGGTTCGTACGCCGCCTATCTGCTGCATCCCGTCGTCCTGGCCGCGCTGTCGCTCGCCATCGCCGGGCTCGCCTGGCCGGCCGAGGCCGAGTTCGCTGCCGTCGCCGGGATCGGCATCACGTTGAGCCTGGCGCTCGGTAGCGTCGCGGCGCGGCTGCCGTGGGTGCGCGCCGTGCTGTGAGGGTGGGCCTCGAGAGGCGTCGGCCCGACCTCCCCCGGCGTCGTGGCCGGATCTGGACCCCCGAGTTGCCACGGCCTGGACCGATCCCGCACGATGGTGATCGAAACGATTCACCCCAGCGAATCACGTCTGTCGGTGTGTGATGGTCGACCGCGCTCATCCAGCGGTTCGACTGGGAGCGCCGGCGATCGATCACCGAGGAAGGTCATGCAGAGCGTTCTGCTCGGCACTGGTGTCGGCGCCTACGGCCGACTGTTGCGGCACGGACCGGCGGTCCGTCCGTTCCTGGCGGCCAATCTGGCTCGGCTTCCGATGTCCGTCGGGCCGCTCGGCATGCTGCTTCTGGTCGAGCACGCCCGCGGCAGCTACGCGCTGGCCGGACTGGTCACGGGGGCGTACGCCATCGGCGTCGCGCTCGGGTCGCCGCTGTGGGGCCGCGCGATGGATCGTGCCGGTCAGCGCCAGGTGCTGATCCCGACGTCGCTGATCTGCGCGGCGTTGATCGCCCTGCTCGCGGTGTGCACGGGCGGGGCCGTGCCGGATGCGGCGCTCGTCGCCATCGCCGCTATCGCCGGTCTGGCGTACCCGCCGACGAGTCCGGCTCTGCGCGCGGCCTGGCGGGTCATCTTCTCCGATCCGGCGTCGCGCCGGGTCGCGTTCGCGCTCGACGCCACCTCGGTGGAGCTCCTGTTCGTCGGCGGTCCGTTGCTGCTGTCCGCGCTGCTGGTGCTCACACCGCCGGTCGTCCCGCTGCTCGTCACCGCCGGCTGCATGGCGGTCGGCGCGCTGCTGTTCTGCGCCACCGAGGCGCCGGGGGTGCTGTCGCACCGTCAGAGCGCCGCCGATCGCCATGCGCTGAACAGGAGCCATCCGGCACGAACCGCCCTGACCGTTCCCGGAGTGGGGTTGATCTTGCTCGTGATGGTCGCGCTGTCGATCGGCTTCGGGCAGCTGGACGCGTCGATGGCCGCCACCGCCGCCGAGCTGCTCGGCGGCCCGCAGAAGCTCGGCCTGCTGTTCACAGCCATCGCTGGCGGCAGCTCGATCGGCGGGCTGGTCTTCGGCAGCCGGACCTGGCGATTCTCCGAGCAGCAGGGCGTGCCGGTGCTGCTCGGAGGATTCGCCGCCTTCCTGGCGATGTTGGCCCTACTGCTGGAGCTCGGGATCACGAGTTTGTGGGTGTTGATGCCGGTGCTGTTCCTGACCGGCCTCACCATCGCTCCGACCCTGGTCATGCAACAGGCCCAGCTGGACCGGGTCACGCCGCTTCACCGGCTCAACGAGGCACAGGCGTTTCTGGGATCGGCGAACACCACGGGCGCGGCCATCGGGACCGCCATCGCCGGCTTCCTGATCGACTACGCGGGCGTGGTCTTCTCCTTCGCCGGAGCAGCGGTGTTCGCGGGCTGCGCGTCGCTGGTGGCGTTGGCGAGCCGGCGGACGCTGACCGACCTCAACGAACCGGCCAGCGCGGTCGCGCACGTGGTGACCTCGTCCTCCCCTGCGGACTGGTCCGAGAGGTCGACCGGGTGATCCCGGCGGATCGACGGTCAGTGCGACACTGATCCCCACGACCTCGGGGGCGGACGGAGGTCATCGTGATGCAGAACGGCGCCGCGTTTCCCGGATCGCAGGTCGGTCCGGACGATCCGCGCTATGCCACGCTGGTCCGCGGCTTCAATCAGCGCTGGGTCGGCACCCCCCGGTGGGTGCAGGTCGTCGGCGACGCGGGTCAGGTCATCGACATCGTCCAGCGCTGCGTGGACGAGGGTTTGCGCCCGACCGCCCGCAGCGGTGGTCACTGCTACGAGGGCTGGGCCTCGCACAACGACGGCGTGATCATCGACGTGTCGCCGATGAACGGCGCCGGTCGTGACCCGGAGACGGGCTGGTTCTTCCTGGAGAGCGGCTGCACGAACTGGGATGTCTACAACCAGCTGTACCGCGGCTACGGCGTAACACTGCCGGCCGGGTCGTGCTATTCGGTCGGCGCCGGCGGACACATCTGTGGCGGTGGCTACGGCCTGCTGTCGCGCCGGTTCGGACTCACCGTGGACTGGCTCACCGGCGTGGAGGTGGTGTGCGTGGACGCCGCGGGGCGGGCTCGCCTGGTCCGGGCGACCCGCGACGCGACCGATCAGCGCGAGCGGGACCTGTTCTGGGCGCACACCGGCGGTGGCGGCGGCAACTTCGGGGTGATCACGCGGTACCTGTTCGCCGACCTGCCGCCGGCGCCGAGTGAGGCGCTACTGGCCAGCGTTGCGTGGGAGTGGTCCGACCTGCGCGACCACCCCGACCGCTTCGTCGGGATGTTGCGCGCGTATGGCGACTTCTTCGCCGCCGCCAGCGATCCCGGCAGCGACTATGCGGGCTT
>DASTGF010000369.1:0-4536 GCA_035719255.1 Microlunatus sp. | reverse complement strand
AACGGGTCGAAGGGCTGGGCGGTCGCCTGACGTTGGCCCGTTCCGGGGCGGGCGGGCTCGCCATGACGGTCGAGCTCCCGGGATGAGCGGCCGGGTGCGAGTGCTGGTGGTCGACGATCAAGAACTGTTCAGGGAGGCCCTCGTCGCACTGCTCGGCAGCCGGCCTGAGGTCGAGGTCGTCGGTCAGGCGGCCGACGGCGAGCAAGCGCTCGCGGTCGCCGAGCGTGTGGACCCCGACGTCGTCCTCATGGATCTGCGGATGCCGGTGCTCGACGGCGTGTCCGCCATCAGGCGGCTACGGGTCGAGCGGCCCAGGATCCGCGCCGTGGCGCTGACCACGTTCGATGGTGAGGACGAGGTCTTCGCGGCGCTCCGCGCCGGAGCTGTCGGGTACCTGTTGAAGGACTGCAGCACGCGGCAGCTCCTCGACGCCGTGCTGGCCGCCCATCGAGGTGAGTCCGTCCTCGCTCCCAGCGTCACCACGAAGCTGGTGGCGCGGGTCTCCACCGGCGACCTGCCGGAGCCACCCTCGGCGCGTCAGCCACTGGCCGATCCGTTGACCGATCGCGAGCTCGAGATACTCCGGCTGATCGCGAAGGGCCTGAGCAATCGTGAGATCAGCGGCCAGCTCTTCCTCAGCGAGGGCACCGTCAAGAACCACGTGACGAACGTGTTGGCCAAGCTCGGGGTGCGTGACCGCACCCAGGCCGTGCTCCGCGCCGGCGCCCTCGGTCTGCTCTGAGCCGAGCACGTCAGACCCGCTTGACCCGTGACCCGAACATGACCCAGCACGTGACCTACGACAGATCCGCCCGCATGCTCGTCGGCCGCATCCTGAACGGCGTCGTTTCCACCCAACCCGCTGCAGGAGAACACCGTGACCACCATCGTCCCCCAACGGTCCGACACCGACGGCGCGAGCAAGCGCCCCAGCGTCACCAGCGGTTCAACCGCCAAGCCCCCGGCCGCTGAACACGTCGTCGAGGGGCGCGCCACGGCCGCCGGCCGCCTCCTCACCTTCGTCCTCCACTATCTGGAGATGGTCCTCGCCATGGCCATCGGCATGATCGCGCTGGGCCCGATCTGGCACTTCGCGTGGCCCAGCTACGCCGCACGGGTCGAGACGATGGCTGCCGTAATGGTCCTCGACATGACCGTAGCGATGGCCGTGTGGATGGGGCTTCGGCACCACTCCCCGCGTGGCATCGCCGTGATGAGTGCGGCCATGGTCGCACCGTTCGCGGCCGTGCTCGCGGTCTACCGGCTCGGCCTGATACCGAGCGACCAGGTCCTGACCTGGTCCCACGTGCTCATGCTTCCCCTGATGGCGCTCGTCATGCTCCTGCCCTCTGGCCGCACTCACCGTCATCGCCGCTGAGGGTGAGCTCCCCACCCCGCCACACCCTCAACACCCACCCGTCCCCGATCCATGAACGAGGAGTCTCGCCATGCCTGCTGTCCCCACCACATCCGCCAGCCCCTCTCCGGCATGGCGCACGTCGCGTCGCGAGGCGCGACCCGCCGGAGCCAGGGCCGCGGCGGTCCTCTTCACCGCCGGAACCGCCCTCGGAGTGCTCACAGCCCTGCTGCACCCCCACCATGAAGACCCGAACAACCACGCCCAGGTCTTCACCGAATATGCGGTCAGCCACACCTGGCAATGGGTCCACGACCTGCAGTACCTCGCCGGCGCCACGGTCGCCGCCGGGTTCGTCGCGCTCTACCACGCACTCACCCAACATCGACCACCCGACCTGCTCGCCCGCCTCGGGCTCGCCGGCGCCTCCATCACCACCGCCTTGATCGGCCTCAACATGGCCGTCGACGGAGTCGCCCTCCGCCATGCCGTCCAAGCCTGGGTCAACGCAGCACCCCTCCAACGCCCCGAGAGATTCGCCGCAGCCGAGGCCATCCGCTGGCTGGAATGGGGCGCAAACTCCCTGTTCCTGCTGCAGTTCGGCGCAACCGTGGCACTGTTCGCCATCTGCCTCGCACGGCAGGTCAGGAGACTCAGCGTGCCCGCGACCGCCGGCCTGGGGGCCGCAGTCCTGCTGATCGTGAACGGCTACCAGGTCGGCGCGATCGGTTTCGTTGCGTCCCCACTCCCACTGCTCGCGGCCGCGCTGTTCCTCGTCATGTCGTGGGGAGTGTTCCGGCTACCCTCGGTGGCCATACAGCAGCCCGCGGCGTCCCTCTCCGAGGGCGCCGGTGCCGCGGTACGGCCGGCCTGAGAGGTCATCGAGCAGTCACCGGCCAGGTCGACTCGCAGTGGTTGTCCCGATGAGGACAACTTGTCCTTTCGAGGACATGGCCTAAAGTTGCCACCGAATCGCTGGCTTCTTGCCGGCGGCTGGCCTTAACCTTGGTGTCTCGAGGGGGAGTCCCCGCTTCCTCACGACCATCGGTGCGTCTGACCTGACGCGGAACACCGAGGGTTGCTCGTCGAACAGACCGCGCGTTGCCAGGACGGCTATTCCCCGAAGCTCGGCTGGCGCCCTTCGCGGGGTCGCAGCGCGGAGAACGGCGAGGCAGTGGGGCCGCGGCAGCTCACTCCCCCAAGGAGTTGCCGCGGCCCAGCCGTGCATCGATGTGAGCCGATCCGGGTGCGCGGTCGCGGATGCGGCGCGCCCCAGTGGATCGGTTGGATTTCCCCCGGATGTCTGATCCCCCCAACGATGCACTCCCCGGCCGAACCGTAAGCGTTCGCGGTCCGTTTGGGAAGAAGCTGTCCACATGCCGAGGAACGCTCGCGGGCTCGGGATCGATGGGCAGCGATATCGGATGTAGATGGGAGTCGATCCGGCGGAGGTCCCGGGCGCCGAGGTTCAAGGTCGTGCTCGGCGAAGATGCCGCCACACGCGGGCCTTTCGAACCCGGCTCGGAGGCGTGGTTGGTGGCTCCGAGCGTCAGATGCGGCACGGCTTCGCCGCCGGTCCCGATCATCACATCGACCGGCCGGATGGGCACGCCGCCGTTCAGCGCGTCCGTCGTCGATGCGGTCAGACGATGGGCGGTCGGCCGAGCATGGTCATCCGCCGAACCGTCCGCCAGCGCATCGGCCGGCGGGCCGGCCGCGCGGCCCAGGCCTCCCGATAACCGGCGAAAACCTCGGACGGTTGCGCGCCGCGCACGATCGCGGCCACGGTCCACGTGGCCAGATAGCCCAGCATCACGGGCACCGGCAGCGAGCGCCAAGCCATCCACAGCCGGTTACGAGCGGTGAGGACGACGTAGCCGGGGTGTCGCGAGGGAGGGGTCCACGGATGGAAGGCCGTGAGGTCGGCGGAGTACCAGATCATCCAGCCGGCGTCGAGCAGTCGCCAGGCCAAGTCGGATTCCTCCATGGCGTAGAAGAACCGCGGATCGAACCCGTCTTCGGTGCGGAAGACCTCGGCGCGGACGATGCACGCCGCACCGATGAAGTGGGTGACCGGTCCGGATCTGGTCGCCGACTGGCCGCCGAGCCGGGGCACGTGCCGGCGCTGAGTCCGGCCGTGCTCGTCGATGAGCCGGAGCGCCATCGCGCCCAGCTTCGGATTCTCGGCGAACCGGCTGACCACGGTGGCCAGAACCGTGGCGTCCTGCAGCTCGGCGTCGTCGTCGAGGAACATGATCAGTCGAGCGTCCGCCGCCTCAGCACCCACGTTCCGAGCTGCCGGGATGCCGATGTTCTCGGGCAGCACGATCAGGAGGTCGGCCGGATCCGGATCGGGCGCGGGCGCCCCGTTCATCACCAGGACGAGCTGGAGGTCGACGTCACGCTGGGCACGCACGGACGCCAGCGCGCGCTGGAGCTCGGCGGGGCGATTGGCCTGGGTGAGCACCACGACGGCGATCTCGTGCGCAGGTTCAGGGGTCGGACCGTGTGCCGGTTCGGTGCCCTCATCGACCCGGCTGAATTCGGAGAGCGCCGTACCGGAATCGGATCGAGAGTGGGCACCGGGGAGGTTCTGGTCGACGAACGCTGGATCGAGCCGTGTCTCACGGCTGTGGTCGCGGTTGTTCCGACGCGCCGGTAGCAGCCCCGTCAACGTCTTCCAAACCCCCAATTCACGTCCTTCCGCCTGGTGCCAATCACTGAACCTCAGCACAGGTCGGGATGCCGCTGTGGAACTCGTCCGCGATGCCCGGACGGGTCTCCGACCACCGTCCCAACATCGACGTCGCTCGTCAACGCGCCACACCCACGGCACCCGCACCGACTGACCCGCGAGTTCCCATCGACCAGGATTTCTGGAGCCGAGCTGCGCCAAGGTCTCGTGACGTGCCATCGTCGGCCGAGTCGCGACGGTCCCTCGGGTCCGGCGCACGTCTCCCGAAGGCAGTGGTATGGGTCGACGACCAGCAGACAGCCTTCTCGGCTATCGAGCCCGGGCGTCGACGTCTACCGGGCAAATGCGGCGCCACTGGTCGGCCGGCGGCGTGACTCCAGCGGCACGCGTTGGACTCAGCCGGGGGCCGGCCGACGGCGTGGGTCCGGGGTGCCGAGGTGGTGATGGAACGAGGGGGGGCGGTCCCGGTATTGCGGCGTGCCCC
>DASTGF010000368.1:0-9891 GCA_035719255.1 Microlunatus sp. | reverse complement strand
GTTCGCGACGCAGACCAGACCTCGACACCAGGCAACCCTACGGAACGCTTTCCGTCCTGCCCGGCCGCCGCGCGGGTGTCGGCATCGCGCCGGTCCGCTGCCGCGGGGTCCAGCTGAGCTACTCTCGGACCCGCACCCGCCAGGCACGCGATTCGGCGGAGCAGCGTCCAGTCGAGGAGAGCGCATGTCGAGCCGCCGGGAGATCGCGGCGATCGTGCCATGCCACAACGAGGAGGCGGCGGTCGGAACGGTGGTCCGCGACCTCAAGACCGCCGTGCCCTCGATCACCGTCTACGTCTTCGACAACAACAGCACCGACCGGACCGCCGCCGTCGCCGCAGAGGCCGGCGCCATCGTGCGTACCGAGAAGCGGAAGGGCAAGGGCAACGTCGTGCGTCGCGCGTTCGCCGACGTCGAGGCGGACATCTACGTCCTGATCGATGGGGACGACACCTACGACGCCGGCGCGCTGCCGTGCATGATCCGCGCTCTGGAGGACGGGCCATTGGACCACGTGCTCGGGGTGCGCAGACAGATCGCCGAGCACAGCGCGTACCGGCCCGGCCACGAGGCCGGCAACCGGGCCTTCAACCGGCTGGTCGGGTTCTTGTTCGGGGAGACCGTGACCGACATGCTCAGCGGCTACCGGGTGTTCTCCCGCAGGTTCGTGAAGTCCTTTCCCGCGCTGTCCCGCGAGTTCGAGATCGAGACCGAGCTGACCGTGCACACCATGCGGCTCCGGGTTCCGCAGACCGAGGTGCCGGTCGGGTTCAAGGATCGGCCGGCGGGGAGTGAGAGCAAGCTGCGGACCTACCACGACGGGTTCCGCATCCTGCGCCTGATCGGACAGCTGGTCCAGCACGAGCGCCCGGTGGTGTTCTACGGCCTCATCTCGGCACTGTTCGCCGCGGTCGGGCTGATGCTGGGCATCCCCGTCGTCGTGGAGTTCTGGCAGACGAAGCTGGTGCCGCGGTTCCCCACGGCCATCCTGGCCTCGTCGCTGATCCTGGTGGCCATCCTCAGTTTCGCCATCGGGTTGATCCTCAACGGGATCCTCCGGGCCCGTGAGGAGGCGGCCCGGTTGCAGTACCTCCGGTGGAGCGCTGTCGCCCGACCGGACCCGTGGTGAGCGAGACCGGAGCCCGCCCGTCCGCCCGTGGCCGCACCGGCAGCCGCACCGCCGGGGAGCTGCTGCGCTATCTGCTCGTCGGCGGTTTCAACACCCTGCTCGATCTGGCGCTGTTCACGGTGTTCGCCGTGGTCGTGCACCTGCCACCCCTGGTGGCCAACGTGTTGTCCACCTCGATCACGTTGTGCATCAGCTTCGTGCTCAACCGGGTGTTCGTGTTCCGCACCGAGCGCAGCGTGCAGCGTACGGTCGTGCAGTTCGTGGCGGTAACGCTGTTCTCGGGTCTGGTGGTGCAGTCGGCGGTGATCTGGGGCGTGCTGCACGTGGGCGCGGTCCTGGTACCGGGCCTGTCCCACGACATCCTGGCTCCGCTGGCCAAGATCTGCGCCATGGGCGTGGGCATGATCTTCAATTTCTTGGCGTACCGCTGGTTGTTCTCCTCACGCGAGCCGAAGCGGCCGCCCACCCTCAGCGAGTGAGGAGGGCCACCGGGTAGCTGCTGAGCAGCTCGACCAGCGGGACCGGGCCGTCGTACGTCCGCCCGGTCAGCTGATCGGTCCAGTTGCCCTCCAGCGCAAGATCGGTCCCGGCCCAGCCTCCGCGCGCCTCCAGGGCGATCGGCAGCCGGGTGGCGACCGCCACGAGCCCACCGCGGTCGAAGGCGACCACGTGCTCGGTGGCGGGCCCGGCGGCAGATACCGGGGTATACCCGGCGAACAGCTCCGAGCGCTCGCGACGCAGCCGCAGCGCGGTCGCGGTGAGCAGGAGCTTGGCCGCACCGGTCGCGTCCACCGCGGGGGCCGTTCGATTCCCGGCCAGCACCTCGGCGAGCAACCCGGCGTGCGCGGCGTAGTCCACCGGGCGCCGGTTGTCGGGGTCGACCAGGGAGTCCTCCCACACCTCGGTGCCCTGGTAGACGTCCGGGATGCCGGGCATGGTCAGCTGGACCAGCTTCTGGCCGAGCGCATTGGACCAGCCGGGGGCGGCAACTGTGGCCACCAGCGACTCCCAGGCGGCGCGCAGAGGCGGATCGTCGTACGCACGATCCACCGCACCGTGGACGGTCGCCTCGTAGACCTCGTTCACCGACGTCCAGCGCGTCTCCAGGGCCGCCTCCCGCATCGCCTTCTCGACGTACGCGTGGAGCCGCTCCCGCTCGACCGGACCCACCCCGACCAGGGTCTGCGCCACGAAGTAGGCGAACGGGCGATTCGGGATCTCACTCGCCGCGAGGAACGCGCCGGCGAATTCCGCCCAGGCCGCCGGCACCTCGGCCAGCACTGCCAGCCGGGCGCGAACGTCCTCCCCGCGCTTGGTGTCGTGGGTCGACAGCCCGGTCATCGTCTGCGGCCAGGTCGCCTGCCGCGCGTGCTGCAGCGCGTGGAAGTCCGGCAGTGCGATGCCGAACTCGCCCGGATCGCCGCCGACCTCGTTCAGGGCGACGAACCGCGCATAGCGATAGAAGGCGGTGTCCTCGACGCCCTTGGCCATCGTGGCGCCGCTCAGTTGCTGCATTCGGCGCGCGACCTCGTCGTCGGAGTCGTGCAGCCGGCCGGACAAGCGGTCCAGTGCGCCCCGCAGGGCCGGCCGCCGCTCGGCGGCCAGCCGGATGGCGGCATCCAGACGCTCCGCGCCCTCGGGCAGATAGGAGCGATAGACGTCGAACGCGACGGCGATCTCGGCGACGGCGGCGCCGGCATGCGGCACGTCGGGTGCCAGTGCGGCGATCCGCCGGACCTCGGCGACCAGCAGCTGGTCGACCACCATCCGCTTGCCGATCTCGATGTGCTCGGCGATGGTCCGGGTGTCGCCGGTCACGCCCTGGTAGAGCGCGGTCAGCTCAGCCTCGGCGTCACGGTCGACGAACAGGCCGCCGACCTCGCGCATCGCGTCGTACCCGGTGGTGCCGGCGACCGGCCACGCGGGCAGCTCCTCACCGGGTTCGAGGATCTTCTCCACCGTGATCCAGGCGTCGGGTGCGCCGGCCGCGAGCCGTTGCAGATAGCCGGCCGGGTCGACCAGACCGTCGGGGTGATCGATGCGGAGCCCGGACACACCCGTCCGGGCCCACTCCAGCGGCAGCGCCTGGGTGGCATCGAACACGGCTGGGTCCTCCACCCGGACACCGGCCAGGGTCGTGACGGCGAAGAAGCGGCGGTAGTTCAGTTCGCTGTCCCCGCGGGACCAGTGCACCAGCTCGTAGTGCTGGCGGGCGTGGACCTCCTCTGCCGTGTCGCCGGGCGCCCAGGTCCCGTCGGCGAGCGGGAACCCATGGTCGAAGTAGCGCAGCTCGCCGTCGACCACGCTGAGCTCGGGATCATCGCCCAGCACCGGCAGCAGGATCCGCGGCCGGCTCCAGTCGATGTCGAACCAGGACGCGTACGCCGAGTCCTGGCCCCGGCGCAGCACGTCCCACCAGTACGGGTTCTCCCGCGGCTCGGCGATGCCGAGATGGTTCGGCACGATGTCGACGACGACGCCGAGGCCGTGCTCGTCGGCTGCGGCTCGCAGGGCGGCGAAACCGGCCTCGCCGCCGCGACCGGCGTCGATCCGGCTCACATCGGTGGTGTCGTAGCCGTGGGTCGAGCCCGTGCTCGACTGCAGGATGGGCGAGAGGTAGACCGCACCGACCCCGAGCCGGGCCAGATAGGGCACGACCGCGGCGGCGTCGGTGAGGGTGAAGTCGTCGGTGATCTGCAGGCGGTACGTCGAGGTCGGGGCGGGCACCCGATGACCGTACCCGGCGGGGCGGTGGCCGAGTCGTGACCTCCGGCTCAGAGCAGCAGCACGGTGCCGCCGCGGCGCGGATCCGCACCTCCGCCCAGGGTGCTGATCGCCGACACACCGCCGAAGTACGGTGCGAGCTGGTCGGCGATCGCGACCCGGTTACCCGCTCGCTCCAGTGCGTGGACGACGCCCGGGGCGAAGCCCGGCTCGAGGCGGACCAGTCCCGGCACCGGGTTGAGCCGGGGTGCGTCGATCGCCTCCTGCGGCGACCGGCCGTCGACCATGCCGAGCAGGCACTGGATCAGCGCGGGTCGGATCCGGCTGCCGCCGGCCGCGCCGGCCACGATCACCGGCTCACCGCCGGCGAAGACCAGAAGCGGCGACATCATCGATCCCATCCGCTGGCCCGGGCGCAGTTCGCCGCGGATCAGCTCCCCTTCACCGAGCATCGAGTTCAGGTGTACGCCGTACCCCGGCACCCAGACCCCCGAGCCGAGACCGAGGGTGGTGGTAATGGCACACGCGTTGCCGTCGGCATCCACGGCGACGCAGTTGGTCGTCTCCGCCCGCCGGTCCGGCCCGCGCAACGCCGCTACCAGGGCCAGCGCGGCCACCGGGTCGTGGCGCAAATCGGCACTGGTGTCCTCCATCGCCAGCAGGGTGCCCAGCAGGTCGTCCAGGTCGTTACCTCGGGCGGCGACGCGGGTGCCCCGCCACGGGACCACGCGTGGTTCGGACTCGATCACCGCGTACGCCTCGAGGTCGGCGAGGTCCATCGACCCGCCGTCGTCGAGGGCGTCGACCATCGCCGTGGCGAAACTGCCGCGATAGAACGCGGTCGGATCCTCGGCGAGCAGCCGGTACGCCAGGTGCTGGTCCTCGTGCACCAGCACGTCGCCGGCCTGCAGGAAGGTGCCGTCGGACCGCCGATAGACCCAGTCGCCGTCGCCGACGTGCATCGCCTGGGAAACGAACGGCAGCAGATCGGCGTGGGCCTGCGGAAACGGGGTGCCGTACGATGCGGCCAGTCCCGGTGCCACCACTGCGGCCCAGTCCAGGCGCCCCCAGCGCTCCCACAGCCGCAACGCGCCGGCCGGGACACCCGGCACGGCCACGGTGGACGGACCGATGTCGTACGGCACCTGCTGGCCGACGAACACCACCTCGATCGGGCGTCCGGGCCCCGGGGTGCGTCCGGTCAGACCGGGGATCTGGACGAAGAAGTCCAGGCAGGTCGCGGTCCGGTGCTCGGCGTCGTAGTAGATCGCGAAGCCGCCTCCGCTCAGGCCGGTGAACAGCGTCTCGGCGGCACAGCTGACCAACATCATCGCAACAGCGGAGTCAGCGGCCGAGCCGCCCTGCTGGAGGATCTCGGCGCCGGCGCGTGCGGTGGTCTGGTGACCGGCGGCCACTCCGGGAAGCATGCTCATCGAGCCTTACCTTAAGGCTGGCGGGGCGCGCGGACTCTCGGCCGGCGTGGGATGGGCGGCGGCGCCGTCGGGCTGACGATCCTGGGCGCCGTGGGTTATCGTCGGCCTGCGGCCACCAGCAGGCGCGAGACGAGAACCGGAAAGCCGATGAGACGACCGTTCCTCAACGGGGCTGTCCCGCCCGGTGCCGTTCTTCTTGCCGGAGGGGATCGTGCGCAATCACCTGCCCTCGGCGATGCGCAAGCTCGCGGGCTCGCGGCCCGAGGCCGTTCGGATCGCCACCGACAACGGTCGGCTGGGCTGAGCTGATCGCGTGTGGCCGCGCGCGGGGTTCGGGTTGCGGGGGGTCGGGTTGAGGGGGTCGGGTTGAGGCGGGCCGAGGTCCCGTGGCTGGCGCTCGGGGTGAGTGCCGGAGCCGGACTCGTGGGTTCGGCCGTGCTGGTGGCCGCGGGCCCGGCGACCCCACCGTGCGCCGGCGTCGGGCTGATGGTCCTGCTCGGCGGCGTCGCCCTGGTCGCTGCGCGCCGGCGGGCCCGGCGGCTGGGGTGGGCCAACGCAGTCACGCTCGGGCGTCTGGTCGGGGTGGGCTGGATCACTGCGCTGACGCTGACGCTCACCGTCGGGTCGCCGGCCCCCGCCGCTTCGCTCACCGCACTGATCATCATCGCCGCCGTCTGCCTCGCCCTCGACGGGGTGGACGGTGCGGTGGCTCGGGCCCGTGGTGAAGCCAGCGAGTTCGGCGCCCGCTTCGACATGGAGACCGATGCCGCGATGATCATGATTCTCTGCGTGGCGGTGGCAGCCGGCGGGGGCGTCGGCGCGTGGGTGCTGGCGATCGGCCTGTTCCGCTACGTCTACTGGCTCGCGTCATTTCGCGTGGCCGCGCTCCGCGTGCCGCTGCCGCCGAGCCTGCTGCGCAAGGCCGTCGCCGTCGCGCAGAGCATCGCATTGCTGAGCTGCCTCCTCCTCGCCGTCACGGGTGTCGGACCCTCGTGGCTGCCCGCGGCGGTCGCCGGGCTGGCCCTGGCCGGGCTCGCCTGGTCGTTCGTCAGCGTCATCGTGGCTCAACTGAGGGCCGCTCGCTGACACGTTCTCAGCTGCAGCGACCGCATCCGGCGGGGTGGTTGCGCGATGATCGCTGATGTGGAGCTGCCATTCACGCTGACCGATCCGCTGCGCACCGAGCGGCTGGTGCTGAGACGGTTCGCCGCGAGCGACCTGGACGCGCTCCTGCCCATTCACGCCGATCCCGAGGCGGTTCGCTACGTCCCGTACCCGCCGCGCGACCGCTCGGCCGTCGAGGAGGTGCTGGTCCGCAAGGTGGCCGGCACCGTGCTCGCGGCGGATGGTGACCTGCTGGAGTTGGCGGCGGTCAAGGCGGACACCGGTGCGCTGATCGGTGACCTGTTGCTGGCGCTGCGTTCGGTCCAGCACCAGACGCTGGAGGTGGGCTACATCTTCGCGGCCGCGCAGACCGGGCACGGTTTCGCCACCGAGGCCGTACGCGCGCTGCTGCACCTGTCCTTCGGCCGGATCGGGGCCCGCCGGGTGATCGCCCGGGTGGACACCCGCAACGTCCGGTCGCGCGGACTGCTGGAGCGCGTCGGCTTCCGCCAAGAGGCGGAGCTGATCGAGAACGAGTGGTTCAAGGGCGAGCTCACCAGCGAGGCGGATTACGCGATCCTGTCCCGCGAGTGGGCGGTGCGGACCGGGTGATCACTCCATCGGCGGGGGTGGGATCGTGGGCCGATGAGGTTCGGACTCGATGTGGCGCAGCAGCGGATCAGCTTCGACGAGGTGGTACGGCGGACCCGGCTCGCCGAGGAACTCGGTTTCGACGGGGCCTGGGGCTTCGACCACTTCACCCCGATGTACGGCGAAGGGCCGGGGGAGTGCTTCGAGGGGATGACCACGCTCGCCGCCCTGGCGGGGCTGACCTCCACGATCCGGCTCGGCCTGCTCGTGACCGGGGTGACGTACCGGCATCCGTCGGTGTTCGCGGCACAGGTGCTGACCGTCGATCACGCCAGCCACGGCAGATTCGAGCTGGCGCTCGGCGCCGCCTGGGCGCAGGACGAGCATGATCGCCTCGGGATCCGGTTCCCGAGCACGTCGGAGCGCTTCGATCTGCTGGACGACACCCTCGAGATCCTGACCCGCCTGTTCACCGGCGACGTCGTCTCCTACGCCGGCCACCAGGTTTCCCTCGATCACGCCCAGATGCGACCGCTGCCGGTCCAGCGGCCACGCCCGCCGCTGTGGATCGGCGGCTCGGGTCCGAAGCGCACCCTGCCGCTGGTCGCCCGCTTCGCCGATGTCTGGCACTCCGGTGGCGGGCCGGAGCACGCCGAGCGTTCGCGCCGGCTCGACCAGCTCGCCGCCGAGGCCGGACGCGACCCGGCGAGCATCAAGCGGGCCGGCTCGTTGTCCTTGTCCCAGCCGATGCCGCAGATCCGTCGCGAGATCGAGCAGCGTCTCAGCTCCGGCATCGACCACTATCTCGTCTGCGGCTGGCCGGGTGAGGGCGACGAGCAGATCCGTGAATTCACCGAGGCGGTGCTGCCGGACTACCGCTGAGCCAATCCTGCTGTGGTCACCGCGTTCACGGTCGGTGTCGTGGGATCGAGGCCCGCGCCGAGCCCGCGAACGTTCTCAGGTGATCGGCGCCGCTGCTCAAGCCGCAGAACACGGATTGCATTCCGTTGATCCGGGAATCCAGGATGCCGGCGGCTCTGAGGACGTCAGCCGTGAAGCACCGTTGGTGGTGGCGCGAGTCGTTGCGAACGCACCTCGAGACATCCGGCCAGCTGCTGCCAGATGCCGGTTCGCAGCATGTCGGGGTGAGGCCCGTCGGCTGCAGGTCCGATCCCCGGGCGGTCATCACGTCGGAGACTCACGCCACGTGTTCGACGCTGTCCTCGGTCGACAAGGTGAGTGGGTGCACCTCCGGTCCGCCGTAGTCCAGTTCACTGCCTTCAAGATCGTCGTCCTCGCCGATTCCGAACTCCTTCCAGTCCTTGTCCACGGCGAACGGCCGGATGACCGGATGCCGGGCGTCGCGCAACGAGATGATCAGATGCCAGCGGAAGGCCGGGTTGTGCAGTCGGAAGTCGATGCTGGAGAAGTTGCACGGCTGGCGGCGGTGAACGTGAAACGGAGCCACCGGTTCCAGGCCCGCTGCTTCGGCGGCTTGCCAGGCCGCGTACACGTCGGCCGGGTCGGCCACGAAGCCGGCATCCTCGTACTGCCGGAAGTAGCTTCCCTGCGCATGGAAGGCCGGCCGGTAGACCTCGTCGTTGCGGCGGTTGCGACGGGGATCGAAGAACACCATGTCGACCGCTCGATAGGGGAAGCGAGGGTCGGCCGGGTCGCCGAGCATGAGGCCGTAGCCCTTCAAGCCGGCGGCGTGGAGATCCTGCGCTTGCCGGAGCAGGTCGGTGTAGAGCTCGGCAGGAACCCGCACCACGTCAGCGGTTCGGTCACTGCCTTCGGAGAATGACGTCATCGAGCGCTCCTGTCTGGTTCCGGGTGAACAACCGGCAGAGAGTTCCCGGTCGGGCCGGGGATACCGGACATGGGCCGGACAATCGCTGGCGGATCGGACAATCGGCGTACACCGCCGCCTCACGCGTGGCTGCCGCCCACCATCGCCGCCTTGGGTGTAGCGCGACAGCGACTACAGTGGTCCCTACGGCCCCGGCGACTCGGGGCCGTTTCGCTGGGCATTCCGGCAGACCGGTGACTGCGGCGGTCACGGGATTTGATCCGGCGTACAGAACCTGACAGAATCGTCAGGTTGCCTCCGACGGGGTCGCCGGGGTGTGCCATGCGATCGGTCAGATCTGATCAGGATCTGTTCGATGGGCGAGGCCGCCGAACCGCGAGACTCCCGGGCCACCCGGCTCCCGAGCTGGGACACCCTGTGCAGGGCCAGACCTGTGAGTGGTGTGTGTCCATGGAGCGCGACACACCCGACCTCGGGGGTCGGAGACAACCGGTAGAAGAAGTGAGGACGAACTGTGGCGGGACAGAAGATCCGCATCAGGCTCAAGGCCTATGACCACGAGGTCATCGACAGCTCGGCGCGCAAGATCGTCGACACGGTGACCCGTACCGGCGCACGCGTCGCCGGCCCGGTGCCGCTGCCGACCGAGAAGAACGTCTACTGCGTCATCCGGTCCCCGCACAAGTACAAGGACAGTCGCGAGCACTTCGAGATGCGCACGCACAAGCGGCTGATCGACATCATCGATCCCACCCCCAAGACCGTCGACTCGCTGATGCGTCTCGACCTGCCGGCGGGTGTCGACATCGAGATCAAGCTCTGAGGACGTTGGAACAGATGAGCGCCAAGACTGAACGCACCGTGAAAGGCATCCTGGGCACCAAGCTCGGGATGACCCAGTTGTGGGATGCCAACAATCGCGTCGTCCCGGTCACCGTGATCCAGGCGGGTCCCTGCGTGGTCACCCAGGTCCGTACGCCCGAGTCCGACGGCTATGCCGCCGTCCAGCTCGGCTTCGGGGCGATCAAGGCCAAGAAGGTCACCAAGCCGTCGGCCGGTCACTTCGAGAAGGCCGATGTGACCCCGCGCAAGCACCTGGT
>DASTGF010000367.1:0-2316 GCA_035719255.1 Microlunatus sp. | reverse complement strand
GCCTGCTCGACGGTCTCCTGGGTCTGCTCGGGCGGGACCTGGAAGACGCCGAACCCGAGCTGCGGGATCGCGCGTCCGTCGTGCAGGGTCACGGTCGGGACGGTGCTGGTCGTCGTGCTCCTGGATGAGGTCATACCGGGGGCGACAACACGATTCGACAACTTATTCCGTCCCGGGCCGACCGCGCCGGGGTGACGTTGATCCCACCCTGTTAGATGGGGGCCGTGCGTCACCTGAGAACCCTGGCCACGGTCGCGCTGCTCGCCGGTCTGCTGGCCGCGTGCGGCCACAGCTCCAGCTCCAGCTCCGCGAGCGGCTCCACCACCGTCGGCGACACCGGCGGCTTCGAGATCCGGCCGGTCTACGCCCGCTACGCTCCGGGTGTGCCCTTCGGCCCCGAGATCCCGCAGGCCGTGGTCAGCGAGATGCACCAGGCGTCGTGCCCGATGAAGCCCCGCGTCGTCCAGGGCATGCTGATGGAGTGCGACGCCGGCAAGACGGTGTACCTCATGCAGAACCCGATCGTGCAGGGGAGCGTCACCTCGGCGACGCCCAAGCAGATCGACCACAAGAACCTGTGGTACGTCGAGGTCGGCCTCGACCAGAAGGCGGCCACGGCGATGGCCAGCGAGATCAAGAACCAGGTCGGCCAGGAGCTGGCGTTCGTCTACGGCGGCCAGGTGGTCACCTCGGTCGCCGTCATGCCGTCGCTGCACGCCGACCGGGTCGCCGTCCTCGGCAGCTACGACAAGTCCCAGGCCGACAAGCTGGCCCAGCAGATCGCCGGCTCCTGACCCCCCGACCCCGACCGACCCCGACGGACACTCCGGGGGCGACAGTACGGATCAGACGGCCGGTGGCGAGCGGCCGCGTGATCCGCACTGTCGAACGGGTGCGAAGGGAAGTCGCCCCCGGTGGGCTCAGCCGCCCTGGTCGTTGGGCTGGCGCCACTGCCGCTCGAACGGCAGCCGCCAGGCGAACGGCGCGATCAGCTGGTGGATCTGGTTGGGCCCCCACGAGCCCTGCGCGTAAGGCCGCACGATGGGCGGGTTGTCGATCAGTGGCATCGAGAGCTCCCACAGCCGCTCGATGCCCTCGGCGCTGGTGAACAGGGTCCGGTCGCCACGCGCGGCGTCGTAGATCAGGCGCTCGTAGGCCTCGAGCACCGCACCCGCCCAGCCGGTGTCGTGCATCGCGAACTGCATCGACAGCTTGTCGAGCTTCATGCCGGGACCGGGCCGCTTGCCGTAGAACGACAGGGACATCTTGGCCTGGTCGGCCAGGTCGAAGGTGAGGTGGTCGGGCCCGTGGTCGCCGACCCCGGAGCCGGTCGGGAACATCGACCGGGGCGGCTCGCGGAACGCGATGGAGATGATCCGCGCCCCCTCGGCCAGCCGCTTGCCGGTGCGCAGGTAGAACGGCACCCCGGCCCAGCGCCAGTTGTCGACGTAGCACTTCAGGGCGACGAAGGTCTCGGTCTCGGAGTCGGGGGCGACACCCTCGATGTCGCGGTACCCGACGTACTGCCCGCGGACCACGTCGGTGGGCTCGATGGTGCACATCGAGCGGAAGACCTTGTTCTTCTCCTCGCTGATCGCCAGCGGCTCCAGCGAGGTCGGTGGCTCCATGGCGGTGAACGCCAGCACCTGGAACAGGTGGGTGACGACCATGTCGCGGTAGGCGCCGGTGCTCTCGTAGAACGACGCGCGCTGCTCGAGCCCGAGCTCCTCGGGAACATCGATCTGCACGTGGTCGATGTGGTTGCGGTGCCAGATCGGCTCGAAGAGCCCGTTGGCGAAGCGGAAGGCCAGGATGTTCTGGGCCGCTTCCTTGCCGAGGAAGTGGTCGATCCGGAAGATCTGCTCCTCCCGGAACACCTGGTGCAGCTCGGCGTTCAGCTTCTGCGCGCTCGCGAGGTCGGTGCCGAACGGCTTCTCCATCACGATCCTGCTGCGCTTGTGGAGGCCGGCCTCCTTGAGCTCGTGCACGACCGCGAGGGCGGCCTTCGGCGGCACGCTGAGGTAGTGCAGCCGGTCGAACTCGCTGGTGCGACCGCCCTCGGCCTCCTCGATGGTGCGGCGCAGCTCCTCGGCTCCGCCGTCGCCCGGCGCCCAGTGCAGGAGCTTGGAGAACTCCGGCCAGCCGTCGGTGTCGTGGTCGTCGCCGCCGAACTCCTCCACCGCCTCGCGGGCGAACTCGACGAACGAGTCACGGGTGTGCTCCTCCAGCGAGGTGCCGACCACCTGGATGTCGCGCATCAGGCCGGTCTGGAACAGGTGGAGCAGGCCGGGCAGCAGCTTGCGACGCGACAGATCG
>DASTGF010000366.1:0-18237 GCA_035719255.1 Microlunatus sp. | reverse complement strand
CGACGACCCCCTACCCCCGGCCGGGTCGGTCGATCCGGCCGCGCCCGCCTCGAGTCCTCAGATCTTGATCTTGACTCCTCAGACCTTGATCTTGACTTTCGTCTCCGGTGCCTCTCCGCCGCCGATGGCCCACCGCCGCGCCGCGAACCGTTGGGCGAACATCTGGGCCACGCCGACGCCGATACCGCTGGCCACGACCCAGGTCACCGCCGACAGAGCCGACGTCTCCGGATTGGTCGGCGAGGGCGGCTCCTTGCCGGTGATCGCCTTCCAGGCCAGGGCGACCAGGCGTTGCGCGACGATCGTGGTGACCGCGCCGATCAGACCGGCAAAGATCTTTCCGATGAAGGTGTTCGTGCCGCTCACTCCACAGTCCTCCTCGCGCACGCCGTGCGCCTCGTCTCGCCGTCCGGTGTCTACCCGACGTTGGCTACGTTAGCCATCATGCGTTTCCGCGAGCGGCTGACCCCGCCGCCCTTGTGGTGGGTGATCGCCGCGATCGTGGCCCTGACCTTCCCGGTCGCCGTGTTGTTCTACCTCGGCCCCGCCTGGGCGCTCGGCACCCTGGTGGTGGCCGCGGCGCTGGTGCTGATCGTGCTGTGGGGTTGGGCGGCGATCCGGATCCGGTTCGACGGCGAGTGGCTCCGCGTCGGCCGGGCGCAGATCGAGCTGCGTTACCTCTCCGGCGCGCGAGCTCTCGATGCCGAGCGGACTCGCGCCCGGTGCGGGGTCGACGCCGACGCTCGGGCCTATCTGGTGCTGCGGCCCTACGTCGCGACCGCGGTCGAGATCACCCTCGACGATCCCGACGATCCCGTGCCGTACTGGTTGATCAGCACCCGCCGTCCACGCGCTCTGGCGGCCGTGTTGAGTGACGCGCTCTCCAGTAGGGTGACCGGGTGATCGACGCAGCAGGGAGTGTGCCTGTCCCCGTGCGGCAGCTCGATCCGGGTCTGACGCTGCCGACGTACGCCCATCCAGGGGACGCGGGCGCCGATCTGCTCAGCGCGGAGGACGTCGTGCTGGGACCCGGTGAGCGGCGACTCGTCGGCACCGGCCTCGCGGTCGCCGTGCCCGACGGCTATGCGGCGTTCGTTCATCCCCGCTCGGGGCTGGCCGCCCGCCACGGCATCACCATCGTCAACGCCCCGGGCACGGTGGACGCCGGTTATCGCGGCGAGATCAGGGTCTGCTTGCTCAACACCGATCCGACCACACCGGTCCGGATCCGGCGCGGCGACCGGATCGCCCAACTGGTGATCCAGCCGGTGGCGCGCGCCCGGTTCGTTCCGGTGGGAGCGTTGGACGAGACCGTCCGCGGGTCGGGCGGTCACGGGTCGACCGGCGGGATGCCGGTCGATGAGGGCCCGACCGCCGGGCCGCGCGACGTGCACGAGGGAGTGGTCCAGTGATCTTCCGGCGACGCAAGAACCGCGAGGCCGAGGATGTGGAAGAGGAGCTCCATGCATCGGAGGATGCCGAGTCTCCCGACTCCGAGGACGCTGAGTCCGGGGAAGCCTCGCGCGAATCCGACGGCTCGAGCGAAGACGGCGCCGACGGGCTGGACCTGGAGGATCTGGACGGGCGGGACTGGCGATCGGCCGGGCCGTACGACATCGGCGAGGTCGATCTGGACGAGGATCCGCCTGAGGGGCTGCCCCGGATCGACCTCGGCAGTGTCATCGTCACCGGCTTCCCGGGCGCCGAGCTGCGGCTGCAGGTCGACGAGGCGACCCAGTCGATCGTCTCGGCGATGCTCGTCGCGGGTGATTCCGCGCTGGAGATCGGCGCGTACGCGGCCCCGCGCAGCGGTGGGTACTGGCCGGAGTTGCGGGAGGACCTGATCGATGCCACCGCCGAGGCGGGCGGCTCGACGCAGCTTGCCGAGGGCCCGTTCGGGGTGGAGCTGCGCCGGATCATCCCGGTCACCACGCCGAGCGGTGAGGAGGGCTATCAGCCGTCGCGGATGTGGGTCGTCGAGGGCCCGCGCTGGCTGCTGCGGGGCATCGTCTACGGTCAGGCGGCTCTGTCGGACGGGGTGGAGCCACCGGTAGCGCAGTTCCTCACCGCGTTCCGCTCGGTGGTGGTCCGCCGCGGTGACCAGGCGATGGGTCCAGGAGACCTGCTCGCGCTGACCCTGCCCGAGGGTCTCGCGACCGGCAGTCCCGACGGCGCCGGCTGAGCGCGGGGAGACCTCGCCGTCACCGACCGGCGCCGCGGGGCGACCGTCGAGTTTGGTGACGTGATCGACGGTGGGTTAACGTCTGCGCCGTTTTGGTGGAATGCTGGATCATACGAGCACATCGGGTGCAGGAGGCAAATGTCGTGGGCACCGAGAACATGCTGCAGCGTGCGTTGCGCCGGCTGGCGCAGAGCAACGAGGAGCTGGAGTCGGAGGACCTGCAGAAGACGGTCCAGGACGAGGGCGCTGTCCCGATCCGCACCTGTGAGGACCGGCAGCAGGTCAATCTCACCGGCACGGTGTCGACCCTGACCATCGCGCCGCGCGCCGGGCATCCGGCGCTGGAGGTGGAGCTTCGCGACGGTTCGGGTGCGGTCACCCTGGTGTGGCTGGGTCGGCGGCAGATCCCGGGGATCGTCCCCGGTCAGATGATCAAGGTGGCCGGGCGGATCAGCTGTCAGGACGGCCGCCGGTTGATGTACAACCCGAAGTACGAGCTGCTCAACGCGCCGGCTGCTTCGTGAGCATCGCCGCACCCCCGCGAACCGTCCCGACCAGCGCTTCATGACCGATCCGCAACCGACCCACGACGGTGCGGCGGATTCCCGCGACGACGGTGCTGCCGCTCGCGAGGGTGGTCGGGCGGTCGAACCCCCGCAGTTCACCTACGTGGAGGAGTTCGTCCGCTACCAGCTCTCCAGCTCCCTCGGCGGCCCGCGGGGGATGCTGGAGTCGGCGCTGCCGTTCGTCGCGTTCACGGTGTGCTGGGTGATGCTCCGGGACACGACGGGCCTGCCACTGTCCCCGCTGTATCTCTCATTGATCGCCGCGTTGGCGACGGCCGTCGTCCTCGGACTGATTCGGGTCCTGCAACGGCAGAGTGTCCGTTACGTCCTCCAGGCGATCTTCCCGACGGCGATCGCGGCCTTCATCGCGGCCCGGACCGGCCGCGCCGAGGACGTCTTCCTGCCCGGGATCCTCTACAACGGCTTCCTGGCGCTGCTCTCGTTGCTCACCATCGCGATCCGCAAACCGTTGGTCGGCTTCGTGATCGGAGCTGCCATCGGAGACCCGACCGGCTGGACGGCGGATCGCGGACTGGTCCGGATGACGAGCAAGCTCACAGCGGTGCTCGCGGTGCCGTACGTGACACGCTTCGTCCTCCAGCTCCCGCTTTTCCTCAGCGGGCACATCGTGCTGCTCGGGGTGAGCAAGGTGCTGCTCGGCTGGCCACTGTTGCTCGCCGCCTTGGCCGTGATCGGACTGATGCTCTCCAGGGGCAGGACGCCGATGGAGGGCTCCTCGCTCAACCCGGCGCGGGTCGTCTCCGAGCCGGACGCATGACGGGTCCCCGGCGAGGGCGCCGCACACGACGGCGACACGCAGGGCGAGTCCGTCGTTGGCAAACCGCTGCCGCCTGAGCTGGGTCGGAGGCGACGCAGCCGAGCCGGGCGCCCCTGCCGGCCGGTCAGCTGGCGGTGGGGCCGGTCAGCTGGCGGTGGGGCCGGTGAGCTGGCGGTGGGGCCGGTGAGCGGGCGGTGGGGCCGGTGAGCGGGCGGTGGGGCCGGTCAGCGGGCGGTGGGGCCGGTCAGCGGGCGGTGGGCAGGGGCGCCTGCTTGACCGTCACGTCGCCGCGAGGGGAGAGCATCTCCGCGAGCTGCTGCTCATAGTCCTGGGCGGTCACGAACAGGAGCTCGTCGGAGGCCTCGAGCGAGCCGTCCGGATCGGGCGGCTGGGCGTGCCCGTCCCGGATGATGGCGACCAGGACGACGTCGCCGGGCCAGCGCAGATCTCCGATCCGGAGACCGACACAGGGGCTGGCGGCAGGCAGGGTCATCTCGACCAGGTTGGCCTCGCCCTCGTGGAACGTCAGCAGACGGACCAGGTCACCGACCGTCACCGCCTCCTCGACCAGGGCGCACATCAGTCGCGGGGTGGAGACGGCGACGTCCACCCCCCAGACCTCGTTGAACAGCCACTCGTTCTTCGGGTGATTCACCCGCGCCACCGTCCGCGGGACGCCGAACTCGGTCTTGGCCAGCAATGACATGACCAGATTGGACTTGTCGTCACCGGTCGCGGCGATGGCGACGTCGCAGGTGTCCAGGCCCGCCTCCTCCAGCGAGGAGAGCTCGCACGCGTCGGCGAGCAGCCACTCCGCACCGGGGACGGTGTCGGACTTGATCGCGTGCGGGTCGCGGTCGATCAGCAAGATCTCGTGACCGTTCTCCAGCAGCTCGTTGGCGATCGATCGACCCACGTTGCCGGCTCCGCCGATGGCTACTCGCATGTCACTCTCCCTTCGGTACGCCGGCGAGGATGGACTCCACCTCGGCGAGCCGGGCGTCGGCCACGGCGACGTAGAGCAGGTCGCCGTCTTGGAACACCGTGCTTCGCTTCGGCACGATGCCGGAGCCCAGACGGAACACGAACGGCACCCGTGCCTCGGTGGCCTGCTCGATCTGGTCGATGGAGCGGCCGACCCAGCTCCGGTGGACGTGCACCTCCAGCAGCCGGACCGATCCAGACGGGTCGCGCCACTGCGGTTCGGACCCGGCCGGCAGCAGGCGTCGCAGCACCTGGTCGGCGGTCCAGCGCACGGTCGCGACGGTCGGGATGCCGAGCCGCTCGTAGACCTCCGCGCGCCCGGGGTCGTAGATCCGGGCGACGACGTTGTGCACCCCGAACGTCTCCCGGACCACCCGCGCCGACAAGATGTTGGAGTTGTCGCCGCTGGACACCGCCGCGAAGCCCTCGGCTTCCTCGATCCCGGACTCGATCAGGACCTCCCGATCGAAGCCGACACCCTTCACGGTCCGCCCGCCGAAGTCCGGACCCAGCCGCCGGAACGCGTCCGGCAGCACGTCGATCACGGCGACCGTGTGTCCGCGCTTCTCCAGGCTGCGCGCCAGGGTCGAGCCCACCCGGCCGCATCCCATGATCACGATGTGCACGGGGGGAGTCTAGTGCTGAGGAGCGCTCAGGGTATCCCCCGCACGGCCCGGCTCCGGCAGCGTTGCTCCACCCCGATCGGCGGGGCAAAGAGCTGAGGATTTCATGCCTTACGCTTCGAGCGTGGGCCTCTCGGACGTGGGCAAGCGACTGCTCGTCGGGCGCAAGCTGCGCAGCACCCAGCTCGGCGAGACGCTGTTGCCCAAACGGATCGCGCTTCCGGTGTTCGCCTCCGACGCGCTGTCATCGGTCTCCTACGCGCCCGACGAGATCTTGTTGACCCTGTCGCTGGCGGGTCTGGTGGCCTACAGCTTCTCCTGGAAGATCGCCATCCTGGTCGCGGTGGTGATGCTGGTCGTGGTCGCGTCGTACCGGCAGAACGTGCACGCGTATCCCTCCGGCGGCGGCGATTACGAGGTGGCCACCGTCAACCTCGGACCCAACGCCGGGTTGACCGTGGCCAGCGCGTTGCTGGTCGACTACGTCCTGACGGTGGCCGTGTCCATCTCCTCCGGGGTCGCCAACGCCAAATCGGCGCTGCCCTTCATCGACGGGCACGAGACCCTGGTCGCCGCCATCGCCGCGCTCGTCCTGATGGCACTCAACCTCCGCGGCGTGCGCGAGTCGGGCACCTTGTTCGCCATTCCGACGTACTGCTTCATGGTGGCGATCATCGGCATGGTCTTGTACGGGCTCTTCCGGATCTTCGTCCTCGGTGACCCGCTCCAGGCCCACAGCGCGCAGTACGGAATCCAGGCCGATCCGCGGTACGAACCGTTCGCCGGCATCGCCATGGTCGCGCTGCTCGCCCGCGCCTTCTCCTCCGGCTGTGCCGCCCTGACCGGTGTGGAGGCCATCTCCAACGGGGTGCCAGCCTTCCGCAAGCCCAAGAGCAAGAACGCGGCCACCACCCTGTTCCTGCTGGGCAGCATCTCGGTGACGATGCTGATGGGTGTCGTCGTCATGGCCAACCTGACCGGCCTGAAGCTCATCGACGCGCCGTTCTCGCACTACACGCTCAACGGGGAGCCGGTCGACGTGGTGGAGGAGACCGCCATCGGGCAGCTGTCGGCGACGGTGTTCTCCGACTTCCGGCCCGGGTTCTACTTCGTCGTGTTCGCCACCATGATCATCCTGTTCCTGGCCGCCAATACGGCCTTCAACGGCTTCCCGGTGCTGGGGTCCATCCTGGCCCGCGACGGCTACCTGCCCCGCCAGCTGCACACCCGCGGCGACCGGCTGGCGTTCAGCAACGGCATCGTCGTGCTGACCTTTTTGGCCATCGTGCTGATCGTGGCGTTCAATGCCGACGTCACCTCGTTGATCCAGCTGTACGTCGTCGGCGTGTTCGTGTCGTTCACGGTCAGCCAGCTCGGCATGCTGCGGCACTGGACCCGGCTGCTGAAGACCGAGACCGACTCCGCCGCGCGCGGCCGGATGATCCGGTCCCGGGTGATCAACGCGATCGGTCTCACCATGACCGGCGCGGTGCTGATCATCGTGCTGATCTCGAAGTTCCTCCAGGGCGCCTACATCGCGATCATCGCGATGGCGGTGATCTTCGTGTTGATGAAGGGCATCCAGCGTCACTACCACGCGGTGGCCCAGGAGACCGCGCTGGTGGAGGGGGAGGACCGCACCCTGCCGAGCCGGGTGCACGCGATCGTCCTGGTCAGCAAGCTGCACAAGCCGACCCTGCGCGCGCTGGCGTTCGCCAAGGCCTCGCGGCCCAGCACGCTGGAGGCGCTGACGGTCTCGGTCGACCCCGACGAGACCGATCAGCTGGTCCGGACGTGGGAGGAGGCCGGCATCCCCGTTACGCTCAAGGTCGTCGCCTCCCCCTATCGCGAGGTGACCAACCCGATCCTGGACTACGTCAAGAGCATCCGGACCGAGAGCCCGCGCGACGTGGTGACCGTCTACATCCCCGAGTACGTGGTCGGCCACTGGTGGGAGCAGATCCTGCACAACCAGAGTGCGCTGCGGCTCAAGGGTCGGCTGCTGTTCACCCCCGGTGTGATGGTCACGTCGGTCCCATACCTGCTGAAGTCCTCCGGCAAGGCCGAGCAGCGCTTCGAGCGCGACGACGTGGCCAGCGTGCGCCGCTCCTTCTACGGCTGACCGCGTGATCGAGGTCGAGATCGGGCCCGTCGCGCACGGTGGGCACTGCGTCGCGCGGCACGAGGGCCGGGTCGTCTTCGTCCGCCATGCCCTGCCCGGCGAGATCGTCCGGGTCGAGATCACCGACACCGGTCACGACCGCTTCTGGCGGGGTGACGCGGTGGAGGTGGTACGCCCGAGCCCCGACCGCGTCCGCCCACCGTGCCGGATCGCGGGTCCGGGGGGCTGCGGTGGCTGCGATCTTCAACACGCGACCCCGGTCGCACAGCGCCGGTGGAAGACGGCGGTGCTCGCCGAACAGCTCCGGCGGCTGGCCGGGCTGGAGTGGTCCGGTGCGGTCGAGCCGGTGCCGCTCGGTGCGGACGATGGGCTGCACTGGCGGACCAGGATGCGCTATCGGGTCGACCCGGAGGGTCGGGCCGCCATGCGGGTCCACCACGCGCACGATCTCGTCCCGCTGCCGCCGGAGGGATGCCTGATCGCCCATCCCGGAACCCCGACGGTCACCGGTCACGCCTGGCCGGCCGGCGGCGAGCTCATCGCCGTCGTGGCCGACAGCGGCCCGGCGCTGATCGTGGACGGTGAGCCGATGCTCGGCTCGGCCGTGGTCACCGAGCGGGCGGCCGGGCGGGCTTGGGCGGTCGATGCCGCCGGTTTCTGGCAGGTGCATCCCGGCGCGGCCGCGACCCTCGCCGCCGCTGTCCGGGATGGTCTCGAGCCGAAGCCGGGGGAGCGTGCCCTCGACCTGTACTGCGGGGTCGGGCTGTTCGCCGGCGTGCTCGCCGACGCCGGGTGCCGGGTGTGGGCGGTGGAGTCGGCGAGCACGGCGGTCGAGCACGCCCGGCGCAACCTGGCCGACGCAGGGGACCGGGTCCGTTTCGTGGTCGGTCGGGTGGATCGCCGGCTGCCGCGGCTGCCGGATCGCGTCGACCTCGTCGTCCTGGACCCCCCACGCACCGGAGCCGGTCGCCGGGTGATCACCGACCTCCTGCGACGCCGCCCGCGGGCCGTGGCGTACGTCGCATGCGATCCCGCCGCCCTGGCCCGTGATCTCGGCACGGCGCTGGGCCTCGGCTACCGGCTGGCCGGGCTCCGCGCGTACGACCTCTTCCCGATGACGCACCATCTCGAGGCCGTGGCCACCCTGGTGCCGGCCGACTGAGGCTTGGCTTACCAATCCGCCTTCCGCGGACCGCATTAAGGTGCGATCTGGCGGGTCCGGTCTCGCCGCGTGATATCTTGATGTCAAGAGACTTTGACAGCGATCCCCGGAGGAGTGCTCCATGAGTGTCAACAGCTTCGGTGCCAAGACCACCCTGCAGGTGGGGGACAACGCGTACGAGATCTTCCGCCTCGACGCGGTGGAGGGGCAGGAGTCCCTCCCGTACAGCCTGAAGATCCTGCTGGAGAACCTGCTCCGCACCGAGGACGGCGCGAACATCACCGCCGACGACATCCGTGCGCTGGCCGGCTGGGACCCGACCGCGCAACCCTCCAAGGAGATCCAGTTCACCCCGGCTCGCGTGATCATGCAGGACTTCACCGGGGTGCCGTGCGTGGTCGACCTCGCCACGATGCGCGAGGCGATGGCGGACATGGGCGGCGATCCGGCCAAGATCAATCCGCTGGCCCCGGCGGAGATGGTGATCGACCACTCCGTGATCGCCGACGTGTTCGGCACCGCCGACGCGTTCGTCCGCAACGTCGAGATCGAGTACGGCCGCAACCGCGAGCGCTACCAGTTCCTGCGGTGGGGACAGACCGCGTTCGACGACTTCAAGGTCGTCCCGCCCGGCACCGGCATCGTGCACCAGGTCAACATCGAGCACCTGGCGCGGGTGATCTTCCCGCGGACCGTCGACGGCGAGCTGTACGCCTACCCCGACACCTGCGTCGGCACCGACTCCCACACCACGATGGTCAACGGTCTCGGGGTGGTCGGCTGGGGCGTGGGTGGCATCGAGGCAGAGGCCGCGATGCTGGGCCAGCCGGTGTCGATGCTCATTCCGCGCGTGGTCGGCTTCAAGCTCTCCGGTTCGCTGCCGGAGGGGGCGACCGCGACCGATCTGGTGCTGACGATCACCGAGATGTTGCGCCAGCACAAGGTGGTGGGCAAGTTCGTCGAGTTCTACGGGCCCGGCGTGTCGGCGGTGCCGCTGGCCAATCGCGCCACGATCGGCAACATGAGCCCGGAGTACGGCTCGACCATCGCGGTCTTCCCGATCGACTCCAAGACCACCGACTACCTGCGTCTCACCGGCCGCTCGGAGGACCAGATCGCCCTGGTCGAGGCATACGCCAAGGAGCAGGGCCTGTGGCACGACGACGACCGCGAGCCGCGGTTCTCGGAGTACCTCGAGCTCGACCTGGCGAGTGTCGTGCCGAGCATCGCCGGACCGAAGCGCCCCCAGGATCGGGTCATCCTGGCCCATGCCAAGCAGGGTTTCCGCGAGGCGCTGCGCGACTACGTCGACGAGGAGGAGCTCGACGGCTACGACGAGTCGGTGGATGAGTCCTTCCCTGCCTCCGACTCCCCGAGCCATGCCACCGGGAACGGTTCGAGCGCGCCGCACGAGTACGGCGAGGACGTACCGGCCGACATCCGCCGGCCGAGCAAGAAGGTGCCGGTCACGCTGTCCGACGGCAGCTCCTTCGAGCTGGACCACGGCGCGGTCACCATCGCCGCCATCACGTCGTGCACGAACACCTCCAACCCGAGCGTCATGATCGGTGCCGCCCTGGTGGCCAAGAAGGCGGTGGAGAAGGGCCTGACCCGCAAGCCATGGGTGAAGACCACCCTTGCTCCCGGCTCGAAGGTGGTCAGCGACTACTACGACCGCGCGGGCCTGACGGCATACCTGGACAAGCTCGGCTTCAACCTCGTCGGCTACGGCTGCACCACCTGCATCGGCAACTCCGGGCCGCTGATCCCCGAGGTCAGCCAGGCCGTGCAGGACAACGATCTCGCCGTGGTGTCGGTGCTGTCGGGAAACCGGAACTTCGAGGGCCGGATCAACCCGGACGTGAAGATGAACTACCTCGCCTCGCCGCCCCTGGTGGTCGCCTACGCCCTCGCCGGGTCGATGGACGTCGACATCACGACCGAGCCGCTCGGCACCGACGAGTCCGGCAACCCGGTGTATCTGAAGGACGTCTGGCCGACCGAGGC
Source organism: Microlunatus sp. (assembly GCA_035719255.1). Classification (GTDB taxonomy): domain Bacteria; phylum Actinomycetota; class Actinomycetes; order Propionibacteriales; family Propionibacteriaceae; genus Microlunatus. The sequence continues at coordinate 7,813 of DASTGF010000366.1, read as the reverse complement.
CGAGATCGACGAGATCGTCGCCTCGGCGATCGGAGCGGACATGTTCACCGATTCCTACGCCGACGTGTTCGCCGGTGATCAGCAGTGGCAGTCCCTGCCGACGCCGGAGGGCGACACGTTCGAGTGGGACCCGAACTCCACCTACGTCCGCAAGCCGCCGTACTTCGAGGGGATGCCGGCCCAGCCGGCGCCGGTCACCGACATCTCCGGCGCGCGGGTTCTGCTCAAACTGGGTGACTCGATCACCACCGACCACATCTCACCGGCCGGTGCCATCAAGGCCGACGCCCCCGCCGGGAAGTACCTGACCGAGCACGGCGTGCAGCGCTCCGACTTCAACTCCTACGGGTCCCGGCGGGGCAACCACGAGGTGATGATCCGCGGCACCTTCGCCAACATCCGGCTCCGCAACCAATTGGCGCCGGGCACCGAAGGCGGCTTCACCCGGGACTTCACCGACCCCGATGCGCCGGTGACGACCGTGTACGAGGCGTCCGAGAACTACCTCGCGGCAGGGATCCCGCTGGTGGTGCTGTCCGGCAAGGAGTACGGCTCGGGGTCCTCGCGCGACTGGGCCGCCAAGGGCACCGCGTTGCTCGGGGTGAAGGCCGTGATCGCTGAGTCGTACGAGCGGATCCACCGGTCCAACCTGATCGGCATGGGTGTTCTTCCCCTGCAGTACCCGGAGGGCCAGAACGCGGAGTCGCTCGGGCTGACCGGCGAGGAGACCTTCGAGATCACCGGCATCACCGAGCTGAACTCCGGCACCACGCCGACGACCGTGAAGGTCACCGCCGGCTCGTCGACCGGCTCGGGACCGGCCGTCAGCTTCGACGCGGTGGTCCGGATCGACACCCCGGGAGAGGCGGACTACTACCGCAACGGCGGGATCATGCAGTACGTCCTGCGCTCTCTCCTGGCCGAGTGACCGGGTTGGCCACGGACGTCTGTTACCGGCGGTGACGATCTCACCACGCTGGGGTTCCCCGATCGAGACCTCGCCACCCCCAGGTTCCGCGAGTCGTCCGGTGCACAACGTGCCACGGCACGTTGTGAACCCGACGGGTTGATCTCGCGAGGGAGGGTTGGAGGCTGACTCATCGGCGCTGCCCGGTGCCGAAGGGATAGACGATCGTCTCCGGGTGGTCGGGGTCGGGGATGTCGACCGGCAGCCGGCCGGTGGCCCGCTTCGCACCGGTGATCACCCGCAGCGCGGATTCGATCGCCACCGCCGTCGAGGAGTACGTGGCCAGATAGCTGCCCACGCCGTCCAGAGACGCGATGTCGTACGCGTCCCGCAGCCCCACCACGAGCACCGGCTTCCCGGTCGCCTGCAGCGCCGCCACGAGAGCGCGCTGCCCGGAGTCCTTCCACGCCGAGCAGGTGGTGACCACGATCCAATCCTTCCCCAGCGCCTGCTGCACGGCAGCGGCGATCGTCGCCGTGCTCGGTGCCATGCCGGTCACCACCGACCCGACCGACCTGCCGTGCTGGGCGAGGCCGGTGGCGAGCTGCGGGACCTGCCTCGTGCCCCAGCCGGTGACCAACACCGATCCGCCGGGCAGCGGCACGAGCTCGGACCGGTCGGTGACCAGCGTGGTGGTCCGGTCGGTGATCCGCTGCGCCGCACGCAGATGCCCACGGGTGCCGACGTGCTCGTCGATCCGGGACTCGTCGACCACGGCTGACTCGATCAGGCCGCGGTTCCACTTCATGATCAAGATCCGCCGGACGCTGGCGTCGATCCGCTGCGCGCTCAGCCGGCCGGAGCGGACGGCGTCGATCAGGGCCCGGATCTGTTGGTCGGGCTGGAGCGGGTCGAGCAGGACGTCGGCGCCGGCCTCGATCGCGCGGACGGCGATCTCGGCATCGCCGTACAGCGTGCGAACGCCCTCCATCCGCAGCGAGTCGGTGACGATCACCCCCTGGAAACCGAGTTCGCCGCGGAGCAGCCGGGTGAGCACGGTTCGGCTCAGGGTGGACGGGTCGCCGGAGGGCTCGAACGCCGGGAAGGAGAGGTGCGCGGTCATGATCGCATCGACCCCGGCGCGGATCGCGGCACGGAAGGGTGGTGCGTCGATCTGCTCCCACTGCTGCCTGGTGTGGGTGATCACCGGGAGCGAGGTGTGTGAGTCCTGGTCCGCGTCGCCGTGACCCGGGAAGTGCTTGGCGGTCGCGCTGACCCGCTCCTGCTGCAGGCCGGTCACGGCGGCGAGCACGAGGTCGGCCACCAGCTCGGGCCTCGAGCCGAACGAACGCACGCCGATCACCGGGTTGGCCGGGTTGACGTTGACGTCGGCATCGGGGGCGTAGTCGGTGTTGATCCCGATCGCCCGCAGCTCCTCGCCGATGATCGCGTAGGCCTGCCGGGTCAGTCGTGGGTCGCGCGCGGCTCCGAGCGCCATCGCGTCGGGGAACACGGTCGCCGGCGGGCCGACGCGAGCGACCTGGCCGGTCTCTTGATCGGTGGCGACGCTCAGCGGCACCGGGTTACCGGCCGCAGCGTTGGCGTGCTGCAGCTGGTTGCTCAGGGCGGCGATCTGCGCAGGATCGTCGGCGCTGCCACTCCAGGTGAAGTAGATGACGCCACCAAGGTGGTGCGTCGCCACGACCTCAGCGGGCGTGGCCACCCCGAAACGGGCGGTGTTCTCCGCGGCGGCGGTGTCGGCGGTCGGGCCGTTCACGTACGCGACGAACAGCTGGCCGACCTTCTGCTCCAACGACATCTCCTGCAGGGTGGCCCGGAGCCAACGGTCCCGCTCGCGCTCGCGTGGCTGCGCGCCCGGGCCGGCGGTGGGTCCGACGTCACGTTCTGCGCACACGGTCCACCTTTCTGGCAACTGTGCGCAGACGACAGCGACACGCCGACAAGATCTGTCCTTTCCGCACACTCGCGGGCGGCTGTCCGGGGGATGCATCTGGCCGGGCAATGCCCTGGCCCTCCCGATCGGCGGCGGGGGGTCCGCGCGTACGGTGTCGATCATGCGATTCGGAGTCTTCGTGCCCCAGGGCTGGCGTCATGATCTGGTCGGCATCGCGCCGGAGGACCAGTGGGCCACCATGCGGTCACTCGCGCAGGCCGCCGACGCCGGTCCGTGGGAGTCGATCTGGGTCTATGACCACTTCCATACCGTGCCGGTGCCGAGCGAGGAGGCCACCCACGAGGCCTGGACGTTGATGGCCGCCTTCGGCGCGGTCACCTCGCGGGTGCGGCTGGGTCAGATGTGCACCTGCATGAGCTATCGCAACCCGGCCTATTTGGCCAAGGTCGCGGCCACGGTGGACATCATCTCCGGCGGTCGGACCGAGATGGGGATCGGCGGCGGCTGGTACGAGCACGAGTGGCGGGCGTACGGTTACGGCTTCCCGCCGGCCAAGGAGCGGCTCGGCCGGCTTCGCGAAGGCGTGGAGATCATGCACCAGGCGTGGACTACAGGTTCGGCGACCCTCGCCGGTGACTACTCCACCGCCGATGGCGCCCTGGTCTGGCCGAAGCCCCTGCAGCCGAACGGGATCCCGCTGTGGATCGCGGGCGGTGGTGAGAAGGTCACCCTCCGGATCGCCGCGCGCTACGCGCAATACACGAACTTCGGCGGGGATGCCGAGACGTTCGCCCACAAGAGCGACCTGCTGCGCGGGCACTGTGCCGACGTCGGCACCGACTTCGACGCGATCGTACGCTCATCGAACTACAACACGATCGTCGCCGAGACCGAGGCCGAGGTGCAGGAACGGATCGACGCGGTCGAGGCACGGCTGATCCCCTATCTGGGCGCGGAGCGAACGGCCGGCGTGATCGCCGAGTACCACAGCGACAGCGCTCTCGCCGTCGGCACACCCGAGCAGATCGTGGAGAGGCTCCGGCCCGTGGCCGACCTCGGGCTGGGTTATGCGATCCACTACTTCCCCGAGGCCGCCTACGACCGCTCGGGCATCGAGCTGTTCGAGCGCGAGGTCATCCCCGCGCTGAGCTGAGCTGTCGACGATCAGACGCCGCGCCGGGCATGATCATGACAGGGCCGCGACGGTGATGCCGTGGATCGATGCGCCCGGAAGCTCGTTGCTGTGCCGGGCCGTGAAGGTCACATCGATCCGCAGCCCGTTGTCGACGAAGGTATGGACGATCTCGGTGCCGAACCCACCCGACTCCGACACCAGGGCGTGGCTGGCGTCGACGCTCGACACGTCGTCCGACCAGGTCAGGCCCAAGGGCAACATCCCTGCGTACGCGGAGAAGTTGGTCTCCGAGCCCGGGTACCCGAGCGCGTTCTCGTCGTTGTAGACGGTCACGCTGGTCACGGTGCCCTGAGGATCGAGCGCGAGCTGGACACCGGCGGCATGCAGGTTCACGTCGGTGTCGCCGTAGCCGAGACCGCCGGTGTAGGGGATGAGCGCGGGGTCGGTCCACACGTTGCGGCCCAGCGCCCAGAACCAGATCTCCGCGGTGGCGTCGGACGACGTGCTCGAGTCGGTCGGCTCCGGCTGCGGTGCCGGGGGCGTGGTCGTGGACGGCGGTTCCGGCGCGGGCGACGGTGTCGTGGACGAGTGATCGGGCGTCGGTGCAGGTGTCGTGACGGAGGCCGAGGCGGTTGGGCTCGGGCTCGGGTCCGGGATCGGGATGAACAGCCGGCAGCCGGCGAGAGCCAGCAGGAGTGCCGTGATCAGCGGCACGATCCAGCGCTGACGCCGTTCGCGCGGCCCGCCGGATAAGTACGACGACGGTATGATCATGATTCCAGCGTCTCTCCACCACGCCCGGCCGCCAGGGCCGGACGTCATGTCACGGCCGGGACGTCGGTCCGTCCGCCGAGAAGCTTGCAGAGTGTGCGCAGGATCTTGTCGTCGCGTCGACCGGGCTAGGCCCGGCCGTCGGTGTTGCTCGTCGTCACCCACAGCAAACCGTCCGGGGCGACCGCCACACGGCGGATCCGTCCGTGATCGCCGCTGAGGTCAGCGCGCGGTGGTGCGGCGCACCGGTCGCCGCGGGAGCGGCCCTCGACGATCGGCCAGCCGTCATTGCGGCCCCGGGTGATCAGGTTCAACTCATCCGCCGACGATCCACCGAATTCGGTGGCCCAGAGTCGCTCCTCGGCATCGAAGGCCAACCCCTCGACATCGCGATGTCCGCAAGACCAGGTGCGGTTGCCGAACGGGTTGCCCGGCGCCGCGCGACCATCTCGCCGGATCCGCAGGACCTTGCCGGCCAGGGAGTTCCGGTCCTGAGCCCCCGATGGAACCTCGGCGTCTTCGGCGGAGACGAACAACGTGCCATCGGGTGCGAACAACAGCCGTCGGCCGTGACGGTGCGTACTGGTCGAGATCCCGGTGAGCACGGCGCGCTGACGGCCCCGCGGAGCGCCGCTCGATCCCCCGGCCCGCTGCACCCACGGCTACGGGACGGGTCGGCGAGGGCGCTCCGCGGCTGCGGACGCCGGCTCAGATCCGGCGGTCGGTGCGGATCGCGACCGCGGCGGTGGCCCCGACGGTCACGGTCGCCGTGCCGTTCGGGCGCACCCGCACCGTCGGGCCGGTGCACCTGCCTCCGGACCTGGTGCCATGCAGGACGTCGCAGTAGGTCCCGGCCGGCAGCCCGGTGGCCACGGTGATCTTCTTGGCCTCGGGGCCGTTGTTGACGGCGACCCAGCCCTTCGACCCGCGGCCGAAGGCGATGACGTTCTGCCCGTCGTCCCACCAGTGCTGGCGCTTGGCCTTCCCGACGTAGTTGTGCCAGCCGACCATGCCGATCACGGCCGGGTCGCGGTCGGTGCAGGACCAGCCGTTGCTGCAGTCGGTGTCGGTGATCATCCCGTCGGCCGTCGCCGGCGGGGAATCGTCGTTGGTGGTGAAGGTGAACGCGGCGTAGACCTGCGGTGTGCCGTAGCCGGACGCCAGCAGCCACTGGGTCGCGAGCACGTTGCGGGCGCCGTCCTTGTAGTTCAGGGCGTCACCGTTGCGCTCGGTGTCGTGGTTCTGCACGAAGCTCACCGTCTCGTCGCTCGGCGTGAGCCCGGAGCCGGCACCGAAGACCTTCAAGGTCGCGATGCTGCCGACGTGCTCCTTCGGGTAGCTCTTGAACGCATCGCGGATCTGCTTGACCGCGTCCAGCCCGAGCACCTGACCGCTGGAGGTGAAGGCCTCGGGAGACAAGATGCCGGGTGCACCGCCGAACACCTCGAGGGCCCAGAGCGGGCGGGTACCGTCGACGGTGTTGTGCAGTCGGCGATCGATCGCGTCGAGATCGTCCTGGCCGATGTGCTTCGCGGCGTCCACCCGGAAGCCCGACACGCCGTAGCCGATGAGCTTGTTGAGGTAGGCGGCCAAGGTCTTGCGAACGGTCGAGGTGTCGGTGCGCAGATCGCTCAGCCCGACCAACTCGCAGTAGCGCACCTGGGCGAGGTTGTTGAAATCCTCGATCCCACCCGAGGCCGACGGGCAGTCTCCGGAGTACTTGTGGAAGTCGCTGTTGGCGTAGCTCGCGTTGCGGTTGACGCCAAGGTCTCGATAGGCGTAGCGCTGGAAAGTGCGACCGCCGTAGGAGGTGTCGCCCTGGCCCGTCATGTGGTTGATCACCGCGTCGACGTACACCTTGACCCCCGCCTGGCGACAGGTCTTGACCATCGCCTTGAACTCGGCTTCCGAGCCCATCCGGCTGGTCAGGTAGTAGTCGACCGGCTGGTACACCTCCCACCACGGATGCAGGATCGTGTCGCCGTCACCCAACTTGGTGCGCTTCACCGAGTCCTGCGGCGGAGCCACCTGGACACCGCCGTAGCCGGCCGGCCCCAGGACGTCGGTGCACTCCTTCGCGACCGAGCGCCAGTTCCACTCCCACAGATTCGCCATGACTCCCGGATCGGGCGAGGACAGCTTGGGGGCGGCGGCGGTCGCACCGACGTACGACGCTGCACCCGATCCGGTCTGAGGTTGGGCGCTGGCTCCGCCGGCACTGAGACTCAACCCGACCGTGAGCACGACGATCGAGACCAGCGCGCATCGCCGGAGCAACCGGCGACGGGGGATGTGTGGCATCTGTCCTCCTTGACGTCCTCGGCGCGCCATGCGCCTTGGTCTTCCTAAGTCCCCGCTGAGAAACTGTCAAGAGTCGACCCGGAAGCCGCCGTCGCGGTCGCCCGGCCGGGTCAGGACGAGAGCGCCTCGCTGATCACCTTCGCGTACGCGTCGATCTCCCCGTCGCCGTAACGGGTCCGTGGCCAGAAGAAGCCACGCAGTCCGTCGCCCTTGGTCCGCGGCACGACATGGATGTGCAGATGGGGCACCGACTGACTGACCACGTTGTTGATGGCCACGAAGGTGCCCTGAGCGCCGACGGCCGACGGAAGGGCCGCCGCCACGCGCTGCGCCAGCGCCGTAACCGGCACGATCAGGTCACCGGGCAAGTCCAGCAGGTTGTCGACGTGGCGGGCGGGGGAGACCAGCACATGGCCCTTGAACACCGGCCGGTGATCGAGGAAGGCGATGGTCTGCTCGTCGCGCCAGACCACGGCCGCCTCCAACTCGCCACGGACGATGCGGCACACGAGGTCGTCGTGTTCGGCGGGATCGTCGTCGGGGGTGCGGGACGTGCTGCTCACCCGCCCGATCGTAGATGAGAGCACCGGTCGGCCAGATTAGAACACATGTTTGATAATATCCATTCATGCCCGATGCCGCGTATGCTCCGCCCGGATGGCCCGAGACCGTGCGACCCCCGGGGGCACCGGACTGGCAGGCGACCGCCACCGCCTACCTGTTCGACTGCTGTCCGCCGGACTTCCGGCGATACCCGGTGCTGCGCCGCCACCCAGCAGTGCTG
>DASTGF010000365.1:0-18720 GCA_035719255.1 Microlunatus sp. | reverse complement strand
ACGGGATCCGCGGCGAAGTCCTGGTCGACCTGCGCACCGATGAGCCGGAGCTGCGGTTCGTCACCGGACGAGTGCTGCGAGACGAGGCGACCGGTCGCCGGCTCACCATCGCGTCGACGAGGTGGCAGGGGAACCGGATGCTCGTGCGCTTCGACGAGCTTCCCGACCGTACGGCCGCCGAGCAGGTCCGCGGCGTTCGGCTGGCCACCGATGTCGATCCCGCCCAGCGCCCCGACGACCCGGAGGAGTACTTCGACCGGCAGCTCGTCGGCCTGCGGGCCGAGGCCGCCGACGGCTCGACGATCGGCACCGTGATCGCGGTCCTCCATCTGCCGGAACAGGATCTGCTCGAGGTCGACTCCGGCACCGCCCGGCACCTCATCCCGTTCGTCATCGCGATCGTTCCCGAGATCGACCTCGCCGGCGGCCGGCTCCGACTCGCGCCGGTCGAAGGGCTGCTGGACTACGACGCCACCTGATGATCACTTAAGAGACGGGGAGTGGGCTGGCGGGAGATCTTGCAGTACCGTTCGAACCACGCGGCGGTCCGGTGAGATCTCGCTGAGAAGCGCATCGGGCCGAGGCCATCGGGGGACTGGTCCGACCACGGAAAGGATGTCATACGCGATGGCACAGACGATCTCGAATGAGGAGTCCAGCCCGCCGGTGGGCGCTGAGCATAAGGCGAAATGGGTCTACCCCGGAATGGGTCTCCTGTTCGCGGCGATCGTCGGATGTTTCACCGCCTGGGGCATCGCTGCCGACCTGACCACACCGATGGTGGCCGGCTTCAAGCGCATCTTCGACATGACCACCGTGCAGGCCAGCATGGTTCAGCTCGCCTACTTCGGCGCGTACTTCCTGCTGGCTCTCCCGGCGGCATTCATCAACGAGCGGTTCGGCTACAAGGTGGGTCTGCTGACCGGCCTGGCGCTCGCCGCGGCCGGGGCGTTCCTGTTCTTCCCGGCGAGCAAGATCATGACGTACTCGGCCTTCTTGGTCGCGCTGTTCGCCATGGCGGCCGGCTGCTCGATCTTGGAGACGTCGGCGAACCCATACGTGATGTCGTTGGGGCCGGAGGAGACGGCCACCCGGCGGCTCAATCTGGCCCAGGCCTTCAACCCGGTCGGCACCAATATCGGAGTGCTGCTCGCGTCCACCCTGATCCTGCCGAAGCTGGACGCTCCGGTGGATCTCGCCTCCGCCACCGCTGACCAGATACATCAGATACGCGCTGATCAACTCGCGGCGGTCATGGGGCCCTATATCGGCCTCGGCCTGCTGCTGGTGGTGATCTGGATCTTGATCGCAGTCCAGAAGTCGCCGAAGATCGTCGAGGAGTACCCCGACGCCGGGGACCTGAGCACCGGCGAGATGTTCAAGATCTTGTGGAAGAGCCGTCGTTACCGCTTCGGCGTGATCGCCCAGTTCTTCAACGTGGCCGCGCAGGTTTGCACCTGGACCTACATCATCGCCTACGTCCAACAGGCCATCAACGGCTCGCTGGCTCTCGGTGGTCTGGTGCTCCAGATCAGCTTGATCGTGTTCTTGATCTCCCGCTTCGTCATGACGTATGTGATCGGCCGGGTCCGCCCGACCAAGGCCCTCGCAGCACTTGCGGTGCTGGCGGTCCTGTTGTGTCTCTACGCCATGTTCGTGCCGAATCTGAGCGGTGTCATCGCCCTGATCGCGGTGTCGTTCTGCCTGTCGCTGATGTTCCCGACGATCTACGGAGTGGCGCTGACCGGCCTCGGGCCGGCCACCAAGTTCGGGGCGGCCGGTCTGGTGATGGCCATCGTCGGTGGCGCGATCATGCCGGTGATCCAGGGGCGACTGCTCGACGCAACCAGCGCGTCGTTCTCCTTCCTCATCCCGGCGATCTGCTTCGCTGTGGTGGCCTCGTTCGCGTTCTTCGATTTGAGGGCTCGCGAGGACGTCCATTACAGCTCGGCGGCGGAAGAGGAGTTGGTATGATCCGGCGCGCAATCGCAGCGGTGGCGCTGTCGTTGTCCCTGGTCGGCGGGCTGGCGGCCTGCGGCACCGACAACCAGGGCCAGGCTCAGGCCACCGACAAGCTCGAGTTGATCTCCTGGTGGACCTCCGGCTCGGAGGCCGAGGCGCTGCAGGTGCTGATCGACGCGTTCAAGGCCAAGGACCCCAACGTCGAGGTGGTCAACGCCCCGGTCGTCGGTGGCGGCGGCGCGAACGCACAGGTTGTGCTGACCCAGCGGCTGCTCGCGGGTGATCCGCCCGACGTCTGGCAGACCTTCCCCTCGGCTGCCCTGCGAAGCTATGTCGCCCAGCGCCAGGTGTCCGACGTCAGCTCGATCGTCCAGCAGTCCGGGCTTGACAAGACCGTGCCGCAGGTCATCCTCGATGGGCTGACCGTGAACGGCAACCAGTACGGCGTGCCGACCAGTTCTCACCGCGGCAACATGCTGTTCTTCAATCTCGACGTGCTGAAGAAGGCGGGCGTCGCCAAGCCCGGCAACGGCTACACCGTCGAGGACTGGATCAGCGATCTGAAGAAGGTCAAGCAGTCCGGTGCGGTGCCGCTCTGCGTGGGCGCGCGCGACTCCTTCACCACCGCCGCGCTGTTCGAGAACATCCTGCTGTCGGTGATCGGACCCCAGGGCTGGGATCAGATCGTCGCCGACCGGTTCAACTGGAACGGTGCGCAGGTGCGGAAGGCCCTGGACCTGTTCGGTCAGGCCCTGGACCAGGTCGATCCGCAGGCCGCCGGGCTGTCTTGGGACGAGGCGACCAAGAAGCTCGGCGACGGCGGATGCGCGTTCGAGACCATGAACGACTCGGCCTTCGGCGAGCTGATCAAGGCCGGCAAGGTGGACGGCACGACGTTCAGCGAAGTTCCGTTCCCCGGCACCGGGGCGTCGTACGTCGCGGTGGTGGACACCTTCGTCAAGGCGCGCTCGGCGACCAACGCGAAGAACGCCCAGGACTTCTTGGCAGTCATCGCAGACCCCGCCGTCCAGCTGGCGTTCAGCAAGGCCAAGGGTTCGGTGCCGGTCCGGACCGATGTCGACGTCAGCTCGCTGACGCCATACCAGCAGTCGGCCTCCACCGCTCTGCGGAACTCCAGGGTGCTGTGGTCGATCGTGCACGGTTCGGCGATGAGTCCCACGTTCCAGCAGGGCTTCTACGACGCGGTCGATGCCTACGTCCGGACCCGCGACCCCAAGGCGTTCAGCACGACGCTGGTCAACGCCGTCGCCCAGCAGCCCCCGCAGCGCTGATCTCGGGCGGCCGCCAGCCTCTCGGTGGGGACCTCTGACGGGGGTCCCCACCCCGGCGACTGTGCTCGAACGACGGCGACACACCGGGTGCAGACCTGTCGTCCGATCTCACTCGCCGGGGAGGGGATTGGGCACACGGAGCGACACAGCGGCGGATGTGGCACGGTGTGCCGGTGCGTATCGACGTGATCTCGATCTTCCCCGAGTATCTGGCGCCGTTGCGGCTGTCGCTGGTCGGCAAGGCGATCGAGTCCGGGTTGATCGATCTCGGCGTCCACGATCTGCGGCAGTGGACCCACGACCGGCACCGGACGGTCGACGACACTCCCTATGGCGGGGGAGCCGGCATGGTGATGAAGCCCGAGCCGTGGGGCGAGGCCCTGGACAGCCTGCTCACCGACGACAGCCGGCTGTTGGTGATGTCGCCGTCCGGGCGTCCGTTCGACCAGCGCCTGGCCGGCGAACTCGCCGGTGAGCGGCATCTGGTCTTTGCCTGCGGCCGGTATGAGGGGATCGACGCCAGGGTGGCCGCGCACGCCCGAGAACGGGTCCGGGTCGACGAGCTCAGCATCGGCGACTATGTCCTCAACGGTGGCGAGGCGGCGGCCCTGGTCATCGTCGAAGCCGTCGTACGACTCATCCCCGGCGTGATCGGCAACCCTGCATCGCTGGAGGAGGAGTCGCACTCCGAGGCGCACGATCGGCTGCTGGAGTATCCCGTCTACACCAAGCCGCCGAGCTGGCGGGGGCTGGACGTCCCGGAGGTGCTCTTCTCCGGCCATCATGCGCAGATTGCCGCCTGGCGGCGTGACCGGGCGCTCGAGCTCACCCGGGAACGGCGGCCGGATCTCCTCCCGCCGGTCGCCGCTGACGCACATCCGGTGCAGGACGAACCCCACGGCAACAGCGCGCGCGTCACTGACGCCACGTGACGTCACACCGGCGTCAGGTATGACATCAGTGTGATCGCGGGTCCCGTGCTGGCCGACCCGGTCCCGCCGGATCAGGCGCGCGCAGTGAGGTCCCCCACACGCAGCATCGACGGAGTGGCGAAAAACACCAGTTGGCGGGGTGGCCTTACGTAGAACGGCGGGGGCAAGAGTTCTAGGGTAAGGCGCGTGGCCCTATCAACACTGACTCCGGCGCAGCAAGCAGCGCGGTCGACGGTGGCGCTGAAAGCGCTGATGGCGGTCAGTGGCCTGATCATGATCGGCTATCTGGTCGCCCACATGTACGGCAACCTCAAGGTGTTCGCCGGGCAGGCGTCGTTCGATACCTACGCCCACCACCTGCGAACACTGGGTGAGCCGATCCTGCCGTACGGCGGGGCGCTGTGGATCATCCGCGTCGTCCTGCTGGCCGCCATCATCGCCCATATGTACTCGGCGTTCACGCTGTGGAAGCGGGCTCGGGTCGCGCGCGGTGGTGAGTCCCCGACGCGGCGCTATCAGACCACCAAGAACCGCCGGGGGGTGCAGCGGACGTACGCGTCGTTCACCATGCGGTGGGGCGGCGTGATCATCGTGCTGTTCGTGATCTACCACCTGCTGCACCTGACGGCGAACTGGATCCACCCGGGCGGACCGTCGGACAGCCCGTTCTTGCGGGTCGTCAACGGCTTCAGCATCTGGTGGGTCGTGGTGACGTACACGATCGCCATGATCGCCATCGGCCTTCATCTTCGGCACGGCACCTGGGCGGCGTTGATGACGCTCGGCGCGAACACGAGCTCCGTCGCCCGTCGGCGCCTGAATCTGCTGGCCTACGCGGTGGCCTTCGTCATCGTGATCGGCTTCCTGCTTCCCCCGTACGCGATCTTGTTCGGACTGGTGAACTCATGACGACGACCATCCCCGACGCCGAGCAGATCAACTCGGTCGACTCGAACTCGCTCTACGCCGTCGGCGACGACATCCGGGACAGCAAGGCTCCGAACGTACCGATCGACCGTCGGTGGGAGGAGCGCAAGTTCAAGGCCAAGCTGGTCAATCCGGCCAACCGGCGGAAGTTGTCGATCATCATCGTCGGCACCGGGCTGGCCGGCGGCTCGGCAGCGGCCACCCTCGGCGAGGCCGGCTACCAGGTGAGCAGCTTCTGTTATCAGGACTCGCCGCGTCGCGCTCACTCGATCGCCGCCCAGGGTGGGATCAACGCGGCCAAGAACTACCGCAACGACGGGGACTCGGTCTACCGCCTCTTCTACGACACGGTGAAGGGTGGCGACTTCAGGGCCCGGGAGTCGAACGTCTACCGGCTGGCCGAGGTCAGCGCCAACATCATCGACCAGTGCGTCGCCCAGGGCGTCCCGTTCGCGCGTGAGTACGGCGGGCTGCTCGACAACCGTTCCTTCGGTGGGGTGCAGGTGTCACGCACCTTCTACGCCCGCGGGCAGACCGGTCAGCAGCTGCTGATCGGCGCCTACCAGGCACTCGAGCGGCAGATCGCGGCCGGCACCGTCACCATGCACACGCGCCACGAGATGCTCGAGCTGATCGTGGTCGACGGGCGTGCGCGCGGCATCGTGGCCCGCGACATGCGCACCGGTGAGATCGAGACCCATTTCGCCGACGCCGTCGTGCTGGCCTCCGGTGGATACGGCAACGTCTTCTACCTCTCGACCACCGCGATGGGGTGCAATGTCACCGCCACGTGGCGGGCGCATCGCAAGGGCGCGCTGTTCGCCAACCCCTGCTACACCCAGATCCATCCGACCTGCATCCCGGTCTCCGGTGATTACCAGTCGAAGCTCACCTTGATGAGCGAGTCGCTGCGCAACGACGGCCGGATCTGGGTGCCGAAGTCCGGTGAGGACAAGCGCGATCCGCGGCAGATCCCGGAACAAGATCGCGACTACTACCTGGAGCGCCTCTACCCGAGCTTCGGGAACCTGGTGCCGCGCGACATCGCATCCCGGGCCGCGAAGAATGTCTGCGACGAGGGTCGAGGGGTCGGTCCCGGTGGGCTCGGTGTCTATCTGGACTTCGCCGACGCGATCACGCGACTCGGCCGCACATCCGTCGAGGCCAAGTACGGAAACCTGTTCGACATGTACGCCCAGATCACCGGCGAGAACCCGTACGAGACGCCGATGCGGATCTACCCGGCGGTGCACTACACCATGGGTGGGTTGTGGGTGGACTACGACCTGGAGTCGACCATCCCGGGGCTGTTCGTGGCCGGCGAGGCGAACTTCTCCGATCACGGCGCCAACCGGCTCGGCGCCTCGGCGCTGATGCAGGGTCTGGCCGACGGTTACTTCGTGCTGCCGTACACGATCGCCAACTACCTCGCCGACGGGCCGTACCCGAAGATCGACGATGCTCACCCGGCCGCGGTCGAGGCCGTGGGGTCGGTCCGGGATCGAATCGAGACGCTGCTGTCCATTCAGGGCTCACGCACCGTCGACTCCTTCCACAAGGAGCTCGGCCACATCATGTGGGACTACTGCGGCATGGAGCGGAGCGAGGAGGGCCTGCGGAAGGCGATCACCCGGATCCGCGAACTCCGCAAGGAGTTCTGGTCCGACGTCAAGGTGCTCGGCACGAACGAGGAGCTCAACCAGGCCCTCGAGCGGGCCGGTCGGGTCGCCGACTTCCTCGAACTCGGCGAGCTGATGTGCATCGACGCGCTCGTCCGGCGCGAATCATGTGGCGGCCACTTCCGCGCCGAGAGCCAGACCGAGGACGGCGAGGCTCTGCGGCACGACGACGAGTTCGCGTACGTGTCGGCGTGGGAGTGGGGCGGCGACGGCGGCAAGCCGGTGCTGCATCCCGAACCACTGAAGTACGAGTACGTCGAGATGAAGCAGCGGAGCTACAAGTGATCGCGCGCCGCCGGCTTGTTCTGGACGAGCGAGGGAGCGGACAGGTTTTTCGTCCGCGAGCGAGTGAGGAAGTACGAGGCTTTGGGCGCGTCGCGTGCGCGAACCAGGAGGGAAATCTGTGAAGATCACGGTGCGCGTCTGGCGCCAGCCCGCCCCCGATGCGCCGGGACGCATGGTCAGCTACGAGGTGCCCGACGTCAGTGAGCACATGTCGTTCCTGGAGATGCTCGATGTGTTGAACGAGCGGCTGACCATGGCCGGTGAGGATCCGATCGCGTTCGACTCCGACTGCCGCGAGGGCATCTGCGGCATGTGCGGTCTGGTGATCAACGGTGTGGCACACGGACCTCAGCAGACCACGACGTGCCAGCTGCACATGCGATCCTTCTCCGACGGGGACGTGATCGACATCGAGCCGTGGCGCTCGGAGGCCTTCCCGGTGATCAAGGACCTGGTGGTGGATCGCGGGTCTTTCGACCGGATCATCCAGGCGGGCGGCTACATCACCGCTCCCACGGGCACCGCGCCTGAGGCCCACTCCGTGCCGGTGCCGAAGCGCGATGCCGATCACGCCTTCGACGCCGCCACCTGCATCGGCTTCGGCGCGTGCGTCGCCGCCTGCCCCAACGGCTCGGCAATGCTGTTCACGGCCGCGAAGATCACTCATCTCGGCCTGCTGCCGCAGGGTCAACCCGAACGGCACTCACGTGTGCTCGGGATGGTGGCCCAGCACGATGCCGAGGGATTCGGTGGCTGCACGAACATCGGCGAATGCAGTGCGGTGTGCCCCAAGGGCATCCCGCTGGAAACCATTTCCCGGCTCAACCGCGATCTCCTGGGCGCCCTGACGAAGGGCAACAACTGAGCGCTGCAACTTCCGGCGCCCCGCCTCGGAGTGCCTGCGGCGGGCAACAGAGTGCCTGCGGCGGCCAAGCCCCCGGCGCTGAGCGCCGACTCGCCGGTTCAGGCTGCTACCACGCTCTCACCCGACGCGGTGTCACCGGCGGGCACCACAGCGGCTGGACGGCGCAACCGCCGGGGCGTGCCCACCGGGTACTTGCGGGGGCGACCGCGGCCACGCTTACGGCTGACCACGACGCCGTCCACGAAGACCTCGCCACCCCACACGCCCCATGGCTCCTGGCGTTCCATGGCACCCACGAGGCAGGCGGTTCGGATCGGGCACCCAGCG
Source organism: Microlunatus sp. (assembly GCA_035719255.1). Classification (GTDB taxonomy): domain Bacteria; phylum Actinomycetota; class Actinomycetes; order Propionibacteriales; family Propionibacteriaceae; genus Microlunatus. Next base: position 10,451 of record DASTGF010000365.1, on the reverse strand, counting down.
CACAGCGCCTTCGCGCGCTCGACGTCGGTCTCACGCTCGGCGAAGAACAGCTGGCTGGACAGCTGGCACGGGAGCGCCGGGCGCGAGACCGGTGCCTGGGGAGCGGAGAGCATGTCTGCCCCATTCACTGCTGATCAACTCCTCCGGGGTGCGGGGGTGAGCCCCCCGGGCCCAGCCCCAGGGGTGGACGAGTCGCGCCGGCCGGGGGATGGGCCCGCAGGCCCTGACGTTGTGTTGGATCTCGCAGCCGCGGTCTTGATACATCTGGAGCGAAAACAGCTTGCGCGCCAGGCTGATTTCCTCCTGGCGAGCGCGGTGTGGCAGACTTGGGCGCTGTTGTCCACCCGCGACCGGGGCGCCTGCCACAGGGGGATCGTGCCGGTCGGGGGATCGAAGAACCATCGACGTGGTGACCTGTGGCACTGACGAGGTAGAACCATGAGCAAGCTCATCTCTGAGCTCGACCAGTCGTCGCTTCGCAGCGACATCCCCGTCTTCCGACCTGGTGATTCCGTGCGGGTCCATGTGAAGGTCGTCGAGGGCAACCGTTCCCGTATTCAGGTATTCGCCGGCGTCGTCATCGCCCGCTCGGGTGAGGGCGTGCGCGAGTCCTTCACCGTCCGCAAGGTGAGCTTCGGTGTCGGCGTCGAGCGCACGTTCCCGGTGCACAGCCCGATCATCGACAAGATCGAGGTCGAGCGCCGTGGTGACGTGCGTCGAGCCAAGCTGTACTACCTGCGCGGTCTGCGTGGCAAGGCCGCAAAGATCAAGGAAAAGCGCGACGCGTAGTTAGGCTTCAGCGGTGAAGTTCACCGCACCCGACGTACGAGCCCGCGATGAGTGAGCGACAGCCGGCGCCGGAGGCGACAGGTTCCGACAGCCCGGGGCCGCGAAGCATGACGATTGGCGAGCACGTGGTCGCGTTCCTCAAGGAACTCGTCATGGTCGTCATCGGTGCCATCATCGTGGCGTCGCTGGTCCGCTACTTCGTCGGCCAGATGTTCATCATCCCGTCCCAGTCGATGCAGAACACCCTCCAGATCGGCGACCGCGTCGTGGTCGAGAAGCTCAGCTCGGTCAAGCGGGGACAGGTGGTCGTGTTCGAGGACCCGGGGGGCTGGCTCAACGGCGTCGAAAGCTCCGAGCGCGGCCCGATCGGGCGTGCACTGGAGTTCGTGGGGGTGTTGCCGGATTCCAGCGCCAACCACCTGATCAAGCGCGCGGTGGGACTGCCCGGCGACGAGGTCGTGTGCTGCGACAGCCAGGGCCGGATCACGGTCAACCAGCACCCCTTGGACGAGACGAGCTACCTCTACACCGACCCGTCCGGGCACCAGAGCGCACCGTCGGACATCAAGTTCGACGTGCTGGTGCCTGACGGGCGGATCTTCGTGCTCGGCGACAACCGGAGCGAAAGCCGCGACTCCCGATGCCACCTCAACGACCCTGGCAAACTGAAGGGTGAGAACGCATTCGTCTCGGAGGACTTGGTCGTGGGCCGTGCCATCGCTGTCGCTTGGCCGCTGTCGGATGCTGCGCGGTTGCCGATTCCGGAGACGTACGCCGGTGTCCCGCCGGGTAAGTCCCCGGCCCCGGCCACGCCGGAGATCCATGCCGGCGCGGATGCGAACTGCTGATGGTGGCAACTGAGGGACACACCGATGCGACCGACTCGCCCCGCAAACGCGGTGCCGGCGGGGCGGCGCTGCGCGAGTTCGCCATCGTCGTCGTGGGCGCCCTGCTGGTCTCGATCCTGCTGCGCGCCTTCGTCGGGCAGATGTTCATCATCCCGTCGCAGTCGATGGAGAACACCCTGCTCATCGGTGACCGGGTGGTGGTCGAGAAGATCACCGGCTTCGAGCGTGGCGACGTCGTGGTCTTCTCCGACCCGGGCGGCTGGCTCGGTGAGAGCGAGCAGACCGACCCGACCGCGGTCGACAGACTGCTGGATCTGATCGGCATCCCGACCGCGGCCAGCGCCGGACACCTGATCAAGCGAGTGATCGGCATGCCGGGCGATCGGGTGGTCTGCTGTGACACCCGCAACCGGATCACGGTGAACGGCTACCCGCTGGATGAGACCTCCTACCTCTACACCGCTCCCGACGGGGTGCAGGTCGCCCCGTCGGAGGTACGCTTCACCGTCGTGGTGCCGAAGGACCGGATCTTCGTGATGGGGGACCACCGCGATCTGAGCGCCGACTCGCGCTGCCATCTCGCCGATCTGTCGACGGATCAGGCCAAGGGCCAGGTGGCCTTCGTTCCGGAGAACCTGGTGGTCGGGCCGACCGTCGCGATCGCCTGGCCCCTGTCCCGGTTCGAGTTCCTGCACCGGCCGGCGACCTTCGCCGGGGTGCCGCCACCGACCGAACCGGCCCCCGAACGTGGGGTGATCGAGCCCGAGGGGGTGAGTTGCTGATGTCGGCCCAGGTCGCAGCGGAGACGACGACGGTCCGGCCCAGCACCGGCATCTACGGCTACGAGCGTGCCCTGAAGCGCGTCGGGCTCGGGCCGGTCGCCGGTGCCGACGAGGCCGGTCGCGGAGCCTGCGCGGGCCCGCTGGTGGCCGGCGCGGTGATCCTCGCCGACACCAAGGCGCGCCAGATCACCAATCTGCGCGACTCCAAGCTGCTCACCCCGGCGCAGCGCGAGCGCTGCTACAACGAGATCACAGCCAAGGCGCTGGCGTGGTCAGTCGTCTGCATCCCGCCCGGTGAATGCGATCGGATCGGCATGCACGTGGCCAACATCGCGGCCCTGCGCCGGGCCCTGCTGCGGCTCGACCTCACTCCGGGGTTCGTGCTGACCGACGGGTTCGGTGTCGACGGGCTGGGCGTCCCGGGGCTGGCGGTGTGGAAAGGAGACCGGGTGGCTGCCTGCGTCGCGGCGGCGTCGATCATCGCCAAGGTGACCCGGGACCGAATCATGCGCGAGTTCCACGCGCAGTATCCGGAGTATGCCTTCGACATCCACAAGGGCTACTGCACCGAGCTGCATCAAGAGCGACTGGACCGGCACGGACCGTGCGCCATCCACCGGATGCGCTTCGAGAACGTAGCCCGAACGGTTAGAGTCGGTGCGCCATGAGTGCCGAGGATCTTGAGCAGTACGAGAGCGAGCTGGAACTCCAGCTCTACCGCGAGTACAAGGATGTCGTCGGCATCTTCACCTATGCGGTCGAGACCGAACGCCGGTTCTACCTGTGCAACGCCGTCGATCTGAAGGTCCGGACCGAGGGCGGCGACGTGTACTACGAGGTGTCGATGGGCGATGCATGGGTGTGGGACATGTACCGGCCGGCCCGGTTCGTGAAGAGCGCCAAGGTGCTCACCTTCCGCGACGTGTCGATCGAAGAGATCGCGCACAGCGACTTGCAGGTGCCCAAGAGCGTCACCGACCAGTGACCCCGGAGTCTTGAGCCTCTCTCATGCGGGGAGACCGCGCGAGATGACCGCTGACCAGGCGATGACTGCGCGTGCTCCGCCGAGGGCGGTCCTGGTCGATGCGGGAGTTGTCCACAGCCGCCACCTGAGGGGCTGGTGATCCACAGATCGGCGCCTCGGGCGAACGATTCGCCTCCAGCTGCACATGCTCTCCAGTGAAGACGGCTCTTCCAGGACGTGGGGGCCTCGGCTGGAGGTGGGCGATGGGGGATCGGGTGGCCAATCGGCTCGGCGCGCGCGGGGAGGACCTCGCGGTCGCCGAGTTGCAGCGCCAGGGAATGACCGTGTTGGCTCGCAACTGGCGCTGTCGCACGGGTGAGATCGACATCGTCGCGCGCGAGACGGTCGACGGCCGGAGCACGATCGTCTTCTGCGAGGTCAAGTGCCGCTCCGGGATCGGGTTCGGCGATCCGCTGGAAGCCATCACGTACGCGAAGCTGCGCAAGCTGCGCCAGCTGGCGGCTGAGTGGCTGGCGGAGAACGCCGAGCCATTCGGGTCGCCCGGGGTCCGGCCTGTCCGGCTCGACGCGATCGGGGTGCTGTTGGTCCGCGGGTCGGCACCGGTGATCCGGCATCTGCGAGGGATCGGCGGATGATGGCCACCGCATGGAGTGTGGCCCTTGTGGGACTCGACGGGCGGCTGGTCGAGGTCGAGGCTCACATCGGCGGTGGTCTACCGCGCACCGTCTTGGTGGGGCTGCCGGACGCGGCGTTGTATGAGGCACGCGACCGCTGCAAGGCCGCGGTGTCAACCGCCGACGTCGGCTGGCCGACGACCCTGCTGACGATCAATCTCAGCCCGGCCACGCTGCCCAAGACCGGGTCGCACTACGACCTGGCCATCGTCGCAGCCGTTCTCGCGGCTGACACCGAGTTCCGCTCGGCGGAGCTGGTCGACACCGTGCTGCTCGGCGAGCTGGGACTGGACGGCCGGGTCCGCCCGGTCCGCGGCATCCTGCCGGCGGTGCTGACGGCTGCCCAGCACGACTTCCGCCGGGTCATCGTGCCGCGACGACAGGCCGGCGAGGCTCGGCTGGTCGAGGGGATCGAGGTCTTCGGCGTCGACTCGCTCCGCCAACTGCTGGCGCTGCTCCGCCATGAGCCGGTCCCCGACGAGCCGCCCGCGCGGCCGGTCGGTGCGAGCGCCGGCCCGCCGGCCGATCGTGGCCTCGGCGCGCCGTCGCGACTGGGCGCCGTCGATCTGGCCGACGTCGCCGGTCAGGAGGAGGCCAAGTGGGCGCTCGAGGTTGCCGCAGCCGGACGCCATCATGTCTTCTTCCACGGTCCGCCGGGCGTCGGCAAGACGATGCTCGCCGAGCGACTCCCGACCCTGTTGCCGGATCTGGAGCCCGCCGAGGCTCTGGAGGTCTCCGCGATCCACTCGCTGGCCGGTCTGGATCTCGGTGATGGGCTGGTCCGTCGCCCGCCGTATGCTGACCCGCACCACTCCGCGTCGATGCCGGCGGTGATCGGTGGGGGCCCACGGATGGCTCGGCCCGGCGCGATCTCGGTCGCCCACCGCGGCGTGCTGTTCCTCGACGAGGCGCCCGAGTTCTCCACCGCAGTGCTCGAGGCGCTGCGAACACCGCTGGAATCCGGTGAGGTGTTCCTCACCCGCAGTGTGGTCCAGACCCGGTATCCGGCACGGTTCCAGCTCGTGCTGGCGGCCAACCCGTGCCCCTGCGGACGCTTCGGCACACCGGGGGCCGACTGCCGGTGCCCGCCGATGGCGGTCCGTCGCTACGCGCACCGCCTCTCCGATCCGATCAGGGACCGGATCGATCTCGCCCAAACGTTCCGGCCCCAGCGCCGGACCCGGGTGCGACATGAGCTGATAGGTGGCGAGTCGTCGGCGGTGGTCGCAGCGCGGGTGGCGGAGGCTCGGCAGCGTCAAGCACGCCGGCTGCGCGGGACGGGATGGCGGTGCAATGGTGAGGTGCCAGGCCCCTACCTGCGCCGGCAGCTCCCGCTCCCCGACGGTCTCGACGCCGTCGACGACGCGCTCGATCGGGGGATGCTCAGTCCCCGCGGGGTCGACAAGGTCTTGCGCATCGCGTGGACCGTCGCAGACCTCGCGGGAACGGATCGGCCGCATTCCGACCACGTGGCGATAGCGCTGGCGATGCGTCGTGGGGAGCCGTCGCCGGCCGGAGCCGGACGATGAGCCGCCTGGACGATCGGGCCGCCCGGCTGGCGCTGAGCTGTGTGGTGGACGCCGGCGATCCGTCGCTGGCAGAACTGCTGACCGAGACGGACGCGGCGCAGGCCTGGTCGCGGGTCACCTCGGGTGCGCTGGGCGAGGCGATGGCGCGTCGTGCCGCGGCGATCGATCATCGGCAACTAGCCGTGCTGTCCCGGCATTATCGCCTGCGCTTCGTCGTTCCCGGCGACGAAGAATGGCCGGCAGGGCTGGACGATCTCCGCCACGTGTCACCGATCCAGCGGCGCGGCGGGGCGCCGGTGGGTCTGTGGCTGCGCGGTCCCGGTCATCTCGGCGAGCTAGCGGCTCGCGCCGTGGCGGTGGTCGGGTCGCGCGCGGCGACCCCCTACGGGCTGGAGACCGCCACCCAGCTGGCCGCGGACTTGGCCGACGCCGGGATGGTGGTCGTGTCCGGTGGTGCCTACGGGATCGACGCCGCCGCACATCGTGGTGCCCTCAGCGCCGGTGGAGTCACCGTCGCGGTGATGGCCAATGGGGCCGACGTGGTCTATCCCAAGGGCAACGCCCCCCTGCTGGATGCCATCGCCCACGATCACCTGATCGTGTCCGAGCTGCCACCGGGTGCGGCACCCAGCCGAGTTCGCTTCCTCGCCCGGAATCGGTTGATCGCCGCGATCTCCACCGGCACGGTCGTCGTGGAGGCCGCCCATCGCTCCGGAGCGCGCAACACCGCCAGCTGGGCCGTCGACTGCGGCCGACAACTGATGGCGGTGCCGGGACCGGTGTATTCCGCGTTGTCGGCCGGACCGCACCAGTTGGTGCGCGACGGCAAGGCGAGCTTGGTCACGTCCGGCGCCGAGGTGCTCGAGCTCGTCGCGCCGATGGGGTCGGCGCTCGCACCCGAGCCGCGGGGAGCACAACGAGCCACCGATCTTCTCGACGAGCGACGGCTGGCCGTCTTCGAGGCGTTGCCTGCGCGGTCCTACGCCTCGGTGGGCGACATCGCTCGCCGTGCTGGTGTCGCCGTGCCCACCACGCTGGCCGAGTTGACGGCGCTGGAGCAGGCAGGGCTGGCCGAGGCCAGCGACCGGGGGTGGCGAACGTCACCCGTCGAGCGCCCCGTCGAGGCCGGTTAGGGGCCTGCGATGGCGGCGAGCGCGGCTATCGTTCACCTGGTCGGACCGAGATCCGGGACGCAAAGAGGTGCCGCACGGGTTCGGCGGCGATCGGAGGAGTCGAGTGGATCGCGTCGGCAGCGCGGAGGAGAAGAGCCTCGATCTGGTCCAGCGGGTGGTGATCTCCGCGCTGTGCGTGGTCGTATTCGGCGCCCCGACGTTCGCGCTCGGCGCGTACGCGGCCTTCAGCACCGCGATCGCTCCCGGCGACGCCATCGGCCTGTGGGTGATGTGTGGTGTCGTCGGACTGCTGGCCGCCGTGGCGGTGTTGATCATCAACCGGCGCCGGCCGTACTCGCCGTTGGTCCTGCTGGGACTGCTGCCGGCGGCGGTCTTCGCCTTCTGGGTCTTCTGACCCGACGATCATCACCGGCCTTGGCGGGGGCCGGAGCGGTAGATCCGGCGACGATCTCAGCGGGCGCCGGACAGGAAGGACTTGAGCAACGGTCCTGCGGTGCCGGATCCGGAGGCACCGTCGGCTACGAACACCGCGACCGCGAGATCGCCCTGAGCGGCGATCATCCAGGCGTGGGTGCGTGGTGGCTGCTTCGATCCGTACTCGGCGGTGCCGGTCTTGGCGATGACGTCGGGCCCGGACAGGCTCGCCAACGTCCGACCGCTGCCCTGGGCGACCACCGATCGCATCATCGAGCGCAGCTGTCTGGCCTCGGCGGCCGTCAACGGTTGAACCGTCGATTTCGGATTCGTGCCATCGATGAGGTGCGGGATCACCGTCCTGCCCGACTGGACCGAGCTGGCCACGGCGGCCATGGACAGCGGCGAGGCCTGAACCGTGCCCTGACCGATCATCGCGGCCGCATGACCGGTTCCGCCCCCGCTGTCGGGGACGGACCCGAAGTAGGCGGGGAAACCGACGTCGTAGTCGATCCCGAGACCGAGCGAGCCGGCCGCGGCGGCGAGGTCGGCGTCGGTGACACGGTTCGCCTGCGAGATGAAGGCCGTGTTGCAGGACTGGGCCACCGCTGTCCGCAGATCGATCTTGCCCAGGTGGTCGTTCGGATAGTCGGAGTAGTTCTTGAACTGCCGGCCGTCGACGCTCACCCGGTCCGAGCAGGTGACGGTCGAATCCGGCTTCAGGCCCGCGCGGAGCAACGCGAGACTGCTCGCCACCTTGAAGGTGGATCCCGGCGGGTACTCGCCCACCGTGGCGATCGACTGACCGTCGGCGCCGGGTCCGTTGGCCACGGCCAGTACAGCACCGGTCGAAGGCCGGATCGCGACGAGTGCGCTGGCGGGCTTGGTGCCGAGGAGCACCTTCTCGGCCAGCTTCTGCAGCCCGACGTTCATCGTGATCGTCAGATCCTGCCCTGCGGCCGGCCGGGACTCGAACAACGTCTGGGCCGGGCGGGGGCTCGGCGTGGGATCGGCGGAGGGCTGTCGAGATTGTGCCCGCGACGACGGACTCGATGGCTGCCCGGAGGCTTCGGGCGGCGGGTCGCCGGGGGACGGACTCGCCGACTCCGACGACGGCTCGGCCGCCACGAGCTGGACACGGACGCCAGGCGTCCCGCGCAGCCGGCTGTCGTAGCGGCGCTGAAGCCCGGCAACACCGACCTCGTCACCCCCGACGATCGTGCCGCCGGAAGCGTCCACGATCTCCTTGGTCGCCTCACCGACCGAGCCGAGGACCGGACGGGCGAAGCCGGCCGTCGGCGCGAGCATCTGCTCGCCGTCGATCGCGAGGCCGCCGGGGATGGCGGCAACCACGCGATTCGGAGGCCGTCGCGGGTCCGCGGCCCGATACACGATCGCCTCGACGAACGCTTCAGGTCCGGCGCTGTCGACCCGGGTCGTAAAGTTCTTGACGTCGATGTCGACCAGCGTGGCGAGCTTCGCGGCCGACGAGTCCAGCTGCTCGGCCTTCAATGCGCTCTTGTCCAGACCGATCCGGACCACCGGGCGCCCGGTGACGATCGCGTCGCCGTTCTCGCCGAGGATCTCCCCGCGTTGGGGATAGAGCCGGCGCTGGGTGAGCCGGGTCGTGCCGTCGAGTCCGGGCTGGACGAGCGCCGGCGTCCAACGGGCCTTCCAGCGCCCGGACTCCCGTGCCAGGTCGACCGTCGTGTCGTAGACCCACGAGGTCGGCACACCGGGAAACCTCCACGTGTACCGCAGGGTCGCGGTCGCCGAACTGCTCTGCGCATTGAGCGACGCGACTCCGACCTCGGGCCGGATCGGACCCATGCCGGCGACCACCGCCTTGAACGCGGTGTTCACCTCGGCGCTGGAGGCGCTGGCGAACTCTACCGTGCTGAGATCGGCCCGGGCGAGGCCGTCGGCGAGCTGAGCAGCGGCGCGCTCAGGACTGTCGAGGGTCGGACTGGGACTCGGTGTGCCGGTGCCGGTGCAACCAGCCAGAAGGGCCGCCGCGGCGAGAGCGATGACGACGGTACGGATCGTCGGAGGTCGGCGGCGAAGCATCCCATCCATCATGTCACCGATGATCAAACCGCCGATCGGCGCGTGGGCGCGTGGACGCGGATCGTCGGGTCAAGCGACCAGATCGGCGTACTCGGGGTGCTCTCGGAGGAACCGCCGGGTGTAGCTGCAGCCGGGCCGGACGCGCAGCCCGCGCTGAAGGAGATCATCGAGGGCGGCCGTGGTCAGCCGGGCGGCGATCCCGCAGCGCCGCCAGTCCACGGCCGTGCCCGTGTGAGTCACGAAGACCACGTCGTCCTGCGGGACGAAGTCGATCTCCCCGATTTGGGTGTCACCGAAGCGGGCGAGCCAGCGGTGGGTTGTGTCGTCCCTGGTGATCGCCAGCGGCACCTGGTCGAGCAGGCGATGCTTCGTCTCGAGCCAGTCGCCGCGCAGCAGGGCGTAGCAGACCGTGTCTCGCCAGGTCCCGTCCCGGCGCAGCCGATGATGGCGGAGCACTCCCTCACGCGTGGCGCCGAGGCGTTCGATCGCGGCCTGCGACCTGGTGTTGGCGATGTCGGTGTGCCACGCGACCCGCTCCACCCCGAGCGTCTCGAAGGCGTGCCGGAGCAGCAGGAGCTTGGATTCGGTGTTGAGTCCCGTGCGCCACCAGGGCCTTCCGAGCCAGGTGTGCCCGATGGCGATTCCGCGGTTGGCCGGATCGATGTCGTAGAACGATGTCGTGCCGATCAGCCGGCCGTCCTCGCGCAACCGCTGGGCGTAGGCGACCCGTCCCGGATCGGCGATCGCCCTCTCGATGAGGTCGCGTGCCTCGGTTAGGGAGTCCGGTGGGGAGTACGACAGGTGTCGGGTCACTTCGGAGGCGGCTTGGCGATCACCGAGAGCGGCGACGAAGGCCTCCGCATCGTCTGGACGCAGTGCATCCAGGCGCAGGCGGGGTCCGGTCAGTACGGCTGCGGTGTACCAGTCCACGTCGTCACGCTTTCACACGGCGGGTGACGGCGAAACCCGGCGGAATGGCAGCGCCCTGCCCCAGGGCCGGGTCGGGTGCACCCCCGGCCCGTCCACATCGGTACTTCGGTGAATGCTCTCGCAACCCCTGCGGAAGAGCCCCGAGCACGGGTCGAGCCAGTCCCGGAGATCCAGGCGTACACCGGGCCGGGACCCGGTAACTCGTGCAGATCGGAGGTCTCCCACGCCTCGACCAGGCAGCCGGCCGGCGTCAGATCCTCGAGCCAGACGGCTGGGTCGAAAGACGCCGACCACACAAGT
>DASTGF010000364.1:0-3268 GCA_035719255.1 Microlunatus sp. | reverse complement strand
CCGCCATCGCGGTCCACAGCACGGCGGCCCCGGTCGTGTCGAGCACCGGCGCGCGAACGGTGGCCCAACGACCGCGCGCCCCGACGTCAACGGTGATCGACTGCGGCCGGGGCATGGCCCACAACCTAGCCACACCACAGGTGGTTCGGCGTCGGCCGTGCGGCGTACGCCGGCAGGGCTAGGTCGCCGGTCCGGATTCGGCTGGCTGGGCGATGACAGCGACAGCGGACCGCGACGAGGGTGAGGTCATGAGCATTCCACCTGTTGTCCCGGCAACCTCCGACCGCAGCACCGATCCCGTCCCTCGCGGGTGGTTTCAGCGGGCCGCGGTCGCGCACCCGATCCTGCTGCTGCTCGGCGCCGCGATTCCGTTCGTGTGGCTGACGCAGATGGGGTCGGCGTTGGCCGGTGTGGACCTGATGCCGGCCAAGCTGGCCGAGATTCTGGTCCTGGTCGGGCTGGCCGTGGCGATCACCTGGGCGACCGACCGACGCACGGGCATACGTCAGTTGTTTGCGGGCCTGCTTCGTTGGCGGCTGGGTTGGCGCTGGCTGCTGCTGGTGGCAGCCATGCCGCTGCTGACCGCGGGCGTCGCCCTGGCCACCGGCACTCTGCGCAGTCCCGCCGACGGTTGGGTCTCTGTCGGGCTCACCTATCTGTTGTTCCTCGCCGTCGGGGCGGTCACCGGGAACCTGTGGGAGGAGACGGTGTGGGGCGGTTTTGTGCAGGGACGGCTGATGGCCCGCCATGGATTGGTGGTGGGCTCGTTGCTGACCGCGGTGCCGTTCTTCTTGATCCATCTGCCGCTGGCGTTCGAGAACGACGGCTGGCGGGGCACCACCTGGCGGGACGCCTTCATCACCTGGGGTGTGTTGCTGGTCGCGGCACCGTTTCAGCGTTACCTGATCGGCACGCTGCTCGTCGACACCGGCGGCAGCACGCTGGCCGCCGGCCTGATGCACGCCTCGATCAACGCGGCCGGCGCCATGGTCATCGTGCCCGGCGGCTGGCAGATGGTGCCGGCCCTGGTCCTGCTCACCCTCGCCGTCGTCGGCTACCGGAGCTGGCGCAGGCTGTCGGCGACCGACGGCTACGCCCCAGCGCTCACCCCGGCGTCCGAAGCCGCGGAGCGTACCGCGCTCGGGGTGACGCCGTGACCGCGGTAGCGCCGGCCCTGTCGCGAAGGTGGAGACGAACGTGACGACCAGGCTCGGACTGGGTTGGGGACGGTGTGACGCCCGACGTACACGTCGCTGACGACTCCGGTCGCAGACCCGATCGGTTGGCGGCTGCCCCTGGCAGCCGGATTCATCGTGCTGCTGTTGGCCACGGAGCTGGTGCTGTCCTCTTCCCGACGAGACCGCCACGGCATGGTGAAATCCGCCGGCCCACTGTCATTCCTCGTTCTCGTCGGCATCATGGCAGTTCTGAGCTTCCGCGGCGTGCTGGGCGCTCGCGAACGACAGACAGCAAGCTGCTCGGTGTGCCGGTCACGCCGGATGTGCAGGACAAAGCCGCCGCGGTCCGAGGGTGGGATCGGTTGGCCCCGGACGACCCGCCGGGCCAACGACGATGCTGCCGAGGCGTTCCTTGCCCAACTGGGTGAGTGGAGTGTCGGCGAACGGTAGGAGTGCCGCGGCGTGGCCCACCTCGACGGGTTAGACAGATCCGGCTCGCCGGGGTCAGGTGGCCGCCTTGGTCACGCGTCGTCGCCCCGCCGGGCGCGTTGAGGATCAGGAATCCGGATGGGGCAGTCCCTGGTATCGCCGGTGGGATTGACGGCCCGCGCACCCCGTACTCGTTGTCCAGCGAAGGCACGCGACCTAGCCTTGGCTGGGAGGTCGCACAAGTCGGTCGGGGTGCGCGATTGCCCGGGCGGGCCGGTGCTGGGCCGGAGGCGAGGGCCAATATGGGCTGGGAGATCCTGGCGGCGGTCGGCCTTGGTGTCGTCGTTGTCGCTGGTGCGAGTATGCGAGTCGTGAAGCAGTTCGAACGCGGGCTCGTCTTCCGATTCGGCCGCGTTCTCGGTCGACAGCGTGGTCCAGGCCTGACGATGCTGATCCCGGTCGTCGACCGACTGCGCAAGGTGAGTATCCAGGTGGTCACTACGGCGGTGCCTGCACAGGAGGGCATCACCCGAGACAACGTGACCGTGCGTGTCGACGCCGTTCTCTACTACCGTGTCGTGGACCCGGTACGGGCCATTATCAACGTCGAGGACTACCCCTTCGCGGTGTTGCAGGTCGCGCAGACCTCGCTGCGGTCGGTCATCGGCAAGAGTGACCTCGATGACCTGCTGACCAACCGGGAGAGACTCAACCAGGGGCTGGAATTGATGATCGACAGCCCGGCGGTCGAATGGGGTATCCACATCGATCGCGTCGAGATCAAAGACGTTGCACTGCCGGACACCATGAAGCGCTCCATGTCTCGCCAAGCGGAGGCAGAGCGGGAGAGACGCGCTCGGGTCATATCGGCCGACGGGGAGCTGCAGGCCTCGGACAAGCTAGCCCAGGCCGCTCACGCTATGGCTGACACACCAGGCGCCCTTCAGCTCCGCCTGCTCGAGACGATCGTCGAGGTAGCAGCTGAGAAGACATCGACACTGGTGCTGCCGTTTCCAGTCGAGCTTCTGCGCTTCCTCGAAAGCAACACCGCGCCCCGGGACAACGACAAGACGTCCCGCCCCGCTGAGACGGTGGGAGGCAGCGAATCGTCGGGGGTCAACGAGCTGGACAATCACCCTCCGGCAGCCTTGCCGCCCGCTACACCAGGCATCGGGCCGCCTCCACAGCCATCGACGAATATGCCAGTCCGAAACCTCCGGCCGGGCGAGCCTCACGCCGACGAGATCGCTGCCCCGCGCATGTGAGATCATCCCGTGTCGTGAGGCTTCTGAGCCGAGGCCGCTTCGATCCGTCCATCAGCGACGCGTACGAACGCTCCATGTGAGGTCGCTTCGAAGGTGGTCGGGCGGCTAGAGAGCGAAACGCGGTGGTGGGCTGACGCCATGATCGTCCTCCGCGGTCATGCTGAGCGAGGCGAAGGCTGCCGGCGGGTGCGATGTCGCAGCCGGCGAGGCGGCTGGCACGTGCGGTGGACGACCGTCGATCTACTCGAGAGCGGCGCACTCGGCGGCGGACCCACCTACACCGGCTAGCGCCACTTCGACTACAAGCCGTTGAGCACCGAAGACATCGACGGCGTCTGGGAATCCGCTCGCGCCACTGGCCGAGCTCCGCCAGCCAACCCTGAACGAGGGGAGACC
>DASTGF010000363.1:0-3288 GCA_035719255.1 Microlunatus sp. | reverse complement strand
TTCTCGGCGGTCTGGCCCATCGCGATGTAGACATCGGGTAGCAGCCCGTCCTCGCGCGGATCGTGCCAGCGCTCGTTGCTCGCCGCCATGGCCAGGGTGCGGGCCTCGGCCTCGGCGAAGACCGGGTTGTGCGTATCGACCGGGTCCACCCCGGCGGACCCGAAGCCGCGGTAACGGGACACGCACTCCACACCCGCCGAGACGTACGCGTGCCCCTCACCGGCCTTGATCGCGTGGAAGGCCATCCGTGCGGTCTGCACGCTTGATGCACAGAACCGGTTGATGGTTGCCGCCGGAACCCCGTCGAGACCCAGCTGGACCGCGACCCGGCGGGCCATGTTGCCACCGTGCTCGTCGCGGGGCTCCGCGCAGCCGAGATAGATGTCGTCCAGCGTGGCCGGATCGAACCCGGGCAGCTTGCCGATGGCTGCGTCGATCACGCCCGCTGCGAGATCGTCGGGACGGACGTCGACCAGCGACCCTTTACCGGCCCGGCCGATCGGCGTACGGGCCGTGGAGACGATGACTGCTTCGGGCACGGAGCCTCCTTGCTCGGGTACGGTGATGCGCGCCCGCCGGAGTCGGCGGTGGCGCGATCGAGGATGGGCCGAGGGTCACAGGCCCAGGTCGCGGCCGATGAGCTCCTTCATGATCTCGTTGGACCCGGCCCAGATCTTGCTGACCCGGGCGTCTTGCCAGGCTCGCGCCACCCGGTACTCGTTCATGTACCCGTAGCCGCCCCACAGCTGCACGCAGGCATCGAGGACGTCGTTCTGCACCTGGGCCGAGAACCACTTCGCCTTGGCCGCGTCGACCGCGCTGAGGCTGCCCTGGACCTGTTCGAGGACCGCGGTGTCGACGAAGGCCTGGGTCACCTCCACGGTGGTGACGAGTTCGGCGAGGCGGTGCTTGTTGGCCTGGAAGGAACCGATCGGCTGGCCGAACGCCTGCCGCTGCTTCACGTACTCCAGAGTCTCGTCGAGGATCTGCCGGGCGTGGGACAGGTTGTTGACCGCGGAGCCGATCCGCTCGGCGACCAAGCGCTGCATCATGTAGACGAAGCCCAGACCGGGCTCGCCGATCACGTTCGCCTCCGGCAGCCGTACGTCGGCGAAGAACAGCTCGGAGGTGTCCGCCTCCGGCTGACCGACCTTGTCCAGCCGGCGGCCGCGCTCGAACCCGGCCATCCCGGCCTCGACGGCGAACAGGGTGATGCCCTTGGCGCCCTTCTCGGGCGCCGTCCGGGCGGCGACGAGGACGAGGTCGCAGGAATAACCGTTGGTGATGAACGTCTTCGACCCGTTGAGCACCCAGCCGTCGCCATCGCGCACCGCGGTCGTCTTGAGTGCGGCAAGATCGGAGCCCCCGGACGGTTCGGTCATCGCGAGGGCGGTGATCAGTTCGCCGGTGCAGAACCTCGGCAGCCAGCGTTGCTTCTGCTCCGGAGTGCACAGGTCGACCAGGTACGGCGCCACGCAGTCGGAGTGGATGCCGACGCAGGAGGAGTAGGCGAAGGAGAGCTTGGACAGTTCCTCGGCCAGGACCATGCTGAACCGCGGGTCGCCGACGCTGGAACCGCCGTACTCCTCGGGGATGTTGAGACCGAGCAGGCCCTGCTTGCCGAGATCCAGCCACATCTGCCGGCCGAAGCCGTGCTCGGCGGCGTGTTTCTCCTGGTGGGGGCGGAGATGGCGGTCCACGAACGCGCGACAGCTGGCGCGGAACGCCTCGTGGTCCTCGTCGAAAATCGTGCGCTTCATCGCGACCTCGGATCAGCTTGTTACTGGCGAGTAACCAGCCTACCGCATGGTGTGCGAGCCGGGTCCGTCCGTGGGCACCGACCCCGTGTTCGCGGGCGGCCGGTCCTCCCCCAAGGCCGACCGCCCGCAGTCCGGGACGCGGTCTGGCTCAGGCCGCCTTGGTGGCCTGGATCGCGAGGGTGATGTCGACCTTCTCGCCCACCAGGAACGTGCCGCCCTCGAGAACCTGGTTCCAGTTGACGTTGAAGTCCTTGCGGTTGATCGAGGTGGTGGCCTCGGCGCCCAGCTTGGTCTGGCCCCACGGATCGGACCCGATGCCGAGGAACTCCGCCGCCAGATCGACGGTCTTGGTGATGCCGTTGATGGTCAGGTCACCGGTGATGACGTAGCCGCCGTCGGCCGCCTCGGTGATCTTGGTGCTGACGAAGCGCAGCTCGCCGCCCTTGGCCGGGTCGAAGAAGTCGGCGGAGCGCAGGTGCGCGTCACGCTGCTCGTTGTTGGTGGTGATCGAGCCGCTCTTGATGGTCACCTCGACCGAGGAGTCGAGGATATTGTCGGCGGTGGTGATCACGCCGGAGAAGTCGGTGAAGCTGCCGCGCACCTTGCTCATCAGGTGGCGGACCGTGAAGCCGGCCTCGGAGTGCGAGAGGTCGATGTTCCACGTTCCGGCGACGATTCCGGTCTGCACGTCCTGGCTCATGATGGTGTCCCTTCGGAGGAGTGGTTGAGATTTCAACTACTTCGACAGTACAGCACCTCAGTTGAAGAGTCAACCTTTGCTGATACTGTGAGCCCATGAGCGACACCGAGGAGCCACGCTGGCTGACGGCGGACCAGCAGCGGGTCTGGCGGGCGTATCTGCTGGGTGCTGCC
Source organism: Microlunatus sp. (assembly GCA_035719255.1). GTDB lineage: Bacteria > Actinomycetota > Actinomycetes > Propionibacteriales > Propionibacteriaceae > Microlunatus. The sequence goes on along the minus strand of DASTGF010000363.1, from coordinate 655 downwards.
CGGCTGGCCGAGGCGCTCGACGCGGATCTGCGGCAGTTCGACGTCGACCTGCCCGAGTACGAGATCCTCGTCACCTTGTCGGAAGCCCCCGACCGCCAGCTGCGGATGTCCGAGCTGGCCACCGCGGTCCACCAGTCGCGGTCCCGGCTCACCCACACCATCTCGCGGATGGAGAAGGACCAGCTCGTCGCACGGGTGGGTTGCCCCACGGACCGGCGCGGCGTCTGGGCCACGCTGACCGACACGGGGATGGACACGCTGCGGCTGGCCGCACCGCACCACGTCGCCGCGGTCCGGCGCCTCTTCGTCGACGCCGTCGACGACGACGACTACCGCGCCGTGGGGCGGGCCTTCGAAGCAGTCATCGAGGCGACCGAACCCGGCTGAGCGGGCCCGATCGGATCCGTCCCGCCGCCCCGGCGGTGCGGCGGGCCACGCTGAGATCGGCGGCCACGATCCTCCCACGGCCACATAGGCTCAAGCCCGTGACCGCGATCGCGCTCCCCGAGCAGACGTCGGAGCTGGCCTCGGCCCTCGTCCGAGCCGGGGCCGGCGACGTGCTGGACACCTCGTCCCTGGCGCGCGCGTTGTACTCCACCGACGCGTCGCTCTACCGGGTCGTGCCGCAGGCGGTCGCCCGGCCCCGGTCGGTCGG
>DASTGF010000362.1:0-2512 GCA_035719255.1 Microlunatus sp. | reverse complement strand
CCGAATGGACCGCGGACGCGCTGGACGAGCAGGGGTATCTCGACTTCGAGGAACGGTTCCGCGGCAGCCGCGCCGAGATCCGCGCCCGGCAGTTGGACGCCGTGGAATACGTCCGGAGCCTGCGGCCCGGGCACGGGCCCCTGCTGGACATCGCCTGCGGTCGCGGCGAATGGCTGGACATCCTGGGCGCCGAGGGCGTCGAGGCATACGGGGTGGATTCCAACACCGCAATGATCGCCGACGCTGCCGCGGCCGGGCTGGATGTGCGTCACGAGGATGCGCTGGTCCACCTGGCGAAGCTGGAAGAATCCTCACTGCAGGGCATCTCGGCGTTCCACTTCGTCGAGCACATCCCCCTGGGCGTGCTCGTGCAGATGCTCGATGATGCGCTGGTGGCGCTGCGCCCGGACGGGATCCTGGTGCTCGAGACGCCCAATCCGACGAACCTGATGGTCGGCGCAGCGTCGTTCTACCTCGACCCGACGCACGTCCGGCCGATCCATCCCGAGTTCCTGCGGTTCCTGGTCGAGTCCCGCGGTTTCGTGGACGTCACGATCCACTACGTGCACCCCGCGGTGCCCGCCGAAACGATGATCGAATCCGGACCCCCCGGTGGGTACCCGGACGCGCGGCTGAATCGCGTCGTGTCCGCCGTCGAGGCGCTTGTCTACGGGCCTCAGGACTACGTGCTCACCGCGCGCCGGCCGCCGGTCGCCGATCCGGCAGCCCTGGAGATGCCCACGGAGGACTGAGGTTACCGGCGCCGCGCCAGGACATCTCAGAACGCCCGCACCGCGATGACCAGGTCGTTCAGGAGCTGGATCGGGCTGCGCCCGCGCAGTTCGATGGTCGAGACGCCCGGCGTCACTTCCGTGCAGGTCTCTCCCGTGTCACACATCCCGGGCACCTGGCCGACCCAGAGCACCACGGGCGCGGCCCGCGGCCGGGTCAACGACTCCAGCACCCAGCGACGCCGGTCGTAGCCGGGGTACACCGTCGTCACCGACGGTCCGATCAACGCGGCGCAGCCGTAGGCGGGAATGCGATCCGAGAAGATCGCCACGTCGGCGCCGGACTGCTCAGCCGCCTGCTGCACCTGGTCGCAGACCGCCAATAGTTCGTCGGCGGGCATCTGCTCGTACGCGGCGTTGGCGCCCACGGCGTGGGCCTCGAGCAGGCCACCACGGTCGGACCAGGTCACCACCCGCCAGGTCGCGGTCAGGCCGACGAGCACGACCAGCCCGATGGCCGTCCACCGTTGCCACTTCTCCGACACCGGCAACGGCGCCAGGCACGTCGCGATGAACCACAACCCGATCGGCAGCGGCAGCAGCAGCCGGGCGGCCTGGAAGTAGACCGTGCCCAGGTCGTCGTAGGTCTTGCCCAGCGAGAGCACCAATCCGGTCACCAGGATCAGCACGACCAACGCCAGAATCGCCTCCAGCCGGCGTTGCCACACGACCAGCACACCGAGCACACCGATGATGAGGAAGACCAGCAGCGGATTGCGCAGGATCTCCGGCGTGTACGGCCCGAGCATCCGCTCCGGATTGGACAGGTTGTCGCCCAGCACGTCCCAATGCGGCGCGAACGGTGCGGCGGGATGCATGTCGTCGGTGGGATGCTGCCCGTACCACCAGCCGACGAAGGCCAACCAGATGCCGATGGGGGTCAGCGCGACGAGGAAGGTGATGGCGGTCCGTCGCCAGCCACGCTCGCGGGCCGCCGGAATGCACCGCACCAGCGTGTAGGCACACGCCGGGGCCGTCATCAGCAGGCTGGAGGTGTCGACCAGGAACGCCAGCGCCGACCCCGCCACCGCGGCCGATGCCCAGCGCAGACGGTCGGGGAACAGGATGACGAGCGCCACCACGATGCCGCCGAAGAACCGCCCGGCGGCGGTGCCGTACACCGAGGCGGCCACCACGTACTCGGTCGACAGCACCGCCGGGAGGGCGACCGCCAGGGCCGCCAGGAACCGGTGCCCCCGCCGCCACGCGGCGGCGGCCGGTATCCACCAGGAGGCCAGGTGGGCGGCGGTCAGCACGATCGGCAAGGCCACCGGGTAGCCGAAGCCGAGCGCGTGCAGGAATTCCGTCGGGATCGACTCCAGGGTGGACCCGTACGCCTGCCCCCAGAAGTTGGGCTGTTCGGGTTGCAGCCGCCCCCATGACTCGGCCGCCGCCCACAGCAACGCCCAGTCGTCGCTGACGAACCGGCTGAACCAGCCGATCACCAGCCAGGTCTGCTGGATCAGCACCAGCACCGCGATGCCGAGCACGACCCATCCGCCGAGCGGCGCTCCCGGACCCGGCGGCAGCCGCTCCTCGTCGACGATCGGGAGGACCGCCGTGTCATCGTCGGATTCGACTGGTTCAGTCACCCGTACCGAACGGTCCATACCCGCCCATCGCTCCGCCTTGACCCGCACTGTGCGCGGAGCGTATCGCCGGCCACCCCCGCAACGGTGGAGGCGCACAGAAGGTGGATCAGCAGCGCGGTCATCGTGTCC
>DASTGF010000361.1:0-2338 GCA_035719255.1 Microlunatus sp. | reverse complement strand
CAGCCTCCGCAGGTAAGGCATCCCGGTGCGAGCCTCGGAGTAGGAGTGGTTCTCCTCCACGATGACGAGCACCTTGGTCGGCGTCTTCGTCGCCCCGAAGGCCGGCGGAACCAGGAGGAGGCCTGCCACGGCCGGCACTACCGTCAGCACGGACGGGTAGACCTTCTTGAACGCCGTTGTCATGGTGCTACACCCTTCCCTGATGAGGGGCTTTCCCGGGTAGCCCAGATCGCTTCCAGTTGAAGCGTCCGACGTGGTCCCACCGAAGGTCAAGGTTGGCGTCGGCTTCGAGAACTCACCGATCCCCAACCCGGAGTCATCTCACGGTCGCCCGTTTCGGGCCACCGGAGTCTGCCCTCCGTACGTGACAGCGTTGTGCTGACGAGGTCGGACAGTTGGCGGTATGGCCGCAGGTCAGCGGCGAGGCCCGGGGCCACCATCCCGTGTGCCCGCCAGCGCCTGCTGGCGGAACCCGGCGACCGCCATCTCCACCACGCGGTCGTGCCCCCAGCGCATGAGCGGGTAGGCGACGAGCGCCGCGATGCGCAACGGTGTGCTCACCAAGCCCAGCGACCACATCACCGCGACCTGCGTCCCGTCATCGACCGGGTCCAGCCGTATCACCGCAAAGCCGCGCGCATCACCGTCGATCGTCGCCTCGAGCACGTGCGGTCGCTGGGACCCCTCCAGCCGGATGTCCAGGGCCAGGCGATACGGGACCGGCGGAATGACGGTGGCGTGTAGCACGTTGCCGGCGACGAGCCGGTCAGAGTCGGCACCGAAGTCTCGCAGCCAGGCCCACCAGGACTCGAACTGGTCGAAGCGCTCGATGGTGTCCCACAGCTCGTTCGGCTCGACCGGGAACCAGAACGCGCCTCGGTAGTCGAACCGGTTCACAGCCGGCTCACCACCTGGTTGCCCTGCGAGCCGGCGGCCCGCGGCATCGTCATACGCTCAGTCAAGCCCGCGATTGCGCGCCCCCCAAGGAACGCCCTCGCAGTGATCCCGATGGATGCCGAAACGCCCGCCACCGAGACATGTGCCGGCAGGGATGCCGGGAGCATCATCCAGCCACAGCGGAGGCCGTTCCGAGCGCCATGCGCGGACGCCATCGAGTGTGTTGCGGCGCGCATGGGAGAGCTTTCGGCACGCACTGGGCGTCAACCAGGACCATGGGCAGCACCGAAGGCGTCCCTGGGCCATGGGTCGCCGTGAACCGGCGTGGCGATGCCGCCGTGACCTGGAACGACTTCTATTCGGGGCCACCGATGGTCGCCGTGCGTCCCGCGCGAAGCTGGCTGCCCGCCCGCGAGGAGATTCGGGCCGTGCAGCTCACCTCGACCTACTGGGCCCGGCACACGGTCAACATGCTCACCTCAGCCACAGAGAAGGCCAGAGCCACGATCGCCGGTGCGTAGCAGAAGGGCCGGGAGGCTCGCCCCGTTTCGCTGAATGCTCCACGCGCCGACCCATCGTCGAACCTGGCCTCATGGACCCTGACCTGCTGCGCGTCGATCCGGGCTGAGTCCGGGCACCGCTCACGCCGATGAGTAGGTCGCCGCTGGCGGGTGACATTCTGGGTCGATCGAAGGCTGGATGATCTACACGCCGTCCCGAAGGGGCCCCTATGCCACAGACGATCACCTATCGGGGACCGATGGTCCTGGCGGGTGCGTTCGCGCACCTGCTGCGTGAGCAGGGCGTCGAGTTCGCTCGGCCACGGGAGGACCGCAGGGGAGTCGATGAGACGGTGGTGGTCGTCTTGGCGGTCACAGCTGGGGACAACGTGCACGATCGGACTCTGGTCGTCATGATCGACGCGGCTGTCGCGAAGTTCAAGAAGCGCTTCGGCGACGACGCCGCCACGATCGAGATCGCGGAAGGCGATGGCCATCGTTAGGCGTTCGTCATGGTCTTGAGCCCGCGCCGCTGTCCGGGCGCACGCTCGGCCGATGAGCGGTTACTCCGCCGCGACAGCCCTCTGACCCTTGGCCAGACAGAAGACCGGCCCGTCAAACGACTCGGACCGCATATCCCGTCCTGCAACCGGCCGGTATCCCATCATGGTGGAGCGCGGCTCGCTGGCGGTTGAGGTAAGCCAGGTCGCTGACCGGGACCCGCCAGGTACGGCGGCCGTCCTTGTCCTGGACAGCGTTTGGCCACTTACCGCCGCCTTGGTCGTTCCAGTACTTGATGGTGCTCAGGTCGCGGCCGCGGAGGTCGGCGATCTCCCTGAGGGTGAGCAGTGCGTCCGGGGCGTAGGCATTGGTCGTGGCGGTGCCCGGCATGGGCGTGGGAGTGTCGGTCATGTGCGGGCACCGTCCGGCGCTGCCCGGGC
>DASTGF010000360.1:0-2319 GCA_035719255.1 Microlunatus sp. | reverse complement strand
GGACCTGCTCAGTCAACTTGCTGGAGCTGATCCTCAGACCAAGGAGGTTGGAGACGACACGGAACACGGATCCCTGGCGGTTCGTCACGGAAGTTTCCGGGTCACGGTCATCCTCGGCGACAACTGCGAGTTCCTCCCCGGCGCGCAAGCACTGGAGATGCCGTCCGGACATCACAGTCAGGCTCTCGCCCGCGACCAGCGCCAATACGCCCAACTGAACCGCGTCCTGACCACAGACCTCAGGATCGTCTGCCGCGCAGGCGGAGCTTTCACCTATACGATCACTCTTCCGTAAGCCCTCCATCGCCGGCACTTAGCCCGGATCCACCGATTGGCGGTCTGCGTTGATGGTGGTGTGAGCGTGCCGTGACGCGAGAATGCCCTTACGGGCTGGGAGATTGGGACTTGCGACAGCTCCAACATTCCCGGGCACGGAAGGGCATCTCTGAGATGCGACTCTCTCACACTCTCGGCAGGATCTCGACGGTGTTCGATGATCCGAATCTGGTCGGGCCGGCTGGGCTGGTCCCGGTGATGGGCCTTGCCGGCGAGGCGGGGCTGCGGGAACTTGGTGATGTTCACCTCACCGTGCCGACCGACAAGGGTGCGAACGCCGGGTTGAAGGTGTCTTCGCTGGTCGCGGGGATGGTTGCCGGCGCGGACTCGATCGATGACATGGCACTGTTGCGGCATGGCGGGATGGGCCGGTTGTTCACCGGGGTCTATGCGCCGTCGACGCTGGGATCGTTCCTGCGGGCGTTCACGTTCGGCCATGTCCGCCAGCTCGACGCAGTCGCGGCCCGGTTCCTGCTCGCGCTCGCCCGCCGGACCCGGCTGGTCACGCCTCCGGCTGGCGGGGAGGCCGGGTTCGCCTTTGTCGATGTCGACGACACCGTGATCGAGGTGCATGGCCACGCGAAGCAGGGTGCCGGGTTCGGCTACAACAAGATCCGCGGCCTGAACGCGCTGCTGGCCACCGTGACCGGTCCCGGCACGGCGCCGGTGATCGTCGCGCAGCGGCTCCGTCGAGGCTCGTGTTCCTCCCCACGAGGCGGGAAACGCCTGATCGGCGACGCAGTGAAGACCAGCCGCCGGCTGCTCGATCCGAGCACCCCAGTCCTGGTCCGGATGGACTCGGCGTTCTACGGCCGCAACGCCGTGCAGGCCGCGCTGACCGGCGGGGCGGAGGTGTCGGTGACGATCCGGATGGACCAACGCGTCAAAGCCACCATCTCCAGCATCAGCGAGGATGCGTGGACGACGATCGAGTACACCGACGCCGTGTTCGACGAGACGTCTGGGCAGTGGATCTCCCGGGCCGAGGTCGCCGAGATCGGCTTCACCGCGTTCGCCACCCAACCCGCAGCCGATCAGGTGCCGGGCCGGCTGATCGTGCGCCGGATCCCGGACTTCCAGGCCGAGCAGCACCGGGCCGCCGGGCAGGACGGGCTGTTCGACATGTGGCGGTTCCACGCCTTCTTCACCACCACCAGCCCTGAAGTGCTCGACACCGTCACCGCGGACAAGATCCACCGCCGACACGCGATCATCGAGCAGATCCACGCCGATCTGAAGAATTCCGCCCTCGCGCACCTGCCGTCCGGGAAGTTCACCGCGAACGCCGCGTGGCTCGTGCTGGCGGTGATCGCGTTCAACCTGACCCGCGCAGCCGCGACCCTCGCCGCCCCGACATCCGCTTCGGACCCGGCCCGGGCCACCACGGCGACCGTGCGTCGCACCCTGATTCAGATTCCATGCCGGATCGCTACCTCGGCGCGACGACTGACCCTGCACCTGCCCCAGGACTGGCCCTGGCAAACCGGCTGGAACCGGCTCATCACCGGCGTCGCCGAGCCACCGGCCGCGGCACCCAGCTGACCGCTAGCCGACCACTGGCCCGACCGACGACCCCCCGTGGAACACCGCTGGCAGAAAGGCCAGCCGACCCGGCACGCCCACCACACAGCCCGCGCCACCCCAGGTCGTCGGCGTCCAGACAAATAAGCCGATCGGTGGATCCGGGCTTAACCGGCTCATCACAATCGAGGGTGTAGTCGGGTCCTGAACCCGCCGGTCTCGAGCAGGCTCCTGGCGATGTAGTTGGTGAGATTGCGGAAGCCGAGCGCGGTGCCGCGGAGGTGTTCGAGCCGGCCGTTGATCGCCTCGGTGGGTCCGTTGCTGGTGCCGGGCCGATCGAAGTAGGCCAACACGTCAGCGGCTCGCTGCTTGAGAGTGCGGCCGAGCCTGCTGATCTCGGTCAACGCCTTGGGGACGCCGGCGCTGAGGGAGGTGACCAGCTTCTCCATCGACCGGCGTCCG
>DASTGF010000359.1:0-4950 GCA_035719255.1 Microlunatus sp. | reverse complement strand
GTGACCGACATCGCTGCCGCCCGACCCACCCCGCTGAGCCGGGTCTGGTCGGGCGGCAAGGTGGTGGCCGACGACCTGACCGGGGAAGACCTCAGCGACGTCCTGCAGCTCCACTCCGACGCCTCGGCCTGGTGGGTGCTGCCCCGGTCCGACGCCGCGACCCAGGCCCTGCACGAGGTCGCCGGTCAGCTGGAGCTGGACGAGTTCGCCGTCCGCGACCTGACCGCCTCCGATCGCAGGGCCAAGTTCGACCAGCTCGACCAGGCTCGACTGGTGATCACCGGCGTGCTGGAGCTGGACCCGGAGCGGGCCGACGTGGTGCACCACCCGGTGTCTTTGCTGACCACCGACCGGGCGCTGATCTGCAGCGCGGACGAGTTCGGCGACTTTCGGCCCGGACGCGCGCTGAGTGCACGGCAGGACTGGTTGGCCGTGGGCGGTCTGGAGGCGGCCCTGCAGGTGACGGTGGGCACCGTCATCGCCAACTACGAGTACGTCGTCGGGTGGCTGGAGTCGGCCAGCGACGAGCTCGCCGATGCGCTGTTCCAGGAGCGGCCGCTGACCCGGGACGAACAGCTGTGGGCCTTCCGCCTGCGCAACGTGTTGTCCCACGTCCGGCGGATGACCGATCCGATGCGGACTGTTCTGGCCGAGCTGGTGGACTCCGTCCCCGAAACGAACCGCGCCTCCAAGGCGGCCGGCGCGAAGCGGCACGCCCAGCTCGTCAGGCACTGGCGGCTGCTGCAGGAACGGCACCAGCGGGTGGCCAATGCGGCCGATGCGCTGCGCGAGGCGTTGGCCTCGGTCTTCGACACGAGTCTGGCGCTGGCCGATGTCCGGCTGAACTCGATCATGAAGAAGCTGACCGGTTGGGCGGGCATCATCGCCGTCCCGACCTTCATCACCAGCTTCGTCGGGATGAACGTCCGGTTCCCCTTGATCGGCAGTCTCACCGGGTTCTTGGTCTACTTCCTGCTGATGGTGGTGTCGGCCGGAGTGCTGTACGCCGTCTTCAAGCGCTGGGATTGGATTTAGCCGCTTGCCACTCGAATGTTCGCCCTCCGTGCGACGCGTCGGCGCCCGCGAGAGCACCGATGCCTGATTCCGGACGGCTGGACCTTAGATTGTTCGGTGTGGAATCGCGGTCCAGCGGGGGCCCGACACCATCGCGTGTCCCTGCAGCGAAACTCGCAGCACCGCAACCCCTGGTGCTCCGGGTGCCTCGGCCGCGCCTGCTGGACCGTCTCATGGACGCGGCCCCTGGTGATGTCGTCCTGATCAGCGCGCCGGCGGGGCACGGCAAGACGGTGCTGCTCGCCGACTTGACCGCCGATGCGCCGGACCGGGTGGCCTGGGTGTCGCTGGATCGGATGGACCGTGACGACCGGACGTTCTGGATCGGCGTCTTGGAGGCGCTCCATGCCTGCCCAGCTGTGCCCGCGGACAGTCCCCTCCGGACGCTGGAGGTGCCACCCGCCCCGAGCGGCGAACCCGCCTTCATGGCGGCCCTGACCGAGGGACTGGCCGCGCTGCCCGAACCGGTGCTGCTCGTCCTCGACGATCTGCACCAGGTCAGCGGTGCGGAACCGATGTCCGGCCTCGACGCCTTGATCCGCTACCAGCGGGGCGGTCTCCGGCTCGTGCTCAGTTCCCGCAGCGACCCGAACCTTCCGCTGGGGCGATTGCGGATGGACGGCCGGCTGGTCGAGGTCCGCGCCGACGCCCTCGCGTTCACCCCCGATGAGACGAGAACCCTGCTGGAGTTGCTCGGCCTGAGCCTGACCGCTGAGCAGATGGCGAAGGTCCACGCCCAGACCGGCGGCTGGGTCGCCGGTGTCCGGTTGGCCGCCATGTCGCTACGCGAGGTCGACGACGTCGATGAGTTCCTCACCGACATGGCCGGCAACGACCGAGCGATCGCGGACTATCTGGTGACCGAGGTGCTCTCCCGAATCCCACCCGCCGTCCGCGACCTGCTCCGCCGGCTCTGCGTCTGCGAGGAGATCTCGGCCGACCTGGCCGCCGCGCTGACCGGCAACCCGGAAGCCGGGGCGATGTTAGCCATGCTCGAGCGGGAGTCGTCGCTGGTCGTCAGTCACGGACCGGGCCGGCAGTGGTTCCGGATCCATCCTCTGCTGCAGGCGTATCTCAAGGCCGATCTGCGACGCCGCGACCCTGCGTACAAGCGTTCTCTCTACGCCATCGCCGCCCGATGGCACGTCGAGGCCGGCTATCCGCTGGCGGCCCTGCGCTATGCCCAGAGAGCCGACGGCGATGTGTTGGCCGAGGTGTTGTCCCGGTGCGGGCTGGCGTTGCTCACCAGCGGTCAGCACGCGACGCTGCGTGCCCTCACCTCGCAGTGCCCGGACGACGCCCTGGATCGGGATCCCCGACTGGCCCTCACGCTGGCGCTCGCCCAGCTCGACACCGGCGAAATCGTCGCGGCCGAGTCACTGACCCGGCGGGCGTTGAGGTCCTGGCCGGACCAGCCCGATCCGGAGCTCGTCCATCTCCGGAGCCTGGCCGAACTGCGCACGATGTGGCTGATCGGCGGAACCCTGTCCGCGGCGCTCGTTCCTACTCAACCGTGGGACAGCGTGGGCGACGACGGACGCGTCCTGCAGGACCTTACGCAGGCCGCTGTGGCTGCGGTGTCGGGCAACGCCGAGGACACGGTGCGCCATGCCGAGGCCGCCGAGCGGATGGCGAGCCGGATGGGCAACCGCTACCTGGCGGCTCGAGCCGAGTCGCTGCTGGCCACGGCCGCCAGCATCCGTGGCGATCTGGGCGCGTTGCGCCGGCACGCCCAGATCGCCGACACCCTCGCGCCCGCCGAACTCTGGGACGGGACGACCGATCAGGTCCTGATGTCCAACTTCCGGGCCTACTGCGCGGTGATGCAGGGGGAGCCCGAGGAGGCGCTCGCTCTCGCCGGGCCGGCCCGCGCATTCGCTGTGGCTCCGCCGCCCGGGGTCGAGCCCGCAGCGGTCGCCACCCTGATCGAGATGGTGTGCGCCACCGCCGAGGTCGATCTCGGTCAGCCGCTGCTCGGTCTGCATCGGCTGCGGGAGATCCGGGAGAAGACCGACGTCCGCCAGACGTACGTGAAATCGATCGCGGTGGGCGCGCTGTGGGAGCACGAGGCTGCGCTGCAGTTCGGCCACCCCGAGCAGGCGCACCAGTGCCGCGCGTGGCTTCGCACCGCGGTCGGCACCGGGGGAGATCTGGCGCTGGCGTCGGCCGCGGCGGCCGCCGAGCGGGGCCGTTTCTCGGCCGCGCAGGCGCAACTGGACGAGCTGCTCAGCAGTCGCCGGCCACCCCTGGTGCGATGGGTGATCGTCTCGGCGTGGGTGCTCGGCGCGTCGATCGCGCTGCGTGCGGGACGGACGGCGGAAGCCCGTCGCGCCGTCGGCCATGCGCTGCGCGAGGCAGCGATCATCGAGGCGTACCGGCCGCTGATCAACGCACCGGCGGGCGTCGTCGACCTGATGAGTGCCGACCGCCAGCTCCTCGAAGGCGAGCACGACGCATTGATCGAACGGGTTCTCGGCGCACGGGCCCACCTCGCTCCGCCGACCACGAAGCTGACCGCCCGGGAGCAGGAGATCCTCCGGCTGCTGCCCACGCTGCGATCGCTGGACGAGATCGCGGCTGATCTGTGGGTGTCGGTCAACACGGTGAAGACCCACGTCAAGGCCATCTACACCAAGCTCGGCGTGCGGTCTCGCCGCGAGGCGATCGAGGTGGCCCGGCGGCGCGGGCTGCTGCCCAGCCACAGCGGCTGATCGACCCTTCGGCCGTTGCCGCCGCTCATTCCCGCAGCTCCTGCATCGCCACCAGGTGCAGACCGAGATCGGCGATCAGGTCGAGGATCCCCCGCAACTCCGCGTCGTCGATGACGGTACCGACCAGCGCCGTCTCAGTCGGCAGTGCGCGCAGCCGCAGGTCGCCGAGTGCAGTGCGGGCTGTCTCGGAGAGCGCACCTTGGACCCGGATCTCGTATCGACTCACACGGGACTCCTCTGAGCTGTCTGGCAGAAATGTTCTCGCTCTCGGCGACGGCCTGGACTCACCCAACCCGGGTGGGTTCTCCGACGCGTCACACAGCCGCCCGTACGTGTCCTGACCTTGTGGAAGGGCCTTGCGCGGCCCCGCCCAGCACGCGTACGCACCTGCCGTCGCTCCAGACCCGCCGGCGGTTGACCGATGGGCGACCTGAGATGCTGAGGGGCCCAGCCGAGCACCAGGAGGTTCCCGTGGAGCAGGCCGTGAACCCAACCCACCCGGTGGCGAACCCGGCCGGGGCAGGAGTCGATTTCGCGCTCGACACCTTCGGTGACATGACGACCTCTTCGGACGGCACCCCGAAGAGCTTCGGTGAGGTGCTGCGCGACGTGGTCGAGCAGGCGGTGCTGGCCGACCAGGTCGGACTCGCCGCGATCGGGGTGGGCGAGCACCATCGGCAGGACTTCGCGGTGTCGGCACCCGAGGTGGTGCTGGCCGCGATCGCTTCCCGGACCACCCGGCTACGGCTGGGGTCGGCGGTCACCGTGCTCAGCTCCGACGACCCGGTCCGCGTCTACGAACGCTTCGCCACCCTGGACGGGGTATCCGGCGGTCGGGCCGAGGTGATCCTCGGACGGGGCTCGTTCACCGAGTCGTTCCCGCTGTTCGGCTACGACCTCGCCGACTACGAGGTGCTGTTCGCCGAGAAGCTGGACCTGTTCGCCGCGCTGAGGGCTCAACAGCCGGTCACCTGGAGCGGCAGCACCCGCACGTCGCTGGAGGGGCAGTCGATCTTTCCGACAGTGGACGTCCCGCCGCTGCCTACCTGGGTAGGGGTCGGCGGCAGCCCGCAGTCGGTGGTCCGCACGGCGCAATACGGGCTCCCGATGATGCTGGCCATCATCGGCGGCGACCCCCTGCGGTTCGCGCCATATGCCGAGCTCT
>DASTGF010000358.1:0-5689 GCA_035719255.1 Microlunatus sp. | reverse complement strand
GCCCTGCTCGCGGTCAGCGGGACAGCAATGGCCTAGGCCGCCGCTCACCGGACCCGCAGCCGGTTCGACGACCACAGGCTGCAGGCGGCCACCACGTTTTCGTCGCGGCGATGAGTAGCGATCAGCACGGTGCTGGCCGGCAATGCGCTGCTTTATTGCTGGTAACAGCACCTATTCGATGGAGGCGAATGCTCGTTGCGGCTTGGTCGGCCGTCGTTATCCCGCCGGTCGGGGAGTCGCCGTGGGCTCGGCTGCGTTCGGTTGGTCGTGGCATCCGCAGGATTCTCGGATGATGAGGCTTGGTGTGGTGATGGTGGTGAGTGTGGTGTCGGGGCTGGTGTCGATTTGTTGGAGCAGGTTGTGTGCGGCGAGGCCGCCGAGTTCGTTGGCGTTGGTCGAGATGGTGGTCAGCGGCGGTTCCCACAGGCTGGCGGTGGGAATGTCGTCGTAGCCGATGATCCGGGGGAGGGCGTGGGAATGGCTGCGCCGTAGGGCCCGGTAGACACCGAAGGCCACCTGGTCGCTGTGACAGACGATGGCTTGGGGCAGGAGGTTGTTGTCGATGAGGTGCTGGCCGATGGCCAGCCCACCGCTGCCGCTGCTTTCGCCGGGCAGATCGAAGAGTTGGTCGGCGTCGAGTCCATGGTCATGGAGCGCGGCTTCGACGCCGGCTCGGCGGTCCCAGCGGGACTGGACGTTGACGGGGCCGCCTAGGTAGGCGATTTGGCGGGTGCCGTGGTCGAGCAGGTGGGCGGTGGCCAGGTAACCACCGCGTTGGTCGTCGGCGCCGACGTAGTGGGTGGGGGCGTTCTTGATGTAACGCGTCATGAAGACGTGGGGTAGGCGCCAACTGCGGAGAGTGTCGACGAAGGCGGCGGTGCTGCCGCTGGCGGGGACGACTGCCACGCCGGCAACGCGGCGTTCTCGCAGTTCCTCGATGGCTCTGATTTGGGCGGCGGGGTCTTGTCCGGTGTTCACGATCAGGCAGGACAGAGCCGCTCCGCTCAGGACGGCCTCGAAGCCGCGCAGCAGCTCACCGAAGAACGGGTTGGCCACGTTGGTGATGATGACGCCGACGGTGTCGGCCTGCTGCCGACGCAGGGACGCGGCGCCACGGTTGTACACGTAACCCAAGTCGGCCATGGCCTGCCGGACCCGCGCCCGGGTAGCGTCCGACACCCGACCGGTTCCACGGACGACCAGCGAAGCCGTCGCCCGCGATACCCCGGCACGGTCCGCGACGTCGATGAGCGTGATCGCACGGTTGTCCTCGTCCATGGCTTGCACTCTAGCGATAGATCGTTCTATCATTCTGGTAGAACGATCTATCACGTGAAGGAGATTTGCTGGTGTCGAGCTCGTCCGGGATCATCGCTGAGGCGGCGAGTGTGCCGATCGCGTCGACTGCGACTGGCGGAGCGGCGCCCGTCGACGTCATCGACGTCGCGGATGTTGGTGGCGGTCGAGGTTTGCGTGAGATTTTCAGCACCGAGGCGCGGCTGCAGAACTACCTGGCTGTCGAGGCGGCGCTGGCGTTGGCCGAAGAGGAGGTCGGGATCATCCCGGCCGGTGTCGGGCGGCGGATTGCCGCAGCCGCTCGGCTGGAAGCTGTGGATCGGGACCGGATCGCCGCGGATCAGCAGCTGACAGGGCATCTGATGATGCCGATCGTCACCGAGTTAGCGCGCGTTGTGGGCGATCCGGACGGCGGCTGGGTGCATTGGGGCGCGACGACCCAGAACATTCAGCAGACCGGTGACGTCCTCGCCATCAGGGAGGCCCATCGAGTCATCACCGCGGGGCTGGCTGAGCTGCTCGGCAGCCTGGCCCGGCTGGGTGAGGACACCGCCGACGTGGTGATGGCCGGCCGCACGCATTGGCAGCAGGCGGTGCCGATCACCTTCGGCTCCAAGGTCGCCGCCTGGTCCGACACCCTCATCCGGCATCTCGACCGGCTCGAGGAGCTGAAACCCAGGTTGCTGCGGTCGATGACCGGCGGCGCGGCCGGCACCTTCGCCACCTTCGGCGAACACGGTCCGGCGGTGCAGGCCGCCGTGGCGCGCCGTCTCGGCCTGACCCCGATGACGCTGCCCAACCGGGCAATCGTCGACCACTTCACCGAACTGGTCTGCGTGCTGGGGATGATCGCCGCCACCGGCGCCGGGCTGGCCGAGGAGATCGCCCGACTGATGAGCGTCGAATTCGGCGAGGTCAGCGAACCCATCCCCGCCGGGGACGTGGGCAGCACCACCATGCCGCAGAAGCGCAACTCCAAGCTGTGTAGCGCAGCGGTGGCCACCGCCGCCCAGATCCGAGCCCTGGTTCCCCTCGCCCTGGACGGCATGATCCAGTCCCACGAGGTCGATGGATCCCGATCGGTGATGATCGACCACGCGCTCACCGAATCCTGCACCCTGACCGGCGACCTCCTCGCCCTGCTGAACCGGATCGTCGCCGGCCTCGATGTCTTCCCCGACCGGATGCGGACCAATCTCGACCTCACCGGCGGACTGATCAGCGCCGAGGCCGTGATGATGGAACTCGGCGCCCTGATCGGACGGCAACAGGCCCACCACGCCGTCCACGCCGCCGCACGACGGGTCGCGCTCAGCTCAGGTCAGGTCAGCTTCGCCGATGCCCTCAACGACACGGCCGAAGTGGCCGCCCACCTCGATCCCGACCAGGTCACCACCCTGCTGGACCCGACCCGACACACCGGGCTCAGCGCCCAGCTGGCCCGAACCACCAGCCGACGCGCGGCCGCCGCCGCCCAGCGCACCCCAACCTGACCGACCCCGACCACCACACACGTTCATCCCGGCGCGTCGCCCAGGGCGCATCGCAACTGGCGTACCGCCCACGATCCATCTCCCGGCCAGTACTGCTGCAGCGTGCTGGCTCGATCCCGGCGCGCTCATCGACCGACCGGCACCAACCGGTGCCTCGACAACGAAGTGAGGACCACTCCATGAGTTCCCGACCGATCGTGTTGCGCGCCGCCGTCGCGGC
This sequence comes from Microlunatus sp., assembly GCA_035719255.1. GTDB lineage: Bacteria > Actinomycetota > Actinomycetes > Propionibacteriales > Propionibacteriaceae > Microlunatus. Next base: position 2,680 of record DASTGF010000358.1, on the reverse strand, counting down.
TGCCTCGCTGAGCGTCCTGCTCATCACCGCCGCCTGTGGCGGGACCGGCACACCGAGCACGGGCGGTTCCAGCAGCACCGCGGACTTCAGCCAGAAGGGCCCGATCGAGTTCTGGCGCGGCAAAGACGTTACCGGCGTCGTGACGAAACTCATCGACGAGTTCAACGCCACCCACCACCCTGATGAGACCGTCACCCTGCACGAGCTGCCCGACAGCGCCGACGCCCAACGCCAGCAGATCATCCTGAACAGCCAGATCAAGAACGACAAGATGGCCGTCGTCCGCACCGACGTGGTCTGGACCAGCGAGTTCGCCGCCAACGGTTACCTCACCCCGCTGCCCACCGACCAGTTCAGCACCGACGGTTTTCTCAAACCCACGGTCGACGCCGCCACCTACTACGGCAAGCTGTACGGCGTCCCCTACACCTCTAACGGTGGCCTGCTGTTCTACCGCAAGGATCTGCTCGACAAGTACGGTCTGAAACCCCCCACCACCTGGGACGAGATGAAGACGGCCTGCAAGAAGATCCAAGCCGGTGAGAAGGACGCCAAACTGAACTGCTACAGCGGCCAGTTCGACAAGTACGAGGGACTGACCGTCAACTTCGCCGAAGCCGTGACCAGCGCCGGTGGGGTGATCACCGACCCCGACGGCAAGCCCAACGTCAACACCCCCGAAGCCAAGAAGGGTCTCCAGCTGCTGATCGATTCGTTCAATGACGGCACCATTCCCAAGGCCGCCGTGACCTGGAAGGAAGAAGAAGGTCGCCAGGCCTTCCAGGGTGGAGAGCTGATCTTCCTCCGCACATGGGCCACCGTGTACGCGCTGTCCAACAAGACCGACGGGTCCTCGAAGGTCGCCGGCAAGTTCGATGTCGCTCCGCTGCCCGGCCTGACCGGGCCAGGCGTCTCCAGCCTCGGCGGCCAAAGTCTCGCGATCGGCACCAACGCCGCCAACAAAGGCACCGCCGCCGAGTTCATCAAGTTCATGACCTCCAAGGAAGTTCAGAAGAAGGCCGTCCTCGGCAACGCCGTCCCACCCACGCTGGAGTCGCTGTACACCGACCCCGACGTCGTCAAGGCCTATCCCTACACGCCCGCCCTCCAGACCGCCATCCAGACCGCCGTCCCACGACCCCGGGTCGTCCACTACGGCGACGTCACCTCCGCCATCCAAGATGCCGTCTACCCCGCCATCCAAGGCCAAACCTCACCCGACAGCACACTCTCCGATCTCCAATCCGAGCTGGAAACCCTCACCAAGTAGCGCCGCCATAGGAGCGGCCGGCCACACTGATCCCGCGGCGGCCGTCCGACGGTGTTCCCGATACAGACCCCCAGCCTTCGTACTCGCAGCACGGTCCCCTTATGGTGATCTACTCGTCTCCGCGGTGCTGCGGTCGGTTGCTGGGGTAGCTGGCGTAGTCGGCGCCAGCGAGCCTGGCGTAGTGGGTGGCGGTGCCGCGTTCGGTGCCGAGCCCGTCGGCGAGGATCGCCGCGGGTGCTTGCTGAACCATCTGTCGCCAGGCGGTGTTGCGAGCTGCGCGGGCCGAGAGCCCGACCTGTTTCACCATGCCCGAGGCGCTGAACAGGTGGAGCGGCTGGCCGGGCTGCAGGCCGGGGAACAGCCATCGCTGTTCGGGATGGCCTGCCTCGTTGCGGTGATCGTTGATCTGCGCCAAATGATCATGGACCACGGCTGCCACCTCGAGCGGGAGGTCGATCGCGTGGCGGCCGAGACGCAGACTGGTCTGGTCGCCGGTGATGATCCCAGCATCGCGAGGCGTCGCACAATCTGGGAGAGTGGTTGCCCGAACAGTACGACCAGCAGTGCGATCAACCGTGGTGTGGCGGGTAGGTCGTGGTCATCGAGGAGCCGGTTGATCTGGTCAAGCCGCTCACCGTCGCTCATGATCGGTCCGACTCCGCGCCTGAGTCGCGGTTGGTCGATCCTGGTCAGGTGCTGGTCGTGTGCCCAGCTGAGGAATCGCGAGGCGTGGGATCGGGTGCTGGGTCCGCCGGCGTACCAGGCGTCCAGGTCGGCCTGGGTGACGGTCTCTAGCTGGCGGCCGCGGCCAGTCAGCCAGTCGAGGAAGTTGATCGCGACGGTGGTGGATGTTTGGCGTTGAGGAACGCGCCGGCGGGGATGGGTTCGCGTTTGGCCCGGTCGCGGAGCTGACGCAGCAGGTGCCAGCGGGCAAACGCGTCGATGTGCCGCCGCGCACTGGGGTCGGCGAGCTGGTCGAGCTTGCTGGGGAGCCAGTTCTCGAACGCGGCCAGGTAGCGGTCCCGGCTCGGGAGGCAGCCGTGTTCGACGAGCAGCCCCCGCAGGTACTCGGTGGTCCGACCGGGCAGCTGGTCGAAGGCGGTGTGGTCGAGTGGGACATCGCCGACGGCGAGCCGGCGGAGTGTGGTCTGGACGGCAGCGTTGCGCCGGATCCACACGTACGCGATCCGCGGCTGTGGCAGACCGAGCAACGCCTCGAGGATGACACCCTCAGGGCCAGCCAGCAGGTCGTTGAGCTGGTCGCGAAGTTGGCAGCGCCAGCAGATGACGGCGAAAGCCCATCGGGGCCTCCTGACCGCAGCGGCGGCAGCACACCTCGCCCGGTACGCCGCTGCAGCCGACGCAGACGGGTTCGCCGTCGACCAGCCCAGGCAGCACACCGACGTGCCC
>DASTGF010000357.1:0-13692 GCA_035719255.1 Microlunatus sp. | reverse complement strand
GAACTCCCGGAAGCTCGACCGGACCGCACGGGAGCAGATCGCATCGTGGGACGCTGCTGTTCACCCAGACTTTCGTCGACCAGACCCGGCTGATCGCCAACATCCAGGGCGGTGCTGCCGGAGCGGTCCTCGGCCCTGCTGTCCGACATCGTTCAGCTGTATCCGATCGAGCAAGGGGCGGCAGAGATCGTCGGCTACCTGGCGCTCGACGACGACGGTGTCATCGTCGAGCTGGACGAGAGCGACGAGACGCTGCCGGAGTATGGCGACATCTCCGATCCGAGCTGATGAAACGGCGCGGCAGCCGATACCCACGGCTTCGCGATCTTGGATCGGCTGCGGGCGCGGCTGCCGCAGACCCGGTCGATCTTGATGGATCGGCGAACCTTGCCGACACATCAAGATCGCTGGGGGCGACGACCGGCCCACCAGCGCGCGCCTGCGCCACCTGACGCCCGACGAGGAAAGCCTCTACCACGACCTGGTCAGCGACCGCCCCGGTGAGCGGATCCGGCTGGAGCAGGAACGGATCGATTGGGCCGGGGCGCAGTCGCACCTCACCTGATCATCGGCACGGACCCGGTCCGATTTCGGTCGCTCAGTGATGATGGATCTCGTTGCTGCAGAGTGCCGGGAACTCACGGCAGTTTGCAGCAGTGATGGCGGTTTCGCCTGCTGGCAGCGCAAGCGTCAGAACGCCTTCCGGCGGCGCAGCGCCCGCGGTCGGCCGTCGGGATCGTGGATCGTTCGATAGACGGGCTCCGCCCAGGCCCGGGTGATCGGGGAGAATTCCAGCCTGCGGAGGGGGCGCAGCCGACCCGGCGGCCGCTCTCCGCGCCGGCCGGCGTCGTGCCAGGACTGCAAGGCGGAACCCGAGCCGGCGTAGGCCTGGAACATCCCCAGCGGCTCGATGCAGTCGGCCATCACGTCGAGCAGCAGACGATCATCCAGCTCCATGGGCGTACGACCGGGCTCGAGCACCGAGATGTCGCCGGGATAGCAGTCGGGTCCGAGCCGGCGGTCCAGATGCTCCGCGGCAAGAGTGAGCCGCAGCCGGCGGGCGTACGCGCTGTGATCGCCACCGTCGGTGTCCAGCACCACGGCCGACAACTCCGAATCGTGCGTCCATGATCGTCGGTTGAAGTTGTCCGAGCCGATGGTCGCCCACCAGTCGTCGATCACGCACACCTTGGCGTGCACGTAGACAGGAAGCCCTTGGTGGTTCTCAATCCCGTAGACCGCGACGCGCCCTGGACCGGCCGCCATCAGCTGGGCCACGGCGTCGTGCCGACCGAGCTCCTGGGGCACCCGGGACAGCGGCGCGGACTGGTCGGGTACGTGCGGCAGCACGGCGATCACCCGGAGTTCGGGCTTCGCCCTGAGCGCGTCGGCGAAGGTGACGGCGACCTCGGTGGACCACAGGTATTGGTCCTCGATGTAGATCAGGCGCTCGGCCCGTTCGATGGCCTTGGTGTAGCCTCGCGCAACGCTGCGCTCGCCGCCGCGGGCGAACGGGTAGTCGCGCCCGTGGCGCAGGTTCGGATAGGTGCGGAGTAGCTGGATGATGTGCGTTCCGCCGGGCACCGGTGCCGGCGGGGGAGCCTGCTCCGGCAGCGGGTCGGGAGTCAGGTCGTCGCCGGCCAGTCGGTCGTGCAGCCGGCGGATCGGGCTCCGGCTGAGCGGTGTCGGATCGGTCCAGCGCTCGCGGAACACGGTCTCGACGTCGTACACCGCCGGCCCGGAGATGGCGGCCTGGATGTCGTGCCAAGCCGGCCGCTCGCCGTAGGCATCGGCCATCGACTGGGCCTGTGGATCGCCCAGGTGGCGCGCGTCGTCCCGGCGGGAGTGGCACAGGTCGATGCCGCCAACGAAGGCGATATCTTCATCGGGGCGGCCCGCGTACCGGATCACCACCAGCTTCTGGTGATGCGAGCCGCCGGTGCGGACGCGCATGTCCAGCAGGGCCTCGGCACCGTTGGACTGCAGCTCTTCACCGGTCTTGCGGTTCTCCGATCCGGAGAAGGACAGCTTGTCCCAGTGGGAGCGCCAGATCAGACCGCGGACGTCGACGCCGCGACGATCCGCCGTTCCGAGCAGCCGGACCATGGTGGATGCCGGGTCGTCGGTGAGCTGCTCGTCGGGGTCTCCCCGCCAGTCGGTGAACAAGATCAGGTCACCCGCCCGCGTTCGCTCGATGCACTCCTTCAGCTCGGCGAAGTAGGTGGCACCGTGCACCAACGGGCGAACGTGATTGCCGGTGGACCAGGCCTGCTGGCCAGGATGGATGTTGTCGAGGACCGTACGCGGGTTCCCCCGCTCGGCCTTGGTCAGCAACCACGTGGTCCGTGCCGGGTCCGGCGACGTCGCCGACCCACCGGGAGCGTTCTCCCGTTCTCCGCGATCGGCCACGAGACCAATCTATTGCCTCGCTAACGAGTCGCACGAGAAGTCATCGGCCGGGGCCGGACCGAACCGCGTTCACGGTGGCTCGGGTGGTCGCCGGCGGCGCGGCGCGGGGCGACTGGCCGGCGAGCCGCTCCCTGGCCGATGGGGTCCGGCGATCTGGGCGTTGAGCTGGTGCCGGGTGGGTCTGACGAGGTGGGTGACCTCGGCGGTGATCAGCCGGGCGGTCCAACCGTTGATCTCGCCCCGACGCAGGAGATCCAGAACGCTGGGAAGACAAGAACGCTACAGCAGCCGACTGACAAAAATCACACAGACATTCGATATCTTGCTGGAGCCTGGAGCCTGGAGCCTGGAGCCTGGAGCGCGCACTCCGACGATGACAGGGCAGGTTGAGGGCCCACTGACCGCCGCCGCAGACGACGGACCGGGAAGGCCATGGGGTCGATCGGGCTGCGTCCTGAGCTTCGAGGCGGAGAGGCTACGATGCCGGGATCGACCAGCCGGCCTGGACGGTCTCGAGGGCCGCGGGGTCCGAACCGCCGAGGAGGCCGACATGAACGTGATCTTCGTGGAGCCCTTCTTCCCGCAGAACCAGCGGCGTTTCGTGGCGGCGCTCTCCGGCGTCGGGGCGAAGGTGATCGGCGTCGGGGAGTCCGACGAGCACGATCTCGGAGACGAGTTGCGCGGCCAGCTCAGCGCGTACTACCGGGTGTCGAACGTGACCGACGAGGTCCAGCTGAACGCCGCCGTCGAGTGGGCCCAGGGGTTGATGTGGATCGACCGGCTGGAGTCGACCATCGAGTCGCATCAGCTCGCGGCCGCCCGCGTCCGGGAGACCCGAGGGATCCCGGGCACATCGGTCCGTACGACGTGGCTGTGCCGCGACAAGCCGTCGATGAAGGACGCGCTCCGCGCGGTCGGTGTACCGACCGCCGCATCGGCGGCGGTGCACACCGTGGCCGAGGCCGTCGACGTCGCGCAGGCGATCGGATTCCCGCTGATCCTCAAGCCGCGCGCGGGGGCGGGAGCGGCCGGTACGACGCGAGTGGACACGATGGCCGAGCTCCGTCAGGCGCTGGTGGCATTCGGGGACACCGACTCGATCGCGATCGAGGAGTTCGTCGAGGGTCACGAGGGCTTCTACGACACGATCACCGTTGACGGTCGCGTCGTTCACGACTGGGTAACGCACTACTACCCGAATGTGCTCGAGGCGATGCGGCAGCGCTGGATCTCACCGCAGTTCGTCACCACCAATCGGATCGACGACTCCCCGTTCTATGCCGAGGTGCGTGAGTTGGGAGCGAGGGTGATCGAGGCGTTGGGGATCGACACCTCGGCGACCCACATGGAGTGGTTCTCCGGTCCGAAGGGCCTGCGGTTCTCTGAGATCGGCTGCCGTCCACCCGGTGTCGGCGCGTGGGATCTCTATTCCGCCGCCAATGACGTGGACGTCTATCGTGAGTGGGCGCATGCGGTTGTCCACGGCTCCAGCGAGCGGCCGCTGTCGAGGGCGTACTCGGCTGGCATCGTCGCTCTGCGGCCGAGCCAGGACGGCCGGATCACGGGATACTCCGGGCTGGAGGAGATCCAGCGGCGTTACGGCGGAGCGATCATCGACGCGTACCTGCCGGCACCGGGCAGCGGCACCCAACCGGTGGAGGCCGGCTACATGGCGAACGCCTGGGTGCGGATGCGGCACCCCGACTACGACGTCCTGCGGGGCATGCTCGACGACGTCGGCCGCACGGTGAAGGTGCACGCCGCATGACCTCACGAGGACGACCTTGATCACCGTCCTGCTCGGGCCGCAGCGGTTCCGGATGACCGCAGGTACCGTGGTCCGCGAGATCGCACATGAGGGCCCCGTGGCCACCGTGACCGCGGGCTGGCGTGATCGGGAATCTGATACGGCCGAGCTCGACCGTGTCCTGGACGGTCGCGGGCGGCACCTCCACCTGTACGGCCGGCTGACCGACGTCATCCAGACCGATCAGCGGTTCGCCGAGGCGTCGCTGACCTATCGTGACGCCGTCGACGAGCTGGCCAGGATCTACTCGCTCCGGCTGCAGAGCGCGCTCGAGAGCGTGTACGCCGTACAGCGGCGCACCGTCCGGGTCGATCTCGCCGCGACCGCGCTGAGCGACGGGGTCCGGGTGGTGCAGGGCATCGACCGCTGGTACCTCGAGACCCTCAACCAGCTCCAGGAGGAGCTTCGGACCAGTGCGCAGCCCGATCGGAGCGAACCGATCCAGCGGCACCGCGCCGACGTGGCCGAGGCTCTCGATCAGGCCGCGGTGCTGGTCATCGCCGGCGGCCACGTCGGCCTGCTGCTGCAGTGCCTGAAGCTGTTCGAGGTGCAGCCGTCGCATGTTCTGCCGGTGGTCGCCTGGTCAGCCGGTGCGATGAGTCTCACCGAGCGCGTGGTGCTCTACAACGACACCGGGCTGAGCGGGGTGATCGGCTCGGAGGTCTGGGACCGAGGGCTCGGTCGGGTGTCAGGGATCGTCGCGATGCCGCACGCGCGTCGCCGGCTGAGGATGGACGATCCTGCGATCCTCCGGGTTCTCGCCCGCCGGTTCGGCGACGCCCGATGCCTGCTGCTCGACGACGGTGCCCGCGTCGACCTCGGTCCGAGCGGCGAACTGCCCGGTGGGGCGCGGGTGATCGGCGACGACGGGTTGGTGCATACCGTGGCGGGTGCCTCGTGAGCGTCACGCACCGGCCGCCCGCCAAGCGTCGGCAGAAGCTCGCGATCAACCGCCTGATCGAACGCCGCCCCCTCGATGGGCCGACCATCGACCGCTTCCTCGAACGGCACGGTGCGCCGATCGTCGAAGGGGATCGAGCCACCTTCCTGTGGCGCGGCGAGGCCGACGAGGTGATGGTCCGGCACCGGGTGGTGGGCCTGGCCGATCCGCTGCCGCTCCGCCGGATCCGCGGCAGCGATCTGTGGTACGCGACCACCGAACTGCCCAGCGGATCGCGGGTGGAGTACCAGTTCGAGCTGGTCTGGGGCGATCATCACGAGCAGCACGTCAACGATCCGCTCAACCCGAAGCTCGCCCACGGGCCGTTCGGTGCCAGCTCCGCGGTCGCGGCAACCGGCTACGAGGTGCCCGAATGGAGTCGACCGGATCCGGAAGCTCGGCCCGGTGAGCTGATCGAGCAGGTGCTGAAGAGCAAGGCCCTCCGGCGCGAGATGCCGTTCCGGGTGTATCTCCCGGCCCGCTTTCGCACCGGGGTGCGCTATCCGCTCCTCATCGTGCATGACGGCACCGACTACCTGAACTACGCATCCTTTCGCACCGTGCTGGACAACCTGATCCACCGCGGCGAGGTAGCCGAGATGGTGGTCGCGTTCCTCCCGGCGGGGGAGCGGCGCCTGGTGGAGTACGCCAACCACGCTCCCCATGCCCGCTTCGTGGCCCGGGAGCTCACGCCGTATCTCTTCGACAGGTTTCCCCTGGTGCCGACCCCGGACGGCCGCACCCTGATGGGCTCCAGCTTCGGCGGCGTGGCGGCGGCGTCCACCGCTGCGCGCTATCCCGGGCAGTTCGGCTCGCTGTTCTTGGAGTCGGCGTCGCTGGTGTTCACCGACATCGGCGGTGATCACGGCGGCGGTCCGGTGTTCGACCCGGTGGTGAGGTTCGTCAACGCCTACCGTGCCCGCCCGCGCAGAATGGTCGAGCGCATCTTCATGACCTGCGGCATGTACGAGCCGCTGATCACGCCGAATCGTTCGATGGTCTCGACATTTCGCGAGGCGGGGATGAACGTGCGCTACGTCGAAGCCCGCGACGGCCACAACTGGGAGAACTGGCGCGACCGGCTGCGCGACGGACTCACCTGGTTGCATCCCGGCGACCAGAAATTCGTTTACGAGTGATCGCGGACGGCCGCCTCGGAGGTTCGACGGCGGTCGAGGATTGACGGCCGACGGACTCAGTGCCACTGTGGAAGGCACTTGATCGACCGGTCTCGGGTCTCCGCATGGAACTCGAATGCCGAGGTGGACGAAGCTCTCTTCTCGGTGGTGCAGCTCGCCGGCAACGTCCGATCTGACTCCGTCGAACGACTGATTCCAGCCCTCCGGGCACCCGGATCGAAGGCAGTAGCCGGTCGATCAAGCCGGCGTCGAGGAGCAGACGGGGATGGCTGGGCACGCGGGGTACGCGGCTGCGGTGTCGATCGGCCAACCGGCCATGCAACGCCTGCTCCGGACGCTCTACGCCGCCGGCAAGATCCCGCACGTGCTCAGCTTCCGTCAGGCCGTGCCGTTCGACGGGGGCAGCGTGACTCTCAGCGGTGATCTGTTCTGCGACGTCCCGCAGGTCGGCTTCGCCGACGCGCCCGACGACCGGATCGCACTCGCCCTGCGATGCTGGGGACCCCTGTCGTTCTCGTTCTCCGACGGGTTCTTCGAGGGATCCAGGTTCGAGATCACCGCGACCTTGCTGGTGCCCCCGGCGGTGTCGATGATCAGGGGCCTGGACACCGATGGCGACGGCGTGGGTGACACGTCAGCGCTCTCCTTCGGCATCGACGGCTCACGGGTGACGGTCAGCGGCCCGGTGGTGCTCGCCCAGATCAAGGGTGCGCCCCTGGATCCTCGGGTGCAGGCGTTGGTGGACTCGCCGCTGTTCCAGGCGCTGCTGCAGCTCGGGCTGCGCGCCCAGCTCGCGAACCAGGCGCCAGCCACGATCCCGCTGGACTTTCTCGGCGGACTGAACCTGGCCTCGGTGCTGAGCGCGACCGTGCGCGTCGTCCACGGCGCGCTCCTGATCGGGATCGACGCCACCTGGGGCATCCCGGTGGCCGGCCTGGTCCCCGTCTACCCCGCGAAGACGGTCGATACCACCGGGGATCGGTCGCAGCTGGTCGACTTCCGCGCCGGTGAGGACCTGGCATACACCCTCAACCCGTCACAGGTGCCGATCTACTTCGCCGACGCCCTGACCCAGATCACCGATCAGATTCCCGACGACGTGGTGATCGACCGGATGGACCTCGTCCTGCACGACGGGTTCCTGCGGATCGAGGGGACGGCGCACGAGGTGACCGGCGGAGTGACGGTCGGCACCGCCGACTTCTCGTTCGACGTCGTGCCCGAACTCACCACCGAGCCCCTGTTCACCTTCCGCGAGGCGCTCGGTTTCCGGGTCGCCGATGTGCGGGTCGATGTCCATCTCTCCGCACTGGCGCGGTTCCTCGAGGTCGTGGGCGGGATCGTCTCCCTGGGAGCCGTCGCTCTTGGCGCCGAGGAGATCGTTGCGGCCATCCGCGGCAGCCTGATCCGCCAGATCGGCGAGCAGGGCCGGTTCATCGGGGCGCGCAACCGGCAGATCACTCTCACGGGCACGACCAAGCCGCTGATCGACATCCGGATCCAGACCTTCCAGTTCCGCACCGACGGGCTCGTCTCGACCATCCGGGTCCGGCCACGGCTCGGGGCACCCCGGATCGCGGGTGCAAGCCGGATCTTCGGCAGCCCGAGCCGTGTGCAGGTCTTCTACGCGTGCACCCTGCCCGCGGATCTGCTCGCCTCGGATCCTCACCTGCGCATCGCCTGGACGCTGCGGCGGCTCGATCACAACGTGACCGTGGACAGCGCAGACGGCTCGGCCGAGACCACGCGATCCTATCGGCGAGACCTGACCCTCGACGACGCGTCCGGTGCGCCGAGCATGAGCCTGGAGTGCCGGGTCTACCGGACGTTGGGGACCACAATCGAGAACCGGTTCCACACGACCGTCACGTTGAAGCCGTCGGATCGGCTGGACCACAGCCACCCGTACGTCCACTGGGGCGGCACCGTCCCGCTGCCCGCGTTCGTGAAGACCGCCGACGGTTCGCTGACCCGGAACGGGCTCGCCTCGGTCGACCGCCGGTCGAAGATCCACCGGACCGACCTTCCTGGTCGCTGCCTGTTCGCGGACGCGTACGGACCGGTGATCACCCAGCACCCCGACTACCTCGATGCCTTGCCGTTCCCGGAGACCGAGCTGAGTCTGCATCGTGAGCTGGTCTGCGACTACTGCTTCTTCGGCGGCCCGGACAAGAGCTCACCCTTGGTCTAGCAGGCCCCGCGCCGCGGGAGTCCGACGATCGCGCGGGATTAGGCTTTCGGCGTGTCCTGGATGGCTGGCCGTGTCCTCGCCGGCGCCGTTGCCGGGCGGACGCCGTGACACAGCAGCCGGGACCGGCCCTCGCCGTGGCGCTCGTCGCCCTCCTGCTCCTGGCGGTGGCCGCCTCGTTCATCGGTGGTCTGAGGAGAGAGCGACAGCTGGCGACGGCCGCGGTGCGGGCGGCCGTTCAGCTGACGGCGGTGTCCTTGATCATCGCCGCGGTGCTGTCCCACCTGGCGTGGTCCCTCTTGTTCGGTGCCTTCATGATCATCGTGGCGACGATCACCTCGGCGCGTCGGATCGGTGCCGGCTCGGCCTGGCCATTGGTCGGCTTGGCAATCGCGGCGGGCGTGCTTCCGACCTTGTCGGTGATCTTCACCTCCGGTGCCGTGCCGTTCACCGGGGCGTCGATCGTGCCCGTGACCGGGATCATCATCGGCGGCGCGATGACGGCGAGCTCCCTGTGCGGCCGGCGGATCTTCACCGCCTTGCGCGACGAGCGAGGCGAGTACGAGGCCGGGCTGTCGCTCGGTCTGCCCCGAGCCGCGGCGATCGGGGAGGTCATCGGCCGGCACTTGCCCGAGGCCCTGGTGCCGGGTCTGGACCAGACGCGCACGGTCGGGCTGGTCACCTTGCCGGGCGCCTTCGTGGGGGTGCTGCTGGGAGGCGGGACGCCGGTTCAGGCCGGGGCTGCGCAACTGCTGGTCCTGATCGGCTTGCTCGCGACCCAGACGATCACGGTGGTCGTGATGTCGCGCCTGGTCCGCGGCGGGCGGCTCCTCCCGAACGACCTGCGGCGGTCCCTGCCGGTCTGAGCCCTGCCGATCTGAGCCCTGCCGATCTGAGCCGTGCCGATCTGAGCCCTGCCGATCTGAGCCCTGCCGGACCCGCCCCGCTGGCGCGGCGATCCGGCACCGGGCGGCCTCAGCGGATCCCTGGGGAAACCGGCGGCGACGCCACGTTTCGTGCTGCACCAGTCTCGAAGCGGCATCGCCGCACACGTTGACGTGACGCGGGTCACCGCCTACGATTTCCGTTGAACGGTATCGGGGTTCCGGGATGTGGAAAGAGGCTAGGGATGCACCGATCGCGCCTCGACCATGTCCCGGCCGTGTCGCGCGGCCCGATCCGCCCGCCATAGCCGGTCCAGTCAGACCCGATCGTCTGGTCGAACCGGGGGGCATCCGGACGGCACGTCAGTTCCACCACTGGTGGACTTCACCGAAGAAGGTCTCGAATGAGTACAACCTCAGCAGTTGCGAGCCGGCGCTTGGTTCATCCGGTCGACGAGGTCCTACCCGCCCAGAAGCTCGCGGTGTACGGGATCCAGCACGTGATGGCGTTCTACGCGGGCGCGGTCGTGGTCCCGATCCTGCTGGCCAGCGCGATCGGTCTGACCCAGGAGCAGCTGATCCACCTGATCAATGCGGACCTGTTCACCTGCGGGATCGCCTCGCTGCTGCAGACGGTCGGCATCTGGAAGATCGGCGTGCGTCTGCCGCTGCTGCAGGGTGTCACCTTCACCGCAGTCTCCCCGATGATCGTGATCGGCCTGGACAACGGCGGCGGAACCGCCGGACTGGTCTACATCTACGGCGCCGTGATGGTGGCCGGCATCTTCACGTTCCTGATCGCACCGTTCTTCAGCATGCTGGTCCGGTTGTTCCCACCGGTGGTCACCGGCACCGTGATCACGATCATCGGCATCAGTCTGGTTCCGGTCGCGGCCATGGACGCCGGCGGCGGCAACTTCGCGTTCGCCAACCCCGACAAGGTCCCCGAACGGCTCACCTTCGGCAGCCCCCTGAACCTGGCCCTGTCCTTCGGCACGATCCTGTTGATCCTGCTGATCACCCGCTATGCCCGGGGCTTCTTGAACACCGTCGCCGTGTTGGTCGGGCTGGCCGTCGGTACGCTCGTCGCCGCCTTCATCCCCAACGGTGAGGGAGGCACCGTCGCCGACTTCTCCGCGGTGGGCGACGCCGCCTGGATCGGCTTCACCACCCCCTTCTACTTCGGTCTGCCGAAGTTCGCCGTGCTGCCGATCCTGCTGATGATCGTGGTCATGTTGATCACCGCGGTGGAGACCACGGGTGACGTCTACGCCACCGGGCAGATCGTGGAGAAGCCGATCTCCAAGCGCGACATCGCCGCGGCCCTGCGGGCGGATGGTCTGGCGACCTTCCTCGGCGGCGTGATGAACTCCTTCCCCTACACCTGCTTCGCGGAGAACGTCGGCCTGGTCCGGCTCACCCGGGTGAAGAGCCGCTGGGTCGTCGCCACCGCCGGCGGCTTCATGATCTTGCTCGGTCTGCTGCCGAAGGCCGGCGCGATCGTCGCGGCGATCCCGCCCTCGGTCCTGGGCGGTGCGGCACTGGTCATGTTCGGCACCGTGGCCGCCGTCGGCATCCAGACTCTCGGCAGGGTGGACTTCAGCAACCATCGCAACGTGGTCGTCGTCGCCGTCAGCATCGGCGTCGCGATGATCCCGGTCGGCACGCCGATGGTGAACGGCACCTCGGCGTTCTTCGCCCAGTTGCCCCCGAACCTGCAGACCTTCCTCAACTCCGGCATCACCGCCGGCAGCGCCGCGGCGATCTTGCTCAACCTGTTCCTCAACTACTTCGGCGGCAAGGCGCAGGACGACGCCAAGGCATCGGAGAAACTGAGCATCGACCAGCTGAACGCGATGCCGGCGGACCAGTTCGCCGCGGTGGTCGGCCCGGCCTACCAGGGCAGCGCCGGCATCGCCGAGTACGTCGCGGGTCAGCGCCCGTTCGCCGATGCGAACGATCTCCGGTCGGCCATGCAGGACCGCCTGTTCGCGCTGGAGCCCGAGCAGCAGCGCACGTTGATGGAGCACTACCCGAGCCTGGCGGCGAAGGAACTGCACACCGGTGAGCTCGGCGACGAGTCCCTCATCGACCAGGCGTCGGCCGGACTCACCTTCCTCAGCGAGGAGCAGCAGGAGGCGTTCGACGAGGTCACCGCCGCGTACAAGAAGAAGTTCGGCTTCCCGCTGATCATCGCGGTTCGCGAGCTGTCGCCCGAGCAGGTGCTCGATCAGGCCTGGCGCCGACTGGACAACTCGACCACCCAGGAGCATGTAGCGGCCCTGCTCGAGATCGCCAAGATCGCCAACCACCGGCTGGCCGATGTGGTCGCCGGCACCGAGCCGATGGCGGACCTCCGCTCGTCGAACATGGCCAAGCTCGGCTGAGATGCTGCGGCAGCGAGGAGAGCGATGAGCGAGCGCGCGGGCCCTGCTCTGGTGATCGAGGGGGGCACCGTAGCCACCGTCGCGGGGAACGAGTACGCGCCCGGCCACGTCGTCGTCCGCGGGAGCCGGATCGAGGCCGTCGGGCCCGGTCCGGCACCGGAGATCGCCGACGCCGATCGGCTGGACGCCAGCGGCTGCCTGGTCACCCCGGGACTGGTGAACACGCACCATCACCTGTACCAGTGGGCAACCCGTGGGCTGGCCGTGGACGACGGCCTGTTCGGCTGGCTGACCACGCTCTATCCGATCTGGGCCCGGCTGGACGAGCAGATCACCACCGACGCCGCCGCCGCGTCGCTGGCCTGGCTGGCCCGGACAGGGTGCACGACGACCATGGACCACCACTACGTGTTCCCGGCGGACGGCGGCGACCTGCTCGGCGCCGAGATCGAGGCGGCTCGGCGGCTCGGGCTGCGATTCCTGGCCACCCGCGGCTCGATGGACCTCGGCCAGTCGGCGGGCGGCCTGCCGCCCGATCACGTGGTGGAGAGCACGGCGTCCGCGATCGCCGCCTCCGCCGCTGCGATCGACGCCTACCACGATCCGGGCCCGGACTCACGCCTGCGGATCGGGCTGGCGCCCTGCTCGCCCTTCTCGGTCACCCGCGAGCTGCTGACGGAATCCGCGGCGCTGGCCCGGGATCGGGGAGTTCGGCTGCACACCCACCTCGCCGAGACCGAGGACGAGGATGCGTACTGCCGGGAGCGGTTCGGTTCCTCACCGTTGGACTACCTGTCCGACGTGGGGTGGCTGGCCGACGATGTGTGGTTCGCCCACGGCATCCACTTCGACGACGCCGGGATCAAGGCCCTGGCCGTGGCCGGCGCCGGGGTCGCCCACTGCCCGACGTCCAACGCCCGGCTCGGGGCCGGGATCTGCCGACTGCGCGACCTCCGGGCGGCTGGAGTCCCTGTCGGCCTCGGGGTCGACGGCACCGCGAGCAACGAACAGGGGTCCCTGGTGGCCGAGCTGCACCTGGCGGCCCTTCTGGCCCGCGCCGTGGGCGGCCCGACGGCGATCACGGTGCGTGACGTGCTCGAGACCGCCACCCTGGGCGGCGCTCGGCTGCTGGGGTGGGACGACCAGATCGGCACGATCGAGGTCGGCAAGCAGGCCGATCTCGCCGTCTGGCGGCTCACCGGCCTGGCCCACGCCGATGTGGTCGACCCCGTCGCGGCCCTCGTGCTGGGAGACCGGCCGCCGATCGAGCTGCTCCTCGTCGCCGGGAGCCCGCTGGTCCGCAACGACCACCTGGTCACCGCCGACGAGGAGCAGCTGACCGCGGCCGCTCTGCACGCGCACCGCCGACTGTTGGCCAGGGCCGACCAGTGACCTATCGTCCGATCAAGAGCGGCCGAATCCATCCCGCACCCGGAGGAATCCGATGACCACCACCGCTGACGACACCGCCACCGCCGCTGCCACCGTGAACGGCAGAACCGTCGCCTTCGACACCACGCCGCCCACCACCACCGCACTCGATTGGATCCGCGGGCTCGGGTTCACCGGAGCCAAGGAGGGCTGCGCGGAAGGGGAATGCGGCGCGTGCGCGATCCTGGTCGCCCGGCCCAGCACGACCGGAGATGAGACGACCGAGTGGGTCTCCATCAACGCCTGCCTGATCCCGGCCGCGAGTCTGGACGGCCAGGAGGTGATCACCGCCGAAGGCCTCGGAACGCCCGACAACCTGCACCCCGTGCAGCGGGAGATGGCGGTCCGCGGCGGATCGCAATGCGGCTACTGCACCCCCGGTTTCGTCTGCTCGATGGCGGCCGAGTTCTACCGGGCGGGCCGGAACGCGGACGCGCACGCCGGCGCGGGCGACGAGGCCGAGCACGGTGCCAACGGTTTCGACCTGCACTCGATGAGTGGCAATCT
>DASTGF010000356.1:0-5770 GCA_035719255.1 Microlunatus sp. | reverse complement strand
CCGGTGCGACCGCCCCTCCGGCGGTCGCACCGAGAAACGTCAGCGGCGGCGGACGCCCGGCTTGCGCTGGGAGGGCTTGAGCACCGGCTCGCCCTCGGCGATCAGTGCATCGCGACGGTCGGCCGCGAAACTGGCCAGGGCATCGGCCAGCTCGACCACCGACGGCTTGCCGGCGATCACGTCGACCCGTAGTCCGTGCTCCTCGCACGTCCGTGCGGTCGCCGGGCCGATCACCGCGATCACCGTGGACGGGTGCGGCTTGCCCGCGATGCCCACGAGGTTGCGCACCGTCGAGGAGGAGGTGAACACGACCGCGTCGAACTTGCCGGTCTTGATCGCCTCACGCACGGGGGCCTCCGGCGGGGCGGCTCGAACGGTCCGGTACGCGGTCACGTCCTCGACCTCCCAGCCCAGGTTGATCAACCCCGCGGCCAGGGTCTCGGTGGCGATGTCCGCGCGCGGCAGGAAGACCCGGTTGATCGGATCGAGCACGTCGTCGTACGGCGGGAACTCCGCAGCGAGTCCGGCCGCGGACTGCTCGCCGCTCGGCACGAGGTCGGGCTCGATTCCCCACGCCTGCAGGGCCTTGGCCGTGACCTGACCCACGACGGCGACCTTCAGACCGGAGAACGCCCGCGCGTCCAGCCCGTACTCCTCGAACTTCTCCCGGACGGCCTTGACCGCGTTCACCGAGGTGAAGGCGACCCACTCGTAGCGTCCTTCGACCAGCCCCCGGATGGCCTTGTCCATCTGCAACGGACTGCGGGGCGGCTCGACGGAGATGGTCGGCACCTCCTCGCTGTGCGCACCGTAGGTCCGGAGCCGGGCGACCATCGGAGCGGCCTGGTCCTTGGTCCGGGGCACGAGCACACGCCAGCCGAACAGTGGCTTGGTCTCGTACCAGGAGAGCTCACTGCGTTGCTCGGCGGCCTGGCCGATGACCACATGCGCCGGGTCCTCGCCCGGGGCCTTGGTCTCCTCCACGGTCCTCACCAGCTCGTCCAGGGTCGTCGGCACGGTGAGCTGCTCGGTGCTGCCCCCATGCAGGGTGACCAGCACATGATCATCACCGGCGCGGCCGGCGGCCTTGGCCGCGTCCACCAGACTGCTGATCATCGACACCACGGTGCTCACCACGACCGTGGATGCGGTGCCCCACGGGGCAGCGGCGGCCTTGCTGAACTTGCCCTCGGTCGCGGAGGTGAAGTGCACCCCCGCACCGTGGGTCAGGTCAACACCGGCGTACTCCGGGACGGCGGTCAGGCTGGACACGCCCGGCACCACCTCGAAATCGATGCCACCACGGACGCAGGCTGCGGCCTCGTCGGCCACCGCGTTGTCCAGGAACGGGTCACCGTGCACCAGCCGGACCACCCGGGCGCCGGCGCAGGCGTGCTTGAGCACGATCTTGGCGCGAGCGGACGGGGTCAGCGGACGTCCGGCCTCGGACAGGCCGAGCGCGGCCACCTCCGCACCCTCGGCCAAGGTGATCGCCGGGTGCTCGAGGATCTGCTGCTGTCGATCGGAGTCGAGGATCACCGCACTCGCATCGGCCAGCGCGGCGATCGCGCCGAGCGTGAGCAGGTCGGGGTCGCCCGGACCGGTGCCGACGAAGATCACGCGGCCGCGCGTGACCGGGGACATGGGAGTAGACGCGGAGGTGGAGGAGGTTCGGGACTTGCGGACCGACGTTGTGCTCACAGGGGGTTCTCGCGTTCTGTGTTCGGCGCCGTCCTCAGATCGGCGCGTTGTTCGTGCTCTCCGGCACAGGCTGCTCGAGCAGACTCGTCAGGGCTTCCCGGGCGGTAGCCACACCGAATTGCACCGGATCCTCCGTCGCGCCGCGCCGCTGGACACGGAAGAGACCCGAAGCCGGTGACGACCCGCTTTTGGTCGGTTCCGACAAGTTGCTCAGATACGTTCTCCCAATTACGGCGGTCAGAGTCAAATCGAGACTCATACCACGGACCGATTTGACAACCGCGCGTGCACCCACGGGTGCCGTGCACCCTGCCTCCAGTCTGGCCAGGAATCCCCGTTCTGCAAGGGATTCCGCCCGCGCGACGGGATCGTCCAGCGCGCGCACGGCGTTCGCTCGCGGCGTACTGAGAGTTTGATGAATCTCCAGCGCCAAGGCGCCTTGGCCCGGCGCCGGAAGGACGTGGTCCTCGCTCAGAACGATGGCCGGAAGACCTTTGACAACGGTTTCCTCGTTGTCGATTCCCTCCAAAGTGACCGGAAGGTGGCCAAGACGCCTCAAACCGGCGACGGCGAGGAGAACGGCATCGCACTCCCTGGTGCCGACGGCGCCGATCCGGGTGTCCACGTTGCCGCGGATCGGTACCGGTTCGATCACGATTCCGAGCTGGCGCCCCAATTCCACCAGCTGGACCGCCCGACGAGGCGCGCCGGTGCCGATCCGCACGCCGTCGCGCAAATCCTCCAGCCGCAACCCCACCAGCACGTCCCGGGTGTCCTCCCGCGACGGGACGGCGGCCAGCTCGAGTCCCCCCACCGCGGCCGTCGGCAGATCCTTCAACGAGTGCACCGCAACGTCGATCCGATCGGCCAGCAGGGCGTCGCGCACCGCACTGGTGAACACCCCGGTACCACCGATCTCGGTCAGCGCCCGCGGATCGACGTCACCGACGGTGGTAATGCCCACGAACTCGCTGGGTACGCCCTGCGCGGCGAGCAGGTCCGCCACATGATCAGCTTGGGCGCGGGCCAGCGGGGACCGGCGGGCGCCGATCCGGATGGGAGCCGAGCTCACGAGCGCGGCACCTCCGGCGACATCACCGCGGCGACCGTCTGGGGGTCGAGGGCGAACAGCTCGCGCAATGCCGCGGCGTAGTCGACGCTGGCCGAGTCGGCGGCGAGCTCTTGGACCCGGACCGTGGGTGCGTGCAGCAGCTTGTCGACGACCCGGCGCACGGCCTTGTGCACCTCTTCGCGCTCACGCTCGGTCAGGTCGGGCAGCCGCAGGTCCAGCCGCTGCATCTCGCCGGCGACCACCTCCGAGGCCATCGAGCGGAGCGCGACCACGGTCGGCGCGACCGTGGCCGCCCGACGCATGCCGAGGAAGTCGGCGACCTCGGAGCGGACGAGCTGTCGAGCGGCCTCGATCTGCTGGGCGGTGGCGGAGTCGATCTGGTCCTCCACCAGACGGGCCAGATTCACCAGCTCCACACCGAGCCGGGTGACGTCCGGCGAGACGTCGGACGGCAAGGCGAGATCGACCACCCCACGCACGGGTGTGCCCGCCAGCTCCTCGCTGGTGATCAAGAGATCGCGTGCGCCGGTGCAGGTCACCACGATGTCGGCCTCGTGCAGCGCGGCCGGCAGCTCCGACCAGGTCCTCGCCCGGGCGTCGATCAGGGAGGCCAGCCGCTCGGCCCGCGCGAACGTCCGGTTGACGCAGGTCACGGCGGCACCACTCGCCGACGCGGTCCGTGCGGCCAAGGTGGCCATCGACCCCGCACCGACGACCACGACCCGGCTGCCCTGGAGCGGCCCGAGCCGCGATCCCAGCAGGTCGTACGCGGCGGTCACGAGCGACCGTCCGGCCGAACCCACCGACGTCTCGGTGTGGACCCGCTTGCCGACCCGGATCGCCTGCTGGAACAGGGAGTTCAGGACCGATCCGACCGTCCCGTGGCCCTGCGATTGGGTCAGCGCCGAGCGCACCTGACCGAGGATCTGGCTCTCTCCCACGACAAGGGAGTCCAGTCCCGCCGCTACCCCGAAGGTATGGGCGACCGCGCCCTCGTCGAAGTAGACCGCGCACCGGTTCTGCAGCTCGGTCACCGACAGCCCGGCGAAGCGGGCCAGCGCTCCCGCGGTGTCCTCCAGGCCGCCATGGAAGCGCGACACCGAGGCATACAGCTCGGTCCGGTTGCAGGTGCTCAACACGACCGTCTCGTCGACGTGTTCGCTGGTGATCAGGTCATCGGCGAACTTGGCGGCGGCGGCGGCGTCCATGGTCAGTTGGGCCAGGAAATCCACCGACGCGGTCTTGTGGGACACGCTCAACACCAGGATGCTCACGAGACGACACTCCTGTTCGGCGCGGGCTCCTCGGCCTTGCGCTGCTCGTGGTAGGCGAGGATCTGCAGCTCCTGGCCGAGATCGACCTTCCGGACGGTGACGCCGGGTGCCACGCTCAGCAACACGGGCGCGAAGTTCAAGATGCTGGTGATGCCGCACACGACCAGCCGGTCGGCGACCTCCTGCGCCGCCTCCGCCGGGGTGGCGATCACCCCGATCGCCGCTCCGGTCTCGGCGATCTGCCGCTCGAGCTCGGCGACCGGCGCGATCGCCAGACCGTGGATCCGCTTGCCGACCAGCTCCGCGGATGCGTCCACCAGGGCGACCACCCGGAACCCCCGGGAGGAGAAGCCGGAGTAGTTGGCCAGCGCCGTACCCAGGTTGCCGAGGCCCACGATGATCACGGGCCAGTCGTGGGCGGAACCCACCTCGCGACCGATCTGAAACCGCAGGTACTCCACGTCGTATCCCACGCCGCGGGTCCCGTACGACCCGAGATAGGACAGGTCCTTGCGCAGCTGGGCGGGGCTCACTCCCGCCGCCTCGGCCAGGGCGCCGCTGCTGATGGTGTCCACGCCCCGCGCCGCCACACTCGCCAGGGCGCGGAGGTAGACCGGCAGCCGGGCTACCGTCGCCGACGGGATGCCCTTGCCGGGCGTGCCCCCGGGCCGGCCGTTGGCCAGGGTCTCGGCGGTCACGGCGGCGTACTGCGCTTCCACGGGGAGCGGCGCCGAAAGCGGCGGAGTGTGCGCGGCCACACCACTTCCTTCGACCAGAGACGCCCGAACAGGCTCACTCTATGAGCTTGTGAACGTGTGAACAAACGGGGTTGTCGCAGGCCGAGGGGCGTGCCGCAGCACCAGTGAGGGACCTCACGGGTTACGGTCATGGCTCAGTCGGAACCGCCGTGTCCTGCCTTCCCCCTCGATTCGGAGAATCTCGTGTCCCAGCTGACGCGCCTGGCGCGCGCCTTCGCCGCGGTCGGCGCAACCGCGACCGTGCTCGCGGTCACCGCCGTAAGCCCGACGCTTGCCGCCCCGCGGCCGGAGGGACAGAACGCCGCCCCGCGGCCGGAGGGACAGAACGCCGCCCCGCGGCCCGCCGCCACACCGCTGGTGGAGGAACGCAAGCTCGCCGCCGTCGCCGTCCCGCGGCTGCGCTGGAGCGGGTGCGGCGCGGAGCTGAAGGCGTTCCAGTGCGCCACCGCGACGGTTCCGCTGGACTACGACGAGCCGAACGGGCGGACGATCACCGTTGCCCTGACCCGGTTGCCGGCCACGGACCGGTCCCACCGGATCGGCAGCCTGTTCACCAACCCGGGCGGACCCGGCGGATCGGGGGTCGACTTCGTGCAGCAGGGCGCGTCCGTGCTGTACAGCGGGCAGGTGCGAGCCCGCTTCGACATCATCGGCTTCGACCCCCGCGGGGTGTCCCGTTCGACGCCGGCCACCTGCTTCCCGACACCGGAGAAGGAGCAGGCGGCGCTCTCGGGCGATCTGCCCTTTCCGCTGGTGCGCCGGCAGCTGTCGCGGATGAACCGCGAGACCGCGGCCCTGGCTCGTGCCTGCGTGCAGACCTCCGCGGAGCGCCTCCGGCACCTGTCCACCGCCAACGTGGCCCGCGATCTCGAGCTGCTGCGGCGGGCGGTGGGTGACGCGAGGCTGAGTTATGCGGGCTACTCCTACGGCACCTATCTGGGGGCGACGTACGCGAAGCTGTTCCC
>DASTGF010000355.1:0-2164 GCA_035719255.1 Microlunatus sp. | reverse complement strand
GTCACCCGATGATGGCGCCGTCACTGCCGGCCGACCGACAACACCTGCCGGCACGGACCGGGCAGGAATCGTGGCCACCCGCGGGCACAATCATGGCCACCGGTTCCATGGCCGCGGATGGGCAGATCTCAATGTCCCTTGACACAGCACTCGGCAACAGCACCGACCAGACACACCCCAAGCATCACAGCGCGGCATCACGGAAAGTACAGAACCCAGTGGCCGCGTCCTGACCGCGCTATCTGGCACTATCACGGCGCGTCTCGCTCGACACGCCGTTACGAGGTGTCAAATAGCTTGTCAAAATCAGTGCCATTGACCGAGGCAGACGACAGAGCTGGGCACGCGGCACAGATGCACACGGGCAGACTCCCCGCCGGCGGAGCGACCCACACAGCGGCCCATCGGTGCTAATTGGATCTAGCTCGGTCGCGAATCAGTGGGGTTCGGCGAACTCAGTCAACGAGAGGTTGTTCCCATCTGGATCCTGGAACCAGGCAATCCGGCTTCCCCCGGGCGCAGTCCACACGCCGCGCCGGTCCTGATCCATGGCCTCGAACCGGGTGACTGTCACCCCCCGTGCGACAAGGTGGTCAATCGTGGTATCGATATCCGAGACGCGCCAACCAAGCACCGTATACGGGACCGGTGCAACGTCGTCCACCAGCGTGATCCGAAGCATCGTGCCGCCGGCGTCGGCGACAATCGCGAACGGCCTTTCATCCCTGAGCGATAACCCCAGCAGATCGCCGTAGAAGTGCCGTGCACGGTCGAGATCGAAGACACCGACGAAACCGACAAGAGCGGCGGACCCCAACACGACGCCTCCAAAGGGCCTGACTACGCGCCACAGCGTAGCGTTCCAAGCTGATCTGGTGTCCGGGATATCGACGATCGAACTGACCGAGCCCCCGTACTTTCCAGGACCTGCAAGCAGATCTTCGACGAAGACCTAAGATGGCCGCTCACTGGCTGAACTGACCACCTCGCTCTCCCGGGTTGCGGGATCAGGGACTGCTCGACGTCGGCCTCCCGGGAGTCATCACCTACTCCCGGAAGGTGTTCATCCCTCTGACCCGGCTCTTTCGGGACCGCTGCCACTACTGCACCTTCGCCACCCCCCCGGCCGTGTGCCGGCGGCCTACCTGGAACGGGACGAGGTAGTGGCGATCGCCCGGGCCGGCGCCGCCGCGGGCAGCAAGGAGGCCCTCTTCACCCTGCGCGATCGACCCGAGGATCGGTGGCCGGCCGCCCGGCAGTGGCTCACCGAACGCGGCTACACCCTCGAGTATCTGCGAGCCTGCGCGATCGCGGTGCTGGAGACCACCGGCTCTGGTGCCGCACCTGAATCCGGGTGTGCTGTCGTGGCCGGAGCTGACCAGTTGAAACAGTGGCTCCGTCCATGGGCCTGATGCTGGAGATGTCACCCGTCACCCGCTTGTTCGCCAACCCGGGCGGGGCCGCACTACTGCTCGCCCGACAAGAACCCCGCCGTCCGGCAACGGATGATCGAGGACGCCGGCCAGGTCCGGGACCAACGGAACCGGCTCGGGTGCGATTGCCCATCCATCACGGCGGACCTCATTGCTCCGCGGGCGAGACGTCGTCGGAGGACGACGCCCTTCACCACCGGATCGAGTCGGAAAGACCATCTCACCGAGGCGCAGCGATCCGTTCGAGCCGGTCGGCCAGAGTCGCGATCGCCACGGCTTGGACCCGTAGATGCTGGATCAGTTCGCGGATGCCGGCAGCGAGACCGGCTTCTTCGGCTGACACGCCAGCGTCTTCGATCTCGTCGACCAGCCCTGGCAGTGTGGCCAACTCGTCGACGAGGCAGACCGCTCGGGTCACGGAGTCGACGATCGTTGCAGCCTGTATCTGCTCCACGGTGGTCTGATCCGCGCGATCCTCTCTTTCGCGATCCGACGGCGCCTCGACCTCAACCACTTCCGTACTGTCTCTGTGGTCCGCCGACCCATGGGTTTGGCAATCCTGGCGGTCCGGTCGCGGCCCAAGCCCTTGCGCGAACAGGTCCCACGGACACTCGTCGGGCTCGCCAGCGTGGACCTCACCGCAGATCGAGCACGCGGCCGCCATCCTCTGCCGTCGCCGACGCGGGTACTGCTTTCCATCACGACCACGAATCGGAACCGAATCCTGCTCA
>DASTGF010000354.1:0-7716 GCA_035719255.1 Microlunatus sp. | reverse complement strand
CGTCCGCCGCACCGATCAGCAGGGCCGGATCAAGATAGCGATCGCCCTGCTTCAAGCCCCAATGCAGGCAGCGCTCGCTGCAGTGCCCGCCGCGACCCACCCGTCCGAGCACCGCTCCGTCCTCCACCGGGTCGCCGACTGCCGCCAACGCGTCGACCGGCTCATACGTCGTCCGGACCGATCCGTGGTCCACCACGACGACGCCACGACCGGCCAACTGCCCCGCGAAGCTCACCCGTCCCGCCGCTGCGGCCAGCACCGGCTCTCCACGGTGCACCGCCAGGTCGAGTCCCCGGTGCCCGGCACCCCAAGCCGTGGCCGGTGGGTCGAAGCCGGCCAGCACGCGCACCGATCCGGCCAGGGGCCATCGCGCCGGCGTCGGCAGCCGTGCGTCACCGTCGGCGGCCGGCACGGTGAACCAGCCGAGCAGCGCTGCGACCGCGGCGGCGGCGAGAAATCGTGGTGTTCGCACACCGAGACACTGCGCATCGCGAGGTGCGATCGTGCACCCGTCAGCCGGATCTGTGGACAACGCGCCTCGCGTGGGCGACCTGTGGACAACCGACCCGCAGGGCTCCGGACCGACGGCTCGGCCGGCGAGGTCGGAGGTCGGAGGTCCGAGGTCGGAGGTCGGAGGTCGGAGGCTGTGTACAATGTGCCGAGCAGATCCGCAGGGGTCTGACTTCGCATGCCCGCGGTCCTGGCGATGGTTCGCCGGGGCGGCCCGTCCGGTCTCACCAGTCAAGGGACGAGGTGGGTCCGGGTCGCGCAGGCATCAGGCGGCGCCGAACGGTTCGGCGCCGGGCAACCGTACGCCGGCAGATGCTGCCGGTAAGGAAAGGAAACGGCCATGGCCGTCGTCACCACGCGCCAGCTGCTCGAAAGCGGCGTCCACTTCGGGCACCAGACCCGTCGCTGGAACCCGAAGATGAAGAGGTTCATCTTCACCGAGCGCAACGGCATCTACATCATCGACCTGCAGCAGTCGCTGACCTACATCGACCGCGCGTACGCCTTCGTCAAGGACACCGTCGCGCGCGGCGGCCAGGTGCTCTTCGTCGGCACCAAGAAGCAGGCCCAGGAGGCCATCGCCGAACAGGCCACCCGCGTCGGCATGCCGTACGTGAACCAGCGCTGGCTGGGCGGCATGCTCACCAACTTCCACACCGTCATCAAGCGGATCCAGCGCCTCAAGGAGCTGGAGGGCATGGACTTCGACGACGTGGCGGCCTCCGGTCTGACCAAGAAGGAGCTCCTCGGCCTGCGCCGCGAGAAGGAGAAGCTGGAGAAGACGCTCGGTGGCATCCGGGACATGGCCAAGACCCCGCAGGCGGTCTGGATCGTCGACACCAAGAAGGAACACCTAGCCGTCGACGAGGCGCGCAAGCTGCGCATCCCGGTGATCGGCATCCTCGACACCAACTGCGATCCCGACGAGGTCGACTACGCAATCCCTGGCAACGACGACGCGATCCGCTCAGTCGCGCTGCTGACCCGCGTCGTGGCCGACGCCGTGGCCGATGGTCTGGTGTCCCGCTCCGGCGGTGTCCAGACCGGCGCCGAGGCCGAGCCGATGCCCGACTGGGAGCGTGAGCTGCTGGGCGCCGAGCAGGCTGCCACCGGCGACACCCCGGGCGTGCAGACGGTGGCCGAGGAGGCCGAGGCTGTGGCTGCGGCCGACGCCGAGCCGGTACCGGCCGACGAGGTGCCCGCCGCCCTGGCCGAAGAGGCCGACGGCACCGCGCTGCCGACCTCGCGCGACGACCGCGGCACCAACTGATCCAGACACCTTCAATCGATCGAGGACGTACCAGACACGATGGCGAACTTCACTGCGACTGACGTGAAGAAGCTCCGGGACCTGACCGGTGCCGGGATGATGGACTGCAAGAAGGCCCTGACCGAGGCCCAGGGCGACCAGGAGAGGGCGATCGAGATCCTCCGCGTCGCCGGTGCGGCCAAGGCCGCCAAGCGCGGAGAGGAGCGCGAGGCCAGCAACGGGCTCGTGGCCTTCAGCGACGGCGCGCTGGTCCAGCTCGGCGCGGAGACCGACTTCGTGGCCAAGAGCGCCGACTTCCAGCAACTGGCCGAGGCCACCGTCAAAGCGGCCGCGCAGGCCCAGGCCGCGGACGTCGACCAGGTCAAGGCGGCGGTCCTGCCGTCCGGTGAGACCGTGGCCGACGCGGTGAGCGCGCTCGCCGCCAAGATCGGGGAGAAGCTCGAGATCTCGCAGGCCGCTTACTTCGATGGCCAGACCGCGGTCTACCTGCACAAGCGTGCCTCCGACCTGCCGCCGCAGGTCGGCGTCTTGGTGGAATACGAGGGTGCCGACCCCGACGCGGCCCGCACCGCCGCCATGCAGATCGCCGCAATGCGCCCGCAGTACCTCAGCCGCGACGAGGTGCCGGCCACGCTGGTGGAGAACGAGCGCCGGATCGCGGAGGACACCGCCAAGGCCGAGAACAAGCCCGCTCAGGCCCTGCCGAGGATCGTGGAGGGCCGGGTGAACGCGTTCTTCAAGGATGTCGTACTGCTCGACCAGCCGTCGGTCACCGACAACAAGACCCCGGTCAGCAAGCTGCTCGACCAAGCCGGTGTGAAGATCACCCGGTTCGTCCGGTTCGAAGCCGCGAGCTGACGTCGGTCAGAATGGGCCCCGGGATCGACGGATCGCATCCGCCGGCCCGGGGCCTCTGGTCATCTCAGACCCTCCGCCGACCGCCACTGACACCCTCCGGGAGCCGAATTGCCGAGTCCGTACAAGCGAGTCCTGCTGAAGCTCTCCGGTGAGGTCTTCGGCGGGGGCAAGGTCGGAGTTGATCCCGATATCGTCTCCGCGCTGGCGCGTCAGATCGCCACGGTCGTCGGCAGCGGTGTCCAGGTGGCGATCGTGGTCGGTGGCGGCAACTTCTTCCGCGGGGCCGAGCTGCAGCAACGCGGCATGGAACGCGATCGTGCGGACTACATGGGCATGCTGGGGACGGTGATGAACTGCCTCGCACTGCAGGACTTCCTGGAGAAGGAGGGGGTGCAGACCCGGGTCCAGACCGCGATCACCATGGGCCAGATCGCCGAGCCCTACATCCCCCGCCGCGCCGAGCGGCACCTGGAGAAGGGCCGGGTCGTCATCTTCGGCGGCGGCTCGGGGATGCCGTACTTCTCCACCGACACCGTAGCGGCGCAGCGGGCACTCGAGATCAGCGCCGAGGTGCTGCTGATGGGCAAGCAGGGTGTCGACGGCGTGTACGACGCCGATCCGCACAAGGATCCGACGGCCACCAAGTTCCACGAGCTGACCTATGACGAGTACCTGGCCCGCGACCTCAAGGTCGCCGACGCCACGGCCGTCAGCATGGCTCGCGACTACAAGCTGCCCATGATCTTCTTCAGCCTCGACCACGACGGCTCCGTCGTCCAGGTTGTCTCGGGTGAGAAGATCGGTACCACCGTCCACGCCTGATTGTGGCGCGGACCCAGCACACTCGCCTACAACCCGGTTGGGAGCAGTTGTGATCTCCGACATCCTCAACGACGCCGAGGAGAAGATGGAGCTGGCGATCGAGTTCGCCAAGGAGGAGTTCGCGGCCATCCGCACCGGCCGCGCGCACCCGGCGATGTTCGCCAAGCTGTCGGCTGACTACTACGGCGCGCCGACCCCACTCCAGCAGCTCGCCAGCTTCCAGGTTCCCGAGGCTCGGATGGTGCTCATCACGCCGTATGACCGCAGCTCGATGGCCGCCATCGAGAAGTCGATCCGCGATTCCGACCTGGGCGTCAACCCGAGCAACGACGGGCACATCATCCGGGTCACCCTGCCCGAGCTCACCGAGGAGCGCCGCAAGGAGTACATCCGGCTGGCCAGGCACAAGGCGGAGGAGGCCCGGATCTCGATCCGCGGGTCCCGCCGTCAGGCCAAGGAGGCCCTCGACAAGCTGGTCAAGGACAAGCAGGTCGGTGAGGACGAGGTCGTACGGGCCGAGAAGCAGCTGGACTCGCTGACCAAGAAGCACACCGATGCCGTCGACGAGGTCCTCAAGCACAAGGAATCCGAGCTCCTCGAGGTCTGAGTGAGCGAACCCCCGTCGACCGAGCACCCTCCTGTCGCGCCGCCCGCGCGGCCGGGGGGCGGACCAGCGCCGTCCGCACCGGCGGCCAAGGACCATGGCCGCGCCGGGCGCAACCTGCCGGCCGCCATTGCGGTCGGGATCGGCGCCGGCGCGTACATCGTGCTGAGCCTGATCTTCGCCCCCTGGGCTTTCGTCGGACTGATCGCGGTCGCCTTGGTGCTCGGTTCCCGGGAGATGTCCAACGCGCTCGGCAAGGTCGGCATGAACGCGGCGATCTGGCCCATCATGGTGGGTTCGGTGGCCATCTCCATCGGCTCCTACCTGGCCGGGTTGCAGCGCCCACCGGTGTTCTCGACCACGAGTGTCCTGCTGGCCTCGCTGGCCCTGACGGTGCTGGCTGCCCTGATCTGGCGGATGCCCAAGGGTGCCCACGGCTATGTCAAGGACTCCGCCGCCAGCCTGATGATCATCGGATACGTGCCCATGCTGGGCTCGTTCGCGGCACTGATCCTGGCCGGGGATCACGGTTCGGTGCGGATCGTCACCTTCCTGCTGATCGTCATCATGGGCGACACCGGCGGGTACGTCGCCGGTGTGTTGTTCGGCAAGCATCCGATGGCGCCCAAGATCAGTCCGAAGAAGACCTGGGAGGGTCTCGTCGGATCGGTGGTCTTCGGTGTGGTCGCCGGCGCGCTGATGACGGTCTTCGGTCTCGGCCAGCCGTTCTGGGTCGGCATCGTCCTCGGGGTCTGCCTGGTCGCCGTCGGAACCTGCGGCGACCTGATCGAGTCGCTGATCAAACGGGACCTCGGGATCAAGGACATGAGCTCGTTCCTGCCCGGCCACGGCGGGGTCATGGACCGGCTCGATTCGCTGCTCGTCGCCGCTCCCGTGGCGTGGCTCATCATGTACCTTCTGGTGCCCGGCGGCTGATCGCGGCCGGACCGGCAAGCGGGCCCCCCGCTCGTCGGAGCTCCAGATTTTGACGCGCAAGGCAGGATTTTTCTGTGAGTGACCCCCTTCCCCTCGTCTTCGAGGCTCCCCGGCGAGTCAAGCCACCGACGCACTGGGCCGACCTGACCCCGGCTCAGCGGCGCGAGGCCGTCGAGGCGGTCGGACATCGCGCGTTTCGCGCCCGCCAGCTCTCGGCGCACTACTTCGAGGGGTTCCGCAGTGATCCCGCGGAGTGGACCGATCTGCCGAGCGGGATTCGGGAGAGCCTCCGGGAGAAGTTCTTCCCCGAGTTGCTGCACCCGGTGAAGATCCTCAGCGCGGACGCCGGGACGACGGTCAAGACCCTGTGGCGGCTCCACGACGGGTCCCGGGTGGAAAGCGTGCTGATGCGCTATCCGGACCGGGTGACCATGTGCGTGTCCAGCCAGGCCGGCTGCGGCATGGCCTGTCCGTTCTGCGCCACCGGGCAGGGCGGGTTGCAGCGCAACATGACAACAGCCGAGATCGTGGAGCAGGTCGTGGACGGTGCCCGTCGGCTCGATCAGGACGAGATCCCCGGTGGTCGCGGGCGGGTCAGCAATGTCGTGTTCATGGGTATGGGTGAGCCGATGGCGAACTACCGGGCCGTGATCGGCGCGGTCCGGCAGCTCACGGCACCCACCCCGGACGGCCTCGGCATGAGTGCCCGGGGGATCACCGTCTCCACCGTCGGCCTCGTGCCGCGGATCCAGCAGCTCGCCACCGAGGGCATTCCGGTCACTCTCGCCCTCTCGCTGCACGCACCCGATGACGAGCTGCGCGACGAGCTGGTCCCGGTCAACACGCGGTGGAACGTCGAGGAGGTCGTTGACGCGGCGTGGGAGTACGCCAGGGTCACCCGCCGTCGGGTGTCCATCGAGTACGCGCTGATCCGGGACATCAACGACCAGGCGTTTCGTGCCGACCTGCTGGCCAAGGTGCTGCGGCGCCGCGGCACCTGGGGCTGGGTGCACGTCAACCTCATCCCGCTCAATCCGACCCCTGGATCGAAGTGGACGGCGTCGCGACGGCGCGATGAGGAGGAGTTCGTCCGGCGGCTCGCCGCCCGTGGCGTTCCGGTGACAGTGCGGGACACCCGGGGCCGGGAGATCGACGGCGCCTGCGGCCAGCTCGCGGCTCAGGCCTGACCGCGCCCAGGGGCGGACCCGCCCCGTTCAGCGGCGCAGCAGCACGCGGCGCCGTGCCGCGAGCTTGGCCAGCAGTGAGTCCACCGCTGCGTCCATCGTCGCGCCGTCGCCGACGAACATGGGCTTGCTGGTGTCACCCCAACTGATGGCGCCCTTGCCGACCAGCGCGTTCTTGGTCTGGATGATGACGTCGTTGGAGACGCAGAAGGCAGTACCGGACCGGGTCATCCGGGCGATGGCGTGCCCCTGCTCGTCGAAGCGCTGGTTCAGCACCATGTCGTTATCGGCGTGGACACCGACGCTGAACCCGTCGAGCTTGGCCCCCGCCTTGCCCAGCACCTCCGCGCCCATGGTGGCGTATCCCGTGCAGACCAACCCGCGCCGGCCGGTGATCGACGCCTTGGCGCTGAACAGGTCGTCCACTCCCTTGCGCAGGTCGGCCTCGCCCGCGATGCCCCGGTGGACGAAGAAGGCCGAGGCGAATCCGGTGTAGGCATCGAAGACGTCGGAGTTGCCCTTCTTCGACAAGGCGCCGAAGTACGCCTGAGCATCACCGCGGTCCGGTACGGCCGGCGCCGGCTTCGCCGTGGTCGAGGCGATCGCCCGCCGGGCGTCGAGCTGCTGGCCCCAGCTGTTGGCGAACTCGACGAAGAAGTCGTAATCGACCGAGCTGCCGAACACCTCGGCGATCTCCTCACCGAGACCACCGGACAGCTTGGGCCGGACCAGCGCCACCTCGGCCGCGGTGGGTGCCGCCGGGAACGTCGGGTCGTTCACCGCCAGGAAGCCGCGCAGCAGGATGTCCAGCATGACCGCCGCGTCCCCGCGTTTCGTCCCCTCGTCCCGCAACTGCTGGAGGTCGGTCACTGAGCGATTTAGATACTTCAACACCTCACCGATCGAGTTGCCGCCGTTCAGGGCCGCCTGGATCGCCTTGAGACCGGTCACCAGCCCGGACACCTGGGTCGCCGAGCCGCTGAGCGCGCCGAGCAGCTGGACGGTCTTGGCGACGGCGTCGGCGCTCTGCGTCCGCAGGTGGGACAGGTTCGCCGTGTCGACGCTGTCCATCCGTCCGCCGGCAAGCTTCTGAGCATCACGAGCGAGAGCGACCGCGCCCTTCAGGGCGCTGAGCGCAGGGTCGAACTTCGTGCCGGCGGACCGCAGGGTCGGGACGTACGCGGCCAGCCGGCTGGTGGCCTGCCGCACGCTGGCCGCCTGCTTGGGGTCGAGCCCGACCACCGCGGCGGCATCGTGCACCTTCTGCCGGCGAGCCTCGCCAGTCGCCCAGTCCTGCAGCGCGCGCAGGGCGGCGCCGGTGCTCTCCACCGGGTCCGGACCTTTGCGCTGGAGCACCAGACCGGTCCCGCTGTAGAGGTGGGGCGCGCTGAGCAGCTGGACGGTCGCCGCATTGCCGGCGGTGCGCTGCAGGGCGAGCACGCCGGCCGGTCTGAGGGCGCGGGGCGCCTCGTCGCTGTCGGTGCCATCCCGTCCGGGGCGGAGGGTGCGCCGCAACTGGGCCGGCGCGCTGT
>DASTGF010000353.1:0-3469 GCA_035719255.1 Microlunatus sp. | reverse complement strand
ACGGCCACGCCTGGAGCGAAGACGTCTCCTGGCTCCTCTCGCCGCTCGTCGCAGCGCTCGTGCTGGTCTTGGCGCTGCCGGTCCTGGGTGCGCGGTTCATGCAGCTACGCGGCGGTGTGGCCGAGTGAACCGATGCGCGGTCGTCGCAGTGCTCGTCACGCTCCTGACCGCGGGGCCCGCCGCCGCCGATGCCGGTTCATCGCCCCTGTCGGTGCGGACGGGCCACGTCCGGATCTCGACGCGTCTCGGCGACAAGTTCAGGCTCCGCACAACCGTCGTCAACGACGGACCGACCGCGGAGCGCGGTCTGATCGCGCACCTCAACATCGTCGGCCTTGACCCGAGCGTGTATGTCGATCCGGAGGACTGGTCCTCGCACCGAACGAGCTACCTCCGCACGCTCCGCCCCGGGGAGTCGACGACCATCACCTGGCGGATGCAGGCCGTGAGCGCCGGCGCCTTCGACGTCTACGTCGCGGTCTTCCGGCGTGCGGCCGTCGGTGGAGCGCCGACGACCGGTCGGGCAGTTCGCCTCTCGGTTCACGACCGGCGTACCCTCAGTGCGGGGGGAATTCTGCCCCTGTCGCTCGGCGTACCGGCATTTCTCGCGGCGCTGGCGCTCGGCATCAGGCTGCGGAGGAGGCACTAGCTCGAGTTCCTGGGCTTCGATCGATCGTGAGCCGACCCGACGGCTGCGTGGACTCCGACGACGCCTCAAAGCTTCGGCCCGCCGGAGCGGTGGCTCGAGGGTCAGCCGACCCCCGTCGTAGCCTCCGCTCCGGCGGGCCTTGGTAGGCCCCCTTCCCGAGGCCCGCCGCCACTATCGGCGTGCTGGGGCGAGGACTTGAGCGGAGGGAGTGCGGCAGTCACCGCACTCCCTCCTGAGCTGAGCGTCGCTTAGCCCGTGACGGGCGGCGTGAAGACGCCGGTGACGCCGATCCGCTTGGTGTTGCAGCGCTTGCTCGCCAGCGGGATGAAGGTGTCGATTCCGGCCTTCCTCATCTTCACGACCTGCTTGACGATTCCCCTCGCGTTCGACCGCTTGGTCTTGACGTGCAGCTTCGGGCCCTTGATCAGGACGCGGACGCCCTTTGCTGCCTTGCCGTGCTTGGTGAGGTGGATGGTCAGCATGGTCTTGCGGCCGACGAACAGCTGGTGCGGGGTGATCTTGCTGACCGCGACGCAGTAGACGGGCGGCGGGACGAACGGTGCGGTGACCTGCACGGTTGCCGTCGCCTGGTTGTTGGCCGTGTTCGTCTCGGGCCGGTTGCCGGCGACCGTGACCGTGTTGGTCTGGGCTCCGGCCGCGCTCGGCGTCGTGACGAGGGTGATGGTCACGGTGGAGCCGGCGGCCATCGTCCCGAGGTTGCAGTTGAGGATCGCGCCACCGGTGCACGAGCCCTGGCTGGTCGTCGCCGAGACGAACGTGTTTCCGCCCGGCATCGGGTCGGCGATCGTGACGCCGGTGTCCGTGTCGGGGCCGTTGTTCGTGACGACGATCGTCCAGGTGATGTTGCCCTGGCCGAGATCCTGCGTGGCCGGCGAGCCGGCCTTCGTGACCGACAGGTCGACCCTGAACGCGCACGACTCGCTGGCCGAGACCGGATTCGGGTTGTTGGCATTGGTCGTGGTCAGGGTGGCGGTGTTGTCGTAGACGCCGCACTCGGTCTGCGAGGTCTGCGCGACCACGTGGACCTTGTAGTCGGCGCCAGCCGGCAGAGTGCTCGAGGCCAGCGAGAGCGTCTGGCTGCCCGCCGCGCCGCTGAGCGCGAACTGGCCCGGCGTGCCGGTGCTCTGATCGATCGCCCACGTCACGCCCGAACCCGAGCCTGCCGGCAGCGGGTCCTTCAGCGCGACGCCGTGCGCAGCGCCCGTGCCGGAGTTCTTGACCTCGACCGTGAAGCCGATCTGGTCGCCCGCATGCACAGGGGCGGAATGATCGGCCGTCTTCGTGATCGAGACCTGGCCCGTGTTGCAGGTGATGTCGGCCGAGTCGCTGGCGTCTGGTGCGTTGTCGGCGCTGGCGGTCGCGGTGTTGTCGTACTCGGTGCACTCGGCGAACGAGGTCTTTGCCTTGATGTGCAGGCTGTAGCTCTTGCCCGCGCCGAGGTCGACTGCGCTGCAGGTCAGCTCCTGCGGGGAGCCGCTGCTGATCGAGCAGGTCGGGGTTGCGTCGCCGGACGGGCCTGAGTCGATCGACCAGGAGACACCGGCGCCGGAACCGGCCGGGAGAACGTCGTCGAGGGTGACGCCGTTGGCCGTTCCCGGGCCGTTGTTGGCGACGGTGATGGTGAAGCCGATGTCGTCCCCGGCATCGACCGTCTGCGCGTGCTTGCCGTTGTCAGCCAGCTTCGTCACGGACAGACCCGGCTTCTGGCAGGTGATGATGGCCTCGTCTGTGGGGCTGCCTGCGTTGTCGCTCGAGGCGGTGGCGGTGTTGTCGTAGGTGGTGCAGTTGGCCTGGTCGGTGGCGGCGGTGATGTCGATGCTGTAGCTGTCGCCGGCGCCGAGGTCGACACCGCTGCAGGTGAGGTCGCCTGCGCTGATCGAGCACTGGTTGGCGTTGGTCTGTGACTTGATCGTCCAGCCTGCCTTGGTGCCGTTGGGCAGCGGGTCGTCGAGGCCGACGTTCTTGGCGGTGCCGGGGCCGGCGTTGGCGACCAGGATCGTGAACTCGACCGGGTCGCCGGCGTTCACGGTCTGGGTGTGGGTGCCGTTGCCCGTCAGCTTGGTCACGCTGAGGTCGGGGCACTGGACGGTGACGCTCGCGACGTCGCTGTCGGTGCCGCTGCCGTTGGTCGTCGAGACCGTGGCCTTGTTCTTCACGACACCGCAGTCGGCCGGCGCAGTCGACGAGCTGATGTGGATGACCGGCAGGGAGCCGGGGTCGACCTGGCTGAAGTTGCAGTCGAGCACCTGGCTACCCACCGCGCCGGTGATCGCGCAGCCGGTATATGCCGGGTCGAGGGCCCAGTTCAGGTCGCCGCCGGCCACGCCGTCCGCCCCAGCGGGGAGGACGTCGTGGACGTGGACGCCGGTCGCCGGCACCGACCCCGGATTCGTGACGGTGATGTCGAAGCCGATCGGGTCACCCGCGCTCACGGGTCCGGCCGGATTGGCGGTCTTCGCCACCGAGACCTGCGAGGCGACGATCGTCCCCGACTCGTTGGCGTCCGAGCACGTGCCGGCGATGCCGTCGTTGAAGCTATCGCCGTTGTAGGAGGCGATCCAGACGTAGGTGCCTGCCGCGGTCGGCTGGTACGTCTGCGAGGTCGTCGCCGACCCGCTGCTCAGGGTGCCCGTCGTCGTGGCGCCGGCGATCAGATGGCCGGCGTCGCAGACCGGAGTGACTCCGTTGGCGAACGGTCCGTAGAGCTTGAAGGTGATGGTCTCGCCGTCGGTGTTGCCGGCGTAGCCGCTCAGGGTCGCGGTGTCGCCGAGGCTCGTGAAGCCGAGGCCGGGCTTGTTC
>DASTGF010000352.1:0-3776 GCA_035719255.1 Microlunatus sp. | reverse complement strand
GATGCTCACTGCCAGATCGGGCATGGCGCAGGTGAAGCGGTCCGTCCGGGCACCGCTCAGGCGCCGACGATGGACGGCTTTCAGAGATTGGTCTGAGCTTCGAGGAAGTCGGGGTAGCGGCCGCCCCGGACCTCGATGCTGGTGGACAGCTCGTCGAGCTCGGCCAGCTCGTTGGCGGTGAGGGTCACGTCGGCGGCGGCCAGGTTCTCCTCCAGCCGGTGCGGCTTGGTCGTGCCGGGGATGGGCACGATCCATGGCTGCTGGGCCAGCAGCCAGGCCAGCGCGACCTGTCCGGGAGTGGCCCCCTTCGCGGTGGCGATCTGCTTGACGCGGTCACGAGGGCGAGGTTGTGTTCGAGCGCCTCGCCGGAGAACCGGGGGATCTGCGCGCGGAGGTCGTTGTCGGCGAACTTCGTGGTGGTGTCGACGGTACCGGTCAGGAAACCCTTGCCGAGCGGAGAGAAAGGCACGAACCCGATGCCGAGCTCGGCGCAGGTGGGCAGCACGTCGGTGTCGGGGCGTCGCCACCACAGGTTGTACTCGGACTGGATCGCGGTGACCGGCTGGACCGCGTGGGCGCGGCGGATCGTGTCCGCGGATGCCTCGGACAATCCGTAGTGGCGGACCTTGCCGGCGTCGATCAGGTTCTTCACCGCCCCGGCCATCTCCTCAATCGGCACTTCCGGGTTGACCCGATGCTGGTAGTAGAGGTCGATGGTCTCGAGCCGAAGCCGGCGAAGCGATCCTTCGACCGCGGCGGCGATCTGGCCGGGGCCGAGCATCCGGCCTCGCGGGGTGCGGGTGTCGGGGTCGATGTCCTGGGCGAACTTGGTGGCGATCACCACCCGGTCGGCGTACGGGGCGAGGGCCTCACCGACGAGCTCCTCGTTGGCGTGCGGCCCGTAGATCTCGGCGGTGTCGAAGAACGTGACGCCCAGGTCGACCGCCCGGTGCAAAAGGTTGATCATGTCGGCCCGGTCCGGTTGGCCGCTGTAGCCGCCGGTCATGGTCATGCAGCCCAGGCCGATGGCCGAGACCTCGAGGCCGCCGGTGCCGAGGCGACGCTTGTCCATTGGGGGTACCAATCTGTGGGAGATGAGTGAGTATCCGGGGATGGATCGGTGCGGCGGGTCAGCGTGTCGTCGGGCTGATCCGGAGGGTGGCGTCGCGTGGGCCGGCTGCGATCATCGGCGGAAGGTAGGAGCTGGTGGCGTACCTGGTGTGGTTGGCGGCGTCGACGGCGTCGAGGATCGCTGGGTCGGCGGGGTCGAAGCTGACGTCATAGCTGCGGCCAGCGGTGGTGACCTTCCCGCCGCGCTGGGTGATCGCGGCGCGGTACCAGCGTGAGCGTTCGCCGTGGTACGGGCGGATGTACAGGTTGTTGTCGACGACCACCGACCAGATCCAGGTCGGGGTGCCGAGGGTGGTGCCGTCGGCGCGGAACGGAGCCACATGCAGTGGGGCCGACCCGTGGCCGCGACTACTCCCCCCGTCCGCTGCCCGACGATGAGACTGCCGGCCACGCGGACGCCTTCGCCGACAGCCTGGTACACGAGATCATCCCGTTCATCGACGCGACGTATCGCACCCGGCCCGATGATCGCACGTTGTGGGGCTAGTCTCTCGGCGGGGTCTTCGCGCTCCAGCTGTTGTTTCAGCGGCCCGGGATCTTCCACCGCTACATCGCCACCAGCCCCGCCGTGGCGAGCGCGGCGGTCCGCCTGCTCGACCTCTCGACCCTGCCCCCCGCCGGCACGTCGGTTCCGGCTCGGTTGTT
This sequence comes from Microlunatus sp., assembly GCA_035719255.1. GTDB lineage: Bacteria > Actinomycetota > Actinomycetes > Propionibacteriales > Propionibacteriaceae > Microlunatus. The sequence goes on along the minus strand of DASTGF010000352.1, from coordinate 2,000 downwards.
CACCTGCGTCGGGTCCGAGGACGAGGAGTACCGAGATGGAATCGAGCAGCTCCAGGCGGAGTTGGCTGGTCGCAACTACCAGGGTCTTCGGTACGAACACGTCAGCTACCCGGGTATGCATCACATCGCAACCGGAGCATCCGGTTTCATCGCCGGACTCCAGTCCGTGTTCACGGCCTGAAAGGCACCGCCACCGTATCGCGATTATCGGGGACTTCACGGCTTGGTTGATCGATGAAGGTCCGCCTCGTCGAACGAGTCGCCTCCTGTGGGCGGTGACGGGGCTCGTCAGAGATCGTCTACCGGTTTGGTACCGGTCTGAGCCGGGTAGGACCGGCTGGGTAGGACCGGGTAGCCCGGTTGGTTGGTCGGGGTGAGGTGTGGTGCAGTGTTGCAGCGAGCGACCTACAGCGGAAACGGTGACCTGGTCGACGAGGACGGCACGGCCTGGCAGCGGGTGGTCGACTGGCTCGAACCGGATGAGGCCGCGATTCATGTCGCGGCCGGGTTGCCATATCTCGTCGAGTGGCGGGCCGCGACGCCGGTCCGGGGTCGGCCTGAGCGTTTCGAGCATGACATCCTGCGGGCCATGGTCACCCGCGGCCAGGCCGATCGGCTGATCCGGCGCGTCGGGGTATCCGCTCTCATGGTCGGTGAGCTTTGGCACAGCACACATCGGGGCGACTGTTTGGTGTTCGTCGAGCAGGACCCGTAGCACTGTTCGATCGATCTCCTTCAGTGCTGTTTCCAGGCAAGGATGCGAACGGTGGTCCCAGTCGCGGTTGACCGTAGTTGGACCAGATCGCAAACCTGGTTGGCCTGCCACAGACCCTCGTGCTCGTCGGCGGCGATACCGCGCCCGATCAGCGGATCGGCGACAGGCATCTCGTCGACCACCTCGCAGATCCAGGCGTCCGGCTCGCTCCAGATCCGAATGGTTGCCTGGGCCGAGCCGCGGCGCAGACTGCCGAGCGCCAACTCTTCGGTGGCAGCGGCCAGCTGGACCGACCGGTCGAGCGGAAGCCCGGCAACGAACAGCTCCAGCTTGAGGTAGCTGAGAACCTGGTGGGCGTTGCTGGTGGTAAGCACCGCTTCATGCACCCCTGCTGGCCGAGCATGAAGTCCTCCAGCGAACAGGGTGTCGACGTGGCTTCGGCCCGCGTACAGCGGGCTGCCGCGACGGGTGCCCGTCTCGACGATGACCGGATGGCTGCGGTGGGCCTCCTCCACGACCGCCGCATCGAGCGTCCCGGTGTCGTAGGGGCAGATCAGCCACAAGGGCGTGTCTGGGTCGACCGCGATGTTCAGCAACGCCTCGTGAAGCTGACATTCCCGCAACTCCTGCGGGTGGCGTCCAGGCCAGATCGGCTCCCCGATCCCGCGGACGGGCCGACCCGGCTCGGGCTGTCCGTGCACGAACTGACGCCACGCCGGAATGATGCGGGCCGGATTGCGACCCAGTTCCGCCATGTTGACGAACTCGACCTGCGCGGCCGCCGCGGCGCCAAGCCCGCGCCGCAGCCAGTCCATGTGCTCGAAAGTGAGGGCCACCATCACCGGCTCATGCCCGTCGAGACCTTCCACCACGAACTCCACCATGGCGGCGGTGAAGTCGTCGGGATCGTGCCACAGGAACGCCTCATGCCGGTAGCTCTGGAAAGAGCGCCGCGGGGCTGATGGCTGCATGGTAAAGGGCTCCGAGGAAGGGACAGCCCACCGGGGATCAGGGGTGGAGCATCGGACGTGGCTTACCCGGAGGGGCATTGGTCCGAAACGGTGAAGTCGTCACTCTAGCGCTGCGCCAGTTCACCGATGCCCCGACCGCGCCATCGGTCCGGTGTGGCGGACCAGGCCATCGTGGTCACGGTGGCGACGGTGCGGGGTGCCTCCGTGCCGCCGACGACGCGTGCGGCGGTCACGGTCAGCGGTTGAACGACCGACAAGCCCAGGCCCCACAACGCTGCACCGAGGAAGACACCGCCACCCGGCAGGATGATCGT
>DASTGF010000351.1:0-11242 GCA_035719255.1 Microlunatus sp. | reverse complement strand
GTCGACATGATCACCCCACAGGGTGATCATGTCGCATCGCTTCTCCGCACCGAGTTCATCCTCGCGTCGTGACGACAATCCCCAACCAACCCGTCACCGCGGCGCTGCGAACACTCCACACTGGCTGGGACACGCCGTACCAGACCCGCCGCAACTCTTCGCACCAACCTGCCACGGACAGCGGTCGAGCATCGGCTCGATGTGATCCTGTTGATCACCTACTCCCACCAGAACAACTCTCCGACGATCAAGAAGGTCAGGATTGCCGGGAACAGCAGCAGCGGAAGCCAGAGCGGCGCCCACCGCTCGTGCGCGATGACGACGGAGAGCGCAAGAACGAACGCGATCAACGACACCAGCAGACCGCCGAGCAGCGCTGCAACGATCAGGATTCCGACCCACGTGTCATTGATGGCCGCCCAGCCACTCACGAGAAAGGCGATCCCGAAGATCGCGAAGGCCAATACAAGCGCGCCCGCCACGGCGGCCGCTATCCAGGTCGACCAGCGAGCGCGACGGCTCGCACTACCCGACCGGGGACTCGGCTTGCTGGTATCGGTCGATGGCCGAACAGTCATGGGAAGACTCCTAGGTCCGTGGCGTGCCTGCGTGGACAGCTCGAGAGAGCCGCGGCTCCTCCGCCGACCGGGCGGACCGAGGGACGACAACGAGCGGGCACGCCGTTCGCTTCAGGACCGCGTGAGCGATCGACCGCGACCATCCGCCCACGTGCTTGGCGTGCGGGCGGCCGACGATCATCAGACCCGCGTTGCGTGACTGCTCGCTGATCACGTCCTCCGGATCACCCGTGGTCAGGACCTCGTGGACCGCGATGTCTGGATGATCGGCCTTCCAGCCGGCGACCAGTTCTCCGATCGATGCCGCAACGTCTTGGCGTTCGGTGGGGAGGGTGTCCATCGGCACCGCGTGCAGGACGACCAGCGGCGTACCCCGGAGCTCAGCCTCGTCGAAGGCGAGCCGCAGGGCCTGCTCCGCGCTCGTCTCGCCGTCCACCGCCACCGTCACCGCGGGCTGATCCGGTCGCGTGGCTGGGTAGCCGGCGGGAACGATGACGATCGGACAGCCGGCAACGGCGGTCAGCGGCGAGGCCACCGAGCCAGCGAGCAGCCGGTCCGCCATCGGCAGTCGGTCCTGCCCCAGCACGATCATGCTCGCGTCGTCGGCGAGTCCAAGCAACAGCTCGTACGGCGTGGTGCACTCGACTCGCGTACGCAGATGGACTCCGGGCGGGACCGAGAGCTGCGCGACGACCCCGTCCACCACTGCGTGCGCGGCGCTCTCCAACTCGGCCAACGCCTGCGCCCCGAAATTCGCGACGCTGCTGGGCGGGAGGGGAACAGCACGCACCAACACCACCTGAGCGCCATGAAGGGCGGCCTCCTCGACGGCAAACCCGGCGGCACCGATCGACGACGACTGGTCACCGATGCCGACGACGATGTCCTTCCGTGTGATGCGCTGACTGGCCATCGACATCCCCCTCTTCGATCGTGACGATCGGGCTGGCGCCGGGCAACGCTGCAACCCGCTTCATCTCCATCGTCGACAGTCGGTGGATCTCTCACCAGTGGCCAACGGACCTGTGGCCCGGGCCAAGGTCCCGGGCTGGAGGACTGACCCTCCATCGGCCCGCACCGGCTACCGGCTTCGGCATCGAGGTTCGGTTCGCTTCCAGCGCTGGCGCGGCACTCGACCCACACCGGACACCGCGGCACCGGTCAGCGGGCACCCGGTCAGCGGCGCACGGTGAAGCGCAGGTGCAGCACCCGGTCGCCCTGGATCACCACATCGGGATCGTCCAGCACCACCCGTCGGTCGATCCGGCCGAAGTAGCTCTTGCCGCGCCCGAACACCACCGGCACCACGTCGATCGCCACCTGGTCGACCAGTCCGAGCGCGAGCGCCTGTCCCCCGACGTCCCCGGCGCAGACAGCCACCACACCGTCGCCGGCGCGCCGTCTGGCCTCTGCGACCGCGGCAGCCACATCGTTGAAGAACGGCACGTCCGCCTCTGGGTGCCAGCCGGCCGGCTTGGGGCGGTGCGACACCACGATCAGGTGATCGCCCGCCGGCGGACGAGCGTCCCAGCCATTGGTCAGGTCGAACAGGTGCCGACCTTGGATCGTCGCCCGGATGCCCGCCCAGAACGGCCGTACGTAAGACAACGACGTCGAGGAGACGCGGAAAGGAGCGTGCTGCTCCTCACGGGACTCCTCGACGATGGGTTGGTCGCCATTGAAGTACCAGTCGAACAAGGGCCCGACCTCGTCGTTCTCGTCGGCGATGAAGCCATCAACCGACGCCACCGCGTGCATCACCACCGTGCTCATGACTGTTCGTCCCTTCGTCGGGTGATCGGGTCGTCGGGTGATCGGGTCGTCGGGTGATCGAGTGATCGGGTGATCGACCGGAGCGCTCGATCCGAAGAGACCACCCGAGGATCGGATAATCATCGGCCGGGGAGCTCGGTCCTCGCGGCCGGGGCCATGATCAGACGTCCCGACCGGCCGTACCCGCTCGCCGCCTGCGGACGGCCGGGTCTGCGACCCGGGATCCCGACGGTGCCGCCGGCCCGCGTACATGCTCGAAGATCAGATTGGTCTGGGTGGCGGCCACCTGCGGATTCGCCGACAGCTGTTCGATCACGAAGGTGCGGAGCGTTTCTACGTCAGGCACCGCGACGTGGAGCATGAAGTCGTCCTGGCCGCCGAGAAAGTACGCGTCCACCACCTCGGGCTGGACCACGACGCGATCGGTGAACTCGCGCAGCCGATCCCGGGCGCCGGCGCGCAACCGTACCGCGATCATCGCCTGGATCGCGGCGCCGACGACCGCGGGGTCGACGTCGGCGTGGTATCCGCGGATCACCCCGCGCTCCTCCAGCGACCGGATGCGGGACAGACAGGTGGACGGCGCGACACCGACACGTGCGGCAATTGCGTTGTTCGGAAGTCGGGCGTTCTCCCGGAGCACGGCCAGAATGCTGCGGTCCACCGGTGCCAGGGTCTCCGTCTCCCCCAGCCCTCGAACAGTCTTCGTCTCCGCGTCCGCCATGAGGTTGATTCTAGAATAATCTTCGAGACTTGGCCAGTCTGACGAACATTTTGCGCACTCTACTGCACATGCCGGAACGAATGAACTAGCGTCAGCGCATCAGCTCCCCTTCACAGAAAGTGCGGCACATGGCGATGGTCGTAGGCGTTCCTACCGAGATCAAGGACAACGAGAACCGGGTGGCTCTGCAGCCCGACGGCGTGAGCGAGCTCGTCCACGCCGGTCACCGGGTCGTGGTCCAGGCCGGAGCCGGGGTGGGCCCCGGATTCCGCGACGACGAGTACGCTGCCGCCGGCGCGACCATCCTCGGCAACGCCGACGAGGTCTTCGCCGCCGCCGATCTGATCATCAAGGTCAAGGAACCGATCCCGGCCGAGTACCACCGGTTCCGCCCGGGCCAGCAGCTGTTCACCTATCTCCACCTCGCGGCCGACCGTGGGCTCACCGAGTTCCTGATCGAGCGCAAGATCGACTCGATCGCCTACGAGACGGTCCAGACCGCGGACGGCAAGCTGCCGCTGCTCACCCCCATGAGCGAGGTGGCGGGCCGCATGGCCGTCCAGGCCGCCGCGCATGCCCTGGAGAGCCCCTCCGGCGGCGCCGGACTGCTGCTCGGTGGCGTCCCCGGGACCCCCGCCGCCAAGGTCACGATCATCGGTGGCGGTGTGGCCGGCACGGAGGCGGCCAAGATCGCCCTGGGCATGCGCGCCATCGTCCGCGTGTTCGACACCAACCCGGCCCGGCTGGCCTACCTGTCCGACATCTTCGGGGGACGGATCGACCTGGTCGTGCCGAACCGCGCCCGACTTGCCGCGTATGTCGCCGAGTCCGACGTGGTCATCGGTGCGGTGTTGGTCCCCGGAACCAAGGCCCCCAAGCTGCTGACTCGGGAGATGATCGCCACCATGCGGCCGGGCAGCGTCGTCGTCGACATCGCGATCGACCAGGGCGGCTGCTTCGAGACCAGCCGGGCGACCACCCACTCCAACCCCACCTTCGTCGAGGAGGGCGTCGTGCACTACTGCGTCGCCAACATCCCCGGTGCAGTGGCCCGCACCTCCACCCTCGCCCTGACCTCCGCCACGTTGCCGTACGTCGTCAAGGTCGCCGACCTCGGCGTCCGGGGGGCCGCGCGGACGAGTCCCGCCCTGCGTGCGGGCCTCTCCACCATCGGCGGCAGCCTGGTCAGCCGGCCGGTCGGCGAGGCTCACGACCTGCCGGTCGTCGATCCGGCCGTCGCGCTCGTGGCCTGAGCGCGCGATTCCGGGCGCAGCCGCCGTCCTCGGGCCGTCCTCGGGGAGTTGTCAGGTCGTCAGCGGGTCAGAGCCCTCTGACGGCCTGACAACTCGGGCGGGTCGAGGGGCGGGTCGAGGGCCCGGCAGCCGTCACTCCATCATCACCGGCCCGTCGTCGTCGTGGTGCTGCGGACCGGAGCGCAATGCGAGACCGATCACCGCCGCCACCAACGTGGTGACGGTGGTAAGCAGGAAGACGTTGGACAAGGACTGGGCGAACACGTCGAGGCGCACCTGCTGATACGCCGCGTAGAACTCGGGCCGCCGCAGGTGCTCAGCGGCCGAGGCCGGTACCAGCCCGGAGCGCGCGGCAGCCAGCTGGGCTTGTTGCGTGGTGGCGAGCACGGTGAGCCCCGCCAGGCCCAGGGCAGCGCTGACCCGCTGCACCACCGTGTTGATCGCGCTTCCGCTGGTGGTCTGATCGTGAGGCAGCGCAGAGATCCCCCCGGTCATGATCGACATCATCGACAAACCCACGCCGACCGAGCGGATACACGTCCAGGCGACGATCTCGGCCTGGGTGACGTCGGGACTGATGCCGCTCAACAGGTACGTCCCGAACGAGGCGATCAGCAGCCCGGAGAACACCAGCCAGCGTGGTCCGACGCGGTCGTAGAGCCGACCGGCGATCGGGGTCAGGAAGCCCATCACCAGCGCTTGGGGCAAGATCAACAATCCTGCCTCCAGTGCGCCGTAACCCAACGCAGACTGCAGAAAGAGCGGGATGTAGAACAAGGTGGCGAACATCCCGGTCATCATCACGCTCATCACGATCAGCGAGATGCTGTACGCCCTGATCTTGAAGACCCGCAGATCCAGCAGGGGGTGGTCGACCTCGAGCTCGATCACCACGAACAGGGCGAGGCTCAGCACCCCGAGGGTGATCAAGATCATCGTGCGGTAGCTCGTCCAGCCCCACGACGTGCCCTCGGAGAACGCCAGCAGCAACGACACCAGCCCCGTCGCCACCGTGACGAAGCCCCAGACGTCGAACCGGCTGGTCGGCGTTCCGGGAAATCGTGGCAGCGCAATCATCGCCGCGATCAACCCGATGATGCCGATCGGGACATTGATGTAGAAGACCAGCCGCCAGTTCACGTACTCGACGAGGTAGCCGCCGAGGGCCGGGCCGATGGCGGGCGCGAAGATGATGCCGAGGCCGTACATCCCCATCGCGGTGCCGATCTTTCGCCTCGGAACGATGCGATAGACCATGGTCAGGGTGATGGCCGGGAGCAGCCCGCCGGGGATCGCCTGGATCACCCGGAACGCGATCAGGCTGTTCAGACTCCACGCCAGACCGCAGAGCGCCGACCCGAGGGCAAAGGCGGCGAGCGCGAACATGTACACCCGGCTCAGGCCGAACCGGGTGCCGAGCCACGCGCTGGCCGGCACCACGACCCCGAGGACGAGCGAGTACGCCGTCGAGATCCACTGCACATCGGACGTGCTGCCGCCCAGCTCGGTCTGGATGGTCGCCACGGCCACGTTGACGATGCTGGTGTCCAGGATGGACATGAACATCCCGGCGATCAGCACGGCCAGCGGCACCACCCAGTGCTCGACCGTGGTCTGCGAAGACGCCGTCGCAGGAGTGGCCGCGCCCGACCGCCCACCGCGCGCGCCGACCGGTACGGCGCCGGCCGCCGGTGCGGAACCAGACGTACCGAGCGCCGTCGAGACGGCGGCCTCGGTCGTGTCGGCGCTCACCCGCGGTGGATCTTCACCGTGACGTTCATCCCGGGGACGAGCGCCAGATCCTGCAGATCATCGATGGTGATCTTCACCGGGATCACCTGGGTGACCTTCTGGAAGTTGCCGGTCGAGTTGCTCTGCGGGAAGAGCGAGAAGACCCCCGCGGCCCCGGTCTTGACCTCCGCGACATGGCCGGTCAGATCGGCATCAGGGAAGGCATCGACGGAGATCTTGACCGACTCGCCCGGATGCACCGCATCGATCTGCGTCTCGTCGACCCGAGCGGTGACGAACACACCCGAGCCGTCATAGGCGACCGCGAGCTGCGTGCCGGCGGCCACGAACGATCCCGGCACGCCGTTGTCGACCGCGATCACACCCGCCGCGGGTGCCCGGATCACCATCTGCGGTTGCGAGTACCCCGCCTGGATGGCGATCCGGCCGACCGGCTGATAGCTCTGCACGGCAACCCCTTGCTGACCATGCCAGTCGAGGAGGGTGCCGGTCGCAGGTGCGTTGATCGAGATCTGGTTGCCGTCGATCTGCGCATTGTCGGTCGAGACGTACGTCCTGGTGTCGACGATGTAGGACACGACGAACGCCAGCGCGATGATCAGCGCCAGGGCACCGATCACCAGCAACCTGATCTTCGTGGCCCGCTTCAGCGGCCGGCGACCGCCGGGCGGCGCTTGCGGTGCGCTGGGTGGGGCCGACGGGCCGTCAGCCGGGTCGACGGTCATCGTCGCGGCCTGTCCGGGCCCGGTCTGTCCGGTCCTCTCCGTCCCGATCCTCTCCTGTCCGGACCTGACCTGTTCCGGCCGGTCCGAGCCCTGTCCCATCTCGCCGGGACGGTTCGTGGCCTGTTCGCTCATGCCCACCCACTCCTCAGGATGCCCCGGTCGGCACGACGACATGCTGACCCTCGTTGAGCCCGGAGACCACCTCGGTCCGATCGTCGCCGACCACGCCGGCCTCGAACGGCGCGGTCTGCCGGGAGCCGTCCGCCGCGACCAGCACGACCGTGGTGGTGCCGCCCTCCCGGTGGACCGCCGAGTTCGCCACGCTCAACACATGGTCCCGCTCGACGGTGAGCACCGTTCCGCGTGCGGTCTGCCCGTCTCGGAGTCGGTCGTCGGTGTCGTCCAGGGCCACGCTCGCGTAGTAGCTGATCGCTCCGGACATAGCGGTGCTGGATGGCGCGACCGAGACCACGTGGCCCTTCAGCTGCGCATCCGGCGCCGCATCCACCTGAACCTCGACGGGTTGGTCCACCGCCAGCTGAGCCGCGTCGGACTGCTCGAACGGAAGCACCAGCTGAAGCCTGTGGACGTTGGCCAGCACCATGAACTGGGTCCCGCCGGGGCGTGTCGCGCCGGTCGGGCTGTTGGCCGCCGCCGCACCCGGGATCCCGGCACTCGATCCCGGAGCCTGAGCGGTCGTCCCCGTGCTCGGCGTGACGTACTCGCCCTTCGCTCCGTTGATCACCTCCACGGTGCCGTCGCTCGGCGCCCGCAGGACGGTGTCACGGACCGACTTCTCGGCCGCCGTCACCGTGGCCTGGGCCGCGTCGGCGAGGGCCTGCTGCTGGTCGAGACTGTGAGGCCGGTCGGCAGTGCTGCTGGCCACACCGTTGCGGGCACCGACCTCGGCCTGTTCGGCGTTCGCGATCGCGAGCTTGCCGCCGGCAGCATCGACATTGCCCTTCTGCTGAGCGGTGACCAGCGCGGTCTTGTCGCCCTCCACGCGCTGCTTCGCCGCAGTGACCGCTGCCTGTGCGGTGATCACCTGGCTGCAGGCCGCGGCGTTCCCGGCCGGGGATCCGCCGAGCTGCCCACTCAGTTGCGCCAGGGTCTGAGCAGCGCCCGCGGAGTCGCCCGCCTGCAGCTGCCGCTGCGCCTGCTGAGCCAGGGCGCTCGCCGCGCTTTCGGCGTCGGACCGTGCCGCCGCGTCACACGCCGCCTTCACGGCTGCGAGGGCGCTCTTGGCCTGGTCCTCGGCGTCTCGATCCGTGCTGAGCTGCGCTTTGGCCCGGCCGATCGCGGCCGCGTCGGCCTCGGCGGTCGCGGCGACCTGGGCCTTCGTGGCACGGACGATCGACCCGGCCTGGTCGGCGACGTCCTGTGCACCCGACACGGCGGGGCTGGTCCGGATCCGGTCCAGCGCCGCTTCCTGCGCCCGCAGATTGGCCTTCGCCTGCGCAAGGACCTGACCTGCCGCGGTGTCGTCGATCGTGGCCAGGACCTCGCCGGCCCTGACGCGGTCGCCCACGTGCACCCGGACCGAGGTCAGCTTGCCGCCGGTTCCGAATCCCAGATTCTCGCTGCTGACCGCCGACAGCGACCCGCTGGCGGACACTCCGGCCGTCACGTCGGTCGTGGTCACGGTATCGGTACGGGCCGAGGGCGGCGCCGGTGAGCTGCAGGCTGCCAAGACGGCAGCGCAGCCGAGGGTGGCGACCAGCACCGGTCCGCGTGCCCGCAGCGCAGACCACCCCATCACGATCGGACCCGGGCCCCCGGTCGGGACAACCATCGACGTCTCCTCGAAAAGAACGACCGTTCCGGTTGAGCATAGCCAGCCGATATATTCCTGTCTTGCCGCGAGTCACCGAGGCCCACCGGCGGGCCCGCCGGCAGCAGATCGCCCAGGCCGCGTTGCGCGTACTCCGCCGCAACGGGATCGCGGACACCTCGCTGGCCGCCATCGCCGAGGAATCGGGCCTGTCGATCGGCGCGATCTATGTGAACTTCGAGAACAAGGCCGATCTCGCTCGCTACGTGGCCCATGAGCTGTTCGCCGGCGGATCGAGGCCCTGGAGGTGCTGGCCGACAGCGGTGCGATCCATCCTCCGCTGGAGGTCTTGCGGGCGCTGCTCGCGGCCATGGCCGAGGAGGACGGCCACCTCTACCGGTGATCCTCCAATTCTGGAGCGAGACGGTGGTCGACGCCGACCTGCACGCCGTGCTGGTGGAGCAGATCGAGCGACTGCGCGCCAGCGTTCAACAGGCGCTGCTGCCCTGGGCGGCCGCACAGCCCGCGTCCGACGATGCGGTCGGTCTGGCCCACCGGACAGCGCAGGCCCGCCTGATCATGGCGCAGGGGTACCTCGCCAACCGCACGTTGCTCGGCTGGATGAGCGCCCAGGACTATCTGGAGTCCGTCGCCACCGCGTTCGGCCAACCGGTACGGAGTCAGCCTGACCCCGTACCGGCGGTCTGAACCTCGGCCCGAGGGTCCGCCCATGTTGCGGCGGCTCGCCTGACCTCTCGCCGGGCCTGGGGGTCACTCAGTGTCATCCCCTATCCGGTTCGCCGGCGGGGCGGGGATCCTTGGAGATGTGAAGTCTGGTTTCTGGTCGACCGTGCTCAACATCATCTGGTTCTTGTTCAGCGGCTTGTGGCTGTGGCTCGCCTACGTGCTGGCCGGCATCATCTGCTGCATCCTCATCGTCACCATTCCGTGGGGCGTGGCGTCGTTCCGGATTGCCAACTACGTCGTCTGGCCGTTCGGGCGCTCCGTGGTGGAGAAGCCGAGTTCCGGGGTCGGCGCCCTGCTCGGCAACATCATCTGGTTCGTCGTCGCCGGCTGGTGGCTGGCGCTGGCGCACATCACCACGGCGATCGCGCTCTGCCTGACCATCGTGGGCATCCCGATGGCCATCGCCAACGTCAAACTGATCCCGGTGACCCTGCTGCCCTTGGGCAAGCGCATCGTCACCAACACCTGACGCCGCGCTCACCTGAAAACGGGCGCTCAGGCGCTCGCCCGGCCGCTGTCGAGGACCAGCCACTGGTGGCCGTCGACCAGTTCGCGGGCAGCGTCCAGGTGGCCGGCGTGACAGGCCACCTCGCTGATCATGTGCAGCATGATCTCGCGCAGACTGTGCAAACGCCAGCTGCCGAACAGATCACCGGGCCACCAGGCCGGCGGCGCGTCCAGGTCGGTCCGGTCGATGATCGCGTCGGCGCGTTCGATCTCGTGACGGTAGGCCTCGATCACGTCCGCCGCACTCTGACCGGGCTCGGGAGTCCACGTGTCCGGCTCGTCGGCGAAGTAGGCGATCGCTTCGGGGTCACCGGCCACGACCGCCCGGAACCAGAAGCGCTCCTCATCCATCGTCAGATGGCGCGTCATCCCGAGGAACGTCCAGCCGGACGGCAACATCGCCCGATCTAGGACATGTTCCGGCAAGCCGTCGATGGCCTTCAGCGCATGCCGGCGGTGGGCGGTGAGTTGGCCGAGCAGCAAGTCTTTCTCGGTCTCGGAGTCGATCATCGTTCTCCTGTTCGAGGAATCGGCGGGGAGGCGCCCGCAGTCGATGGAACCAGGCTCCTCAGGTCCACGTCACGTCGGCTTCGCGGCGTGTCGCCACGCTACTGGCTGGACTCGTTCGCACACACTGGACGCAGGCAGCCAGTCCGCGCCGGTCGCGGCCGGATCGGAGGAACCCTGCCGGGTATGAGCCGGCAGGGTCACCTCATGCCCGGGCGCAGCTGCCTGGCGCGGGCCTGACGGTGGAGTTGTTCGAGCTCATCGAGGTGGCCCGATCTCACGCGTCGTCGGGATCGCGGTCGCTTCGAGGCTGGTGGTCATCCCCGCGGCCCAGGAGGCGTACGTCCAGGCCGCTGCGCCGACGGCTACCCGGTCGACTCCCGCACCCACGCCAGGCGAGATCGCGTATCCCTTGTCCAGCCGGACTCCCCCAGATCCCCGACCTGTTCAGCTGGACAGCCGCTCGGTTCGATCACAAGCCGGCCCGCGACACGCGCTGACCGCGATGCGGCCGGTGGGTGCAGACTGAACCTGTGAGCGTCAGCGTCTTCGACCTGTTCTCGATCGGGATCGGGCCGTCCAGTTCGCACACGGTCGGCCCGATGCGAGCCGCTGGCCGGTTCGTCCGCACCCTCGAGCGCGACGCCCTGCTGGACCGCACCACCCGGGTGCGCTCGGAGCTGTTCGGGTCCCTGGGCGCGACCGGGCACGGGCACGGCAGCGACCGGGCGGTGCTTTGGGGCCTGGAGGGCGAAGACCCTGAGTCGATCGACACCGCCTCGGCCCCGGCCCGTGCAGCCGAAATCCTCGCCAGCCAACGGATCCGGCTCATCGGTCGGCACGAGATCGACTTCGACCCCGACGAGGACCTGGTTCTGCACCGCCGGTTGTCGCTGCCCTTCCAT
>DASTGF010000350.1:0-12162 GCA_035719255.1 Microlunatus sp. | reverse complement strand
GGTGACCTCGTAGACCTCGCCGGGGGTCACCAGCGCAGGGTTGGACAGGTCGTCGCGGTAGCGAAGGCGCAGGACGCCGTCGCACAGGTTGATGGCCTTGCCGTCGGGGAACACGTCGACGAGCTTGGCGGTGATGTCGGTGTCGACCGCGCTGGAGGACACGAACACCTTGAGCTCGACGAACCCGGTGACCTCGACCGGCTCGGTAAGGACCTCCCGTGTGTAGCAGAGCACGTCCTGGCGGCCGTCGACCACACGCTGGTCCACCGGCCCGACCGGGCCGGGCAGAGCCGGCAGCAGGGCGCCGCCTGCGGTCGGTACGGGGTCGCGCGGCAGCTCGTCGCTGCCTGCGGCCGACAGGGCGTCAGATGCGAGGACACCGTCGCCGTCGCGGGTGTTGGCCGCGCCGCCGCTGTCCAGGAAGTAGTCGGTGTACTGGGTGTCGGGCAGCGGCCAGTCGCTCTCGTCGCGCCACTGGTCGGTGCCCATGACGAAGATGCGCACTCGTGGGGCGGGCGTCTGGTGGGGCATGCCCTTGAGGTGATGGTCGAAGAAGGCGATGGGGAGTTCTCCGAGCTCGACTGCCGGGACCATCCCGAAGTACCTGTCTGGGTCCTGCCCCGTAGCGCTGATGTGGTCCCACGGCCCGATGGGCAACCGGGACTGCTCCCGGGCCTGCTCCGAGCCGGCCTGGGTTCGGATCCGGAGGAAGTACCCACGTCAATACCCAAAGAGAGGATTCGCGCCCGTGCACCCTTCCATCGATCGCTACCGTGAGGGCATGAGCTTGATATGAACGAGCAGCCGACGACGCAGTCGCCCCACCCGGCCGGTCGATGCTGTCCGCTGGCGACCGCATCAGTTCCGTGCGCCGCCGACGGTCGACCTGGAGCGTCGCACTGAGCTCCTCGGTGCGCTGGAGGAGCTGATCCTCAGCGACGGATTCACGCGCTGACCGTGGACGACATGGCCCGGCGGCTGCAGTGCTCCAAGGCAACGCTGTACAGCTTCGCCAGCAGCAAGGAGCAGCCAGTCATCGCGCTGACCAAGCACTTCTTCCGCCGGGCCACAGAGCAGATCGAGACGGTGGTCGGGGCGGTCACCGACCCCCGCCGCCGCATCTCCACCTACCTGGCCGGCGTGGGATCTGCGATGAGTCGCTGCTCGCCGAACTTGTACAGCGACATGGTGGAGGCCGCATCGCCCGCCTGTCTGCACCCTCTCGCGAGGCTGCTCAGTCATGTCGACCCGGCCGCACACATTTGACGCGTTCTCTCATCCAGCGACTCAACCATTGGCGACAGCTGCTCCTCGCTGTTACCGCCGCCGGGGCGTGACTGGCGCGGTAGGTCGCGAAGCCCCATCGGCTGGCCGAGCCGGCGTCACGGAGTCGTCACAGATCCAACACCCGCCATCGGCGAAAATGCCATCGACGTGGGCGAACCCGGCCGGTTAGCGGCCGTTGACCTGGGCCAGCTGCGGCCAGCGGTCATGCGCCCGTTCGGATAGCCGCTGTCACTTCTCGGCGAAGTACATAGCCGTCCAGCCGTTCCTTACTTCCAGGCGATAACCATCGATGGCGCCCACAACGCTTGTTCCCGGACGACGTATCACCAGAATTCGCTGGTATGCACCCTGACCTTGGTCGATCTTGGCCTTCACCACGCCCTCCGCGGGAGTACCGGTTTCTACCTTGGCGAAGGGTAGGCGCTCAGAGGCTTGCTGGCGGAAGTATGCGTTCATGTCGGACCAGTCGACCTCTACGATGAGCCAGCCGCGACCGCCATCGGCAGCCAGTGGCGGGTACTGGCGCATGACCTCGTCTAGGACATCGACGTGGGACACTCTTTTGCCCAACGAATAGTTCGGAGCACCCCACAGCCGCGTCACCGATACGCCGGCCGTGACAACGCCGACCACCAGTAGTACGGCGATCAACACGCGGAATGGTATAAGGCGAAGTCCAAGAACACCGACGAGTAGGAGATAGGCGAATACCGTGGACACGCCCTCGTTCACAGGAATTTGACCCTTCAACACCCACCAGGCGAGCATCCCCAGCGCAAAGAGCGCCGCCGAGATCAACGAGATCGCGGAGATTTCGGCCATCGGTTTGCGGTGCGATGACCCTCGTCTCATCACGGTTCTGATCGCGAATATGCCGGCAACGATAACGACGGCTAGCCCCACCCATCCGAAGTCATCGAGAATGCTGTTGATCATACGAATCAGCGTGATTCTGTAGCCGATGCCGTGGCCCAGTTGAGACAACGCGAATGGAATCAGAGCCACGACGCCGGCTCCAAAGTAGACGGCCGCCACTGGCGCCAGAGACTTGAGCCGCTGTCGCCCCCCGCGAACAAGTCCCGCAGTGATGATCGCCCCAGCAGCGATCAACCCCGAATAGTGGGTCCATGCCGCAGCCGGTGCGGCGATACATGCGACAACGATCGCGGACCGAGACGGACGCTCCACGATGGTTGCCACGGCGACGAGGAGGAGCGCAACGAGGGCGAGAAGCATCCCATACATGCGTAGCTCGGCGCCGAGTTCGACGAAACCCGGTGCGACCGCGACCACCGCAAAAGCGGGAACCAGGGCGATGCGTAAGCTCGGCCGGCGACACGACCAAGCTGCGACCACCCCCAATCCCACGAACCACACGAGGTTGAGGACACGGAGATAGGTGGGCCCCCAGCCGTCCGGAGCGCCTTCTTGGAGTAGCCAAACAAAAAGGTAGTGAAGGGGCGGGTGAAAATCTGCCTCAACCCGAGCGTACATACGGCTGAATCTCTGCAGCGTGACCCGCCAGGTGAAAGCTTCGTCCGCCCACAGGTCTCGCGTGGCGACGATTCCAAGCCGAAGGGTCAGTCCGATCAAGCCGCTGATGAGCGTCACGAGCAGCCAGATCCGGCTCCAATTGCGACGGAGAGCACCCGTCGCGGCGTCGCCTGTTTCCGCGGGGGATTCATTGGTATCAGGTCTGGTCGCCGTCGTCGACATCGCCACAGCCTAATGGACGCAGGCCGGCGGGATGGCTCGCGACGAGGGGTGTCTAAAGAGCCGGAGTGTCTTGCAGGCGGGGTGCTGGAGGCTCTGGCAAGGAGATGCCGCCGAAAGTAAGTCCGTCGTGGCCCACCGATCAGGAACGGCGGCGCCGCCCGAGTCTTCGACCCGCTCGGGGCCGACACCTCTGCCCGAGCCCTTTGCCGCTCCGGACTGCGGGACATGCATCGAGGTTACTCAGGCCCGGGAGCCCCTTGTGCTTGATCTACCCGGATTTCGCCAGCGCAGGCTCGGCGGAACCAGGCCGTACCCAGTGGGACACCGGCCCTTCGACACGATCGGGCGCACAGGGGCTCGAGACACGTCATGGGGTCGGCGTCAGTGGATCTCGGCCAGGAGGTAGTCGCGGCGAGCCAGGAGAACATCGAGGGAGGCCGAGGCGGTCCGCGGACCGGGTACGGCCTGGCGGAGCTCGACGTGGACCTCGGCGTGCTTGCGCCCCGTGCGTGCGGCGAGCTGAGCGACCAGCCGGTTGATGTCCTTGCGGAGATCCTCCACCTCCCGCCACGACGCCGTCGGCTCCTCGTCCAGGGGCAGCTCCGCGAGCAGGCCGGAGGTGCGCTTGCGCAGTTCGACGTCGCGTGAGGCCAGCAGCGCAGCGGTCTGCTCCGGGGTGAGCAGGCCGGGCAGGCCCAGGAAGTCGTCGGCCTCGGGGTCGGCGGGCCGCAGCTCGGCGGTGATCGCGCGCCCCGCATGCAAGACGTGCCCGAAGGTCGCCTCCGCCCCGAGCGCGGTGTATTCGCCCGCTCCGCCCTCGCCGCGCAGGACGTCCTCGGGCACCTCGAGCGCGTCCAAGTCGTCCCCGGCCGGTCCGGCGATCCGAACCACGTGATCACGCTGCTCCTCCAGCGCGGCGGCCAAGGCCAGCAGGGGACGTACGGCCGGCAAGAAGACCGTGGCCGTCTCGTGCGCATTCCGCGCCCGGACCACGCGGCCGACGGCTTGCGCGAAGAAGAGCGGGGTGCGGTAGGAGGTCAGGAAGCCGAGGACCGCCGCACGCGGAATGTCCACGCCCTCCGACACCATCCGGACGCACACGGCGATCCGGTGCGTACCGTGTTCGAACTCGTGGATCTTCTTGCTGGCCTTGGGGTCGTCGCTGAGGATGACGACGGGCTTGTGCCGGATCACCTTCGTGACGATGTCGGCGTACGCCCGTGCGGCGTCCTGGTCCGAGGCCAGAATCAGACCGGCGGCGTCGGGAATGCCGTTCTCCCGCAGGTGCGACACCCGGTCGTCGATCGCCGCGATCACGTGCGGCACCCATGCTCCCGCCGGATTCAGCGCCGTCCGCCAGGCCACGTCCTCGATGGCTCGGGTGGAGTCTTCGCCCAGATCGGCGGCGAGCACCTCGCCCGCGGAGTTGATCCACCGGCTGGTCCCGGCGTACGCGGCGAACACCACCGGCCGGACGACGTGGTCGGCCAGCGCCTCACGATAGCCGTAGGTGTAGTCGGCTTCGCTCATCACCTCGCCCGGACCCGCGTCGCGATAGGTGACGAACGGGATCCGCTCGTTGGGGTTGGTCCGGAACGGTGTCCCGGTCAGGCTCAGCCGCCGTTTGGCCGGCTCGAACGCCTCGTACGCCGCGTCGCCCCAGGACAGTGCGTCACCGGCGTGGTGGATCTCGTCGAGGATCACCAGCGTCTTCTTCAGCTCGGTCCGCCGCCGGTGGAGCAGCGGCTTGGCCGCCACCTGCGCGTACGTCGTCACATAGCCGTGCGCGCCCTCCCGGACGCGACCGACTGCGTTGGTGAGGTTCGGGTCGAGGACGAGCCCCATCCGGGCGGCGGCGTCGGCCCACTGGGTCCGCAGGTGGTCGGTGGGAGCGACGACGATGATCCGCTCGACCGTCCGGGCCGCCTTGAGCCGCGCGGCGAGGGTGAGCCCGAAGGTGGTCTTGCCGGCCCCCGGCGTCGCCGTGACGAGGAAGTCCGTGGGGGCCTCCGACTCGTACTTCTCGATGGCCTCGGCCTGCCAGGCGCGGAGGGGCATCGGCTGGGGCATCACGAGGGCATCACACTTCTCGGGTCGTCGGCTGGGCCAGCGGGAGTCGCGCCGGGCACGCGAACTTCCGCTCCGGTCTGCCGGGGACATCATCGGCCCGCGCAGCACGGTGACGATACCCGCTCCGAGCGCAACCGCCCGGGACGACGCCGCGGTCCGCGAGCAGGTCCGCGCGATCGACACGGGGGGCGAGACGGCTGCGCCTCAGTCGCCGTGGGTCGGCATCGGCTCCAGCACCACGACCGGGATCGGGCGAGCCGTTCGGGACTGGTATTCGGCGTAGTTCCGGTGCTCGGCGATGATCCGCGCCCAGAGTTCGTTGCGCTCCGGCGGTACGGACACCCGGGCCCGCATCGGCGTCGGCCGACCGCCGGGCAGCACCACCTCTACGTCGGGCTGCTCGACCAGATTGAGATACCAGGCGGGGTGGCGGTTGTCCCCGCCCCGGGAAGCCACGACCACGTACGCGTCGTCCAGCTGGAGCGGCGAGGTGAGGATCACCGTCCGGGCGCGGCCGCTCCTGCGCCCGACCGTGGTGAGCTCGAGGACCGGCATCTGCGCGAGCCGGCCACCGACCCGGCCACCGGTCAGCCGGAGCACGGTCCGGTGCACGGAGTTCATCGCCTTGAGCAGGGTGTCGCTGGGCACCCCCGGAACCTACCTCGCCCCACCACGGCACCGATCGGTCTGCGCGACCACATCAGGGCCTCGGGCCCACGGCCGGCGGACCAAGGCCTCTCACAACGCCGCCGGTCTCGGCGGAGGCTGGTAGCTGGAGGTGGATGTGATGACTCGTTCCACGATCATCAAGTTGTTCGTCGGCAGCGTGATCGGCTTCGCCGCCGCTGCCGTGCTGCTCATCGTCGCCGGTGTGGTGGCCTTCAGCGGGAGCGTGTTCGTGATGAGCGGTTCCGATGTCGTCGGGGTCCGCGGCGGGCCGCTGGCTCCGTCGATGATCGCCCTGGCCGCGTTCGCACTGCTGGTGATGGCCGCAGCCGGTGTCGTCCAGTTCGTCACCTGGATCGGTGTCGTACTGAACACCGCCGAACTGGCGAGCAAGGGTTGGCTGGTCGCCACCCTGGTCGTCGGCCTGCTCGGCTTCGTCTTCATCGCGAATCTGATCTACGTCATCGCCGGCCCGGACGGCCACCAGCAGCTGCCGCCGCCGACCATGGGGACCCCGGGCCAGCTCGAGTCGGCCCCGGCCCAGTCGACCCCGGCCGATGCTGACCAGGCACAGTCGACCCAGGCCAAGCACGCGCTCGGCGCCTGATCCGATGACCGCGCCGCTCAGCCGAAGGTCACCAGATCGAGGTTGAGCGGCATCGCGCTCCGCTGCGGCCCGTCCGTGTCCAGTCGGCGGGTCGGCAGCGGCTTCGTGGTGTTCTCGAGGGTGTCGAACACCTCCTGATCGGCGATCCTCCCGGTGGTGGTGAACGCGTCGATCACGTACGGAACCCCCTCCGACGTCATCGGCGACGGCCCGTCCATGACGTGGAAGTGCAGATGCGGCGCGGAGGAGTTGCCCGAGTTCCCGACCAGCCCGAGCTGCTGCCCCCGGCGTAGGGTCTGACCCTCCCGGACCGCGACGCTGCCCCGCTGCAGGTGGGCGTACAGGGCGTAGAGGCCACCGCCCATGTCCAGCACGACGCTGTTGCCGTCGGCCTGCGCCGGCGTCAGCCCGGCGGGTAGGGAGCCGGGCTTCTGATCGGGCTGGTCCTCGATCACGTGGACCACCGTGCCGTCGCTGGCGGCGATCACCCTCTTGCCGTAGACGGTGTAGGCGGCGGGGTCGCTCGGATCGCCCCGGGACACCGTCATGTTCCGAGCGTCCAATTGCTCCCAGTCCACCGCGAAGCGCTGGGCCAGCCACTGCCCGTTGGCCATCGGCAGCATCGCCCGCCGATGGCGTGGCGAGTCGCAACAGCTGTCGGCAGCGATGTAGCGGGCGCCGTCCTCCAACGGCGGCCCCACCACCGGCGGAGCGAGGCTCGAAACGGGCACCGGGACGGCATCACTGGTGTACGTCGCCCCGCCCGGCAGCCCCGTCACAGTTACCACGGTGTCCAGCTGCGAGGGCACGGCAGCCCGGCTCGTGAACGGCACCGTCAGGTAGAGGATGCCGACCTGCCCCTCGCCGAGCACCTTCACACCACCGCGCACCGACGGCAGGGCCAGCGCGGAGCGGACCGCCGACCGGCCCATTCGCTGCAGCACGCGCCCGTCGGGGGCGCGCACCTCAGCCGAGGTCGGGGTCAGCGGGAACGGGGTGACGTTGTGCACCTCCACCTCGTACGTCGCCGTCACCCGGCCGTCGGTGCCGGAGAACGGGATCACCGGCTCACGGCCCGTGACGACCACGGCCGAGAGTGAGGTCACCTGCGGATCGGTGCGTGGACGTCCGTCCACCGGACTCGTGCCGCCGGAGCCCGACGATGATGCTGAGCTCGAGGGGGCCGCCGAGCTTGAGGGGGCCGCCGGGCCGTTCCCAGCCTCGGAGGGCGTGGGCGTCAGCCCGCCGGGCTCGGGCCCGCCCCCCGAACACGCCACCAGGGCCAGGCTGATCAGGCCGATGCCGATCAGGAAGCCGATCGGCCTGGAGGTGGGGTCTCCCCCCGAGAGTCGCCGCACGTCGCTCCTTCCGGTCGGTCCGGGACTCACCGTAGTGACGACCGCTCCGCCGTGGTCGGATCTGCGGGTCACGGAACGGTTGCGGCTGGGCGAACCGGGGTTTCGCCACAGCCCGGCCGGGTAGGCCCACAACACGCGCCGTGTGTGGCCGATGAGCCTCTCGATCCGTGGAGTGAATGGGTACAACGTTGAAATCCAACGTTGGAATCGCTTACAGTCGACCCCGAGAGCACTCGTCGAGTACCGCTCGCGGTGCCCCTTCCGCCCCCAATGCAGCGTCGCCCCCGGAGGTTGCAGGTGTCATCTCGACCACCCATCGGTTCCCACCGCGTGTCCCGCCGAACCCTGCTCCGCGGAGCGTTGGGCGCCGCTGCGGGACTGACCGCCGCCGGCGGACTGGCGGGGTGCGGAACCCCGCTGGCAGCCGGTCTCGTCGGGTCCGAGCTCGCCCCCGGCACCTTGACCTTCTGGAACCTGTTCGGCGGAGGCGACGGCGTCCGCATGCAGTCGATGCTGCAGTCCTACAGCGACCAGCACGGCGGGCCGGACGCGCTGCAGGCGGCCACGTTCACCTGGGGCAACCCCTACTACACCAAGGTCACACTGGCCACCATCGGCGCCGCGCCACCCGACGTCGCCGTCTCCCACCTGACCCGGGAGAAGAACCTGGCTCGGGCCGGACTGCTGACCGAAATCACCGACGACATGCTCGGTCTCGTCGGCCTGTCCCCCGCCGACTTCAACGCGACCGCGTGGGACAGCCAGAAGGTGGACGGGAAGACCTACGCCATCCCGCTCGACACTCATCCGTTCGTCCTCTACTACAACGTCGACGTCTGTGAGAAGGCCGGGCTGCTGAACTCGGACGGTTCACTCAAGGAGATCAAGGGCACCGACGGCTGGGAGCAGGCGCTGAAGGCCGCCAAGGAGGTCACCGGCGCGTACGGGGCGTCGGTGGCGACGGTGAGTGAGCTGGCGACGCCGTGGCGCTGGTTCCAGACCCTGTACTCCCAGCGCGAGGGCAACACACCGTGGCTGGCCGCGGGCGGTGAGCAGCTGACGTACAACAAGGAATTGACCCTGGACACGCTGCAATGGATGCAGAAGCTCACCACGAGCGGACTGATGCCGACCACGACCGACTACGCCGGGTCGCAGACCCTGATGTTCACCGGCCAGTCGGCGTTCTATCTGCAAGGCGAATGGGAGATCACCACGGCCGAGAGCATCGAGGGGCTCCGGTTCGGGATGGTGCCGGTCCCGACGATCTACGACCGGCAGGCCGAACAAGCCGATTCGCACACCTTCGTCCTGCCCCGCATGGAACGCACCGGCGACCAGACCCTGCGTGCGATGACGTTCATCAAGTCGATGCTCGAGCAGAGCCTGACCTGGGCGCAGGGCGGCCACATCCCGACCTATCTGCCGACCTTCAGAAGTAGCGAATACAAGCAGCTTCAACCCCAGGCCTCGTACGCGAAGGCCGCCGACACCGTCGTCTATGACGCAGAGGCCTGGTACTCAGGCTCGGGCTCGACCTTCGAGAACACCGTCGGCGCCCAGATCGGACTGGTGCTCCAGGGTCTCGCGTCACCTCAAGACGCCCTGGCGACCGCGCACGACCAGCTCACCACGTACGCCAACACGAAGAGTCCGCTGGCATGAACGCCGGACCAGAGGAGCACCGCTGATGTCCACTCAGACCCTCGCCCGAAGCACCGCACCGGTGGAATCCCCCGGCCGGGCGCGCGCCGCCCGCACGCAGGCCGGACCGGCGTGGCTGTTCATCGCACCGTTCGGCATCTTCTTCGTGCTGTTCTTGATCTGGCCGGTGATCTACATGTTCATCACCAGCCTGTTCGACACCACGCTGGTCAGGCCAGGCTTCGGCAGCTTCATCGGATTCGGCAACTACGCCGAGATGCTCAGCCGCCAGGACTTCTGGGAGTCGCTATGGCACACCATCCAGTTCACGATCTATACAGTGCCGCCCTTGGTGGTGCTGGCCTTCGTGTTCGCGGTGCTGGCCAACCGGGTGCTGCGAGGCCAGTGGTTCTTCCGGCTGGCCTTCTTCGTGCCGTTCATCCTGCCCTCGGCGGCCATCGCGCTGATCTGGAACTTCATCTACACCCCGAGCACCGGATTGTGGAACTCCTTGCAGACTCTGCTGGGTGCGGAGAGCCCGAATCCCGTGCTGGGAACGCCGGATCTGGCCATGATCGGCATCGCGATCACCACGATCTGGTGGACCATCGGCTTCAACTTCGTGCTCTATCTCGCCGGGCTGCAGGACATTCCCCGCGAGCTGTATGAGGCGGCGGCGGTCGACGGCGCCACCAGCTGGCAGCAGATCCGGCACATCAGCATCCCGATGCTGAGCCGGACCACGACCTTAGTGATCTTGCTGCAGATCATCGCGAGCTTGAAGATCTTCGACCAGGTCTATCTGATGACCGCCGGCGGTCCGGGAACCTCGACCCAGGTCCTGCTCCAGCTGGTCACCACCACCGCCTTCACCGACTACCGGGTCGGGGCGGCCTCGGCCGCGTCGGTCCTGCTCTTCATCGTGATCTTGCTGGTGACCGTGATCCGCCAGTTCGTCCAACGCGCCCAGGAACGGAGGGCTGCCTGATGACCAGCCAGCTGGACAACACCACGCCCACTGCCCCGCGCACGCGGCGGGACACGACCGGCGTCTCGATGGCCGCGCCGGCTCCTCGCCGGGAGAACGCGTCCTCGGGCCGGGGGTTCACCGTCGTGTCCTGGCTGCTGTTGATCATCTTCTCGGTGCTGTGGTTGGTACCGAGCTTGTGGGCGATCAAGACCTCGCTGACCCCCAACGAAGTCTCCGCGCTCGGTGCCGGCCCGATCCTCAAGCACTGGCAGCTCACCCTGGAGCCGTACGCCACCATCCTCAGCGGCGGCGACATCTGGAGCTGGTACCTGGCCAGCGCGATCACGTCCGTACTCACGGTGCTGCTGACCGTGGTGTTCGCGTCGATGGCCGCGTACGCGATCTCCCGGCTGCGGTTCCCCGGCCGCAAGCTGGTGTTCGCCCTGATGATCGGCGGCATCATGATCCCGCCGCAGGTCCTGGTCGTCCCGGTCTTCCAGGAGCTGGGTGCGGTGGGCCTGCTGAACACGTACTGGGCGGTGATCTTGCCGCAGGTGCCGTCGGTGATCGCCCTGTTCGTGTTCAAGCAGTTCTTCGACGGTCTGCCACGCGAGTTCGAGGAATCGGCCCGGATCGACGGCGCCGGCTTCTGGACGATCTATCGCCGCATTGTGATGCCGCTGTCCAAGCCGATCATCGCGGCCATGGCGATCGTGACCTTCGTCGGGGTGTGGAACAACCTCATCCTCCCTCTGTTCGTGCTGTCCAACCCCGATCTGATGACCATCCCGGTGGGGTTGGCCACCGTGCAGGGCTCGTTCGGTCAGAGGCTGTCCGACATCCAGGCGTCCTCGATCCTCGGCGCGTTGCCGCTGGTCATCTTGTTCTTGATCTTCCAGCGCCGCATCGTCGAGGGCTTCGCCGGCAGCGGGCTGAAGGGTTAGTCACCGGCCGACTCCGCGCCCAGCTTGTCGGAGCGCCCAACTGCGCGCTGAGCCTGTCGAAGCGCTCAGGGCACACACGGAGGGAGCAGGCACGGAGGACTCAGGCACGGAGGAATCAGACGCGGAGGAGTCAGACGCGGCAGGCGCCGACCATGGTGCGGGCCACGGCGCGGTCGATCAGGTCGAGAACGTCCTCCAGCCGGCGACCCGACTCGTCGTTCCAGGCGGTCAGCGCCTGCAACCGCACGCGCCGCTGGTCGTGGGAGTAGATCCGTCCGGGCGGGAAGGACGTGTGCCCCATCCGTTCGTGCATCGCCTCGTGTAACTCGTCAACACAGCCCCACGCGTCGGCCACAGATGGTGCTGAGTCGGGGTCCTCGACGAGGCGCAACATGGCTCCGACCACACAGGCGCCGCTGACGCGCCGGCCCGGTCCGAGCAGCGTCGATGCCTCGGCGGCGCCGACCGGCCGGATCCGGCCCTGGGCGTCGGCAACGTCGAACCAGGCCCCGCGGGTCCACCCGTGCTGCAGCAGCGACGCTCGGGTCTGTTCGAGCAGGTCCCGGACCCGGTCCAGGCGTCGCAGCCGATCCTCCTCCGTGGTGAGACCCGGGCTCGGGACATGATCGGGAGCCTGCGGTGGCCAGAAAGTGGTCCTGACCCGATCGATGACGACGCGCCAGGACGACGCGGAACCTTGTTGTGACGCCGACTCGGGCATAGACCCCACCCCTCGAACACCTGTCGTGGCCAGCATGCGTCGCCCGGACGGCCGATGCAAGACCTGCCTGCCGCCCGGCCGCGACGTTCGGTAGCGTCCGGTCATGGCGAAGAAATCCGACGACCGTCACCGCAAGCCGAACAAGATCCCCGGCGACGTCTACGATGCGGAGTTGTTCC
>DASTGF010000349.1:0-2263 GCA_035719255.1 Microlunatus sp. | reverse complement strand
TCCCGTCGTCGTCGACGGTGACCAGTGGCCGGACCGACGCCAGCCGGGCCGTCCGCCAGCGCTCCAGCCGGACCGGCTTCCAGAGCCCGGCGGTGCGCAGGTCCGGACCCCAGTCCCAGCCGAAGCTGCAGGCCATCTTGCGGACGTAGTTGAACGGGGCCGGGTACGGCCCCGGCCGGAAGCCGAGCCGGTCCTTCTCGGCCTCGGCGTACGCGGTCACCGAGGACAGGTCGACGGTGAGTTCGCACGCCTCACCGGTCATCAGGCGGCCGACGTCGAAGCGGTACGAGCGGTGCATGTTCGCGGTGTGGCCCAGCTCGGTTCCGGCGAGGGTCACGGTGGAGATGGTGTCGATGCCGTCGAAGACGAGGTCGACCCGTTCGTCGGGCCCGGGCGTGGAGAGGTCGAGGTCGGCCGGGTCCAGCACGGTGCGGTAGCGCCAGTCGACGTCGAACAGCCAGGTGAGGGTGAACTCGTTGCCGTCCAGAAAGGGATCGGCGATCACCCCGGCGGTCATCAGGTCCACATGCGTGGTGCCCGGCACCGTGGCGGGCAGCCGATCCGGCAATCGGCCGTCCGGGTCACCTGCGGTGGGCTGGAGCGTCCAGCCTTCAGACAGTTCGGTCGAGATCATCCTCGGTCCCTTCCCGGGAGGCGTTGAAGTGCTGAAGCGCTTAAGTTGTCACGGCCTCCGCACGAGGCGGAGCGGGCGGTGGTTCGAGCATAGGCGAGCTGTTCCCGGCTGAGCGAACCGACGCCGACACGGCGCGGATTGGGTGCAGCAGGCCGGTTCGCTCGAATCGGGATCCTGCGCCGCGGCTGATACCCTTCGACGCGGTCAACCAACCTTTAAGACCTGTCCAGTGAGGCAGGAAAGGACGGTCATGCTCGCAGATCCCCGCACGCCCCCACGTCACTCCGAGACCGGTGATCCGCCACCGGCGATCCTGGTTCTCGAAGACGGTCGCACCTTCTCCGGTCGAGCGTTCGGAGCGGTGGGTGAGACCTTCGGCGAGGCGGTGTTCTCCACCGGCATGTCGGGCTACCAGGAGACCCTGACCGATCCCAGTTACGACCGTCAGGTCGTCGTCGCCACCGCGCCGCACATCGGCAACACCGGCTGGAACGACGAGGACGACGAGTCGAGCCGGATCTGGGTGGCCGGCTACGTGGTGCGCGACGCCGCCCGGTTGCCCTCCAGCTGGCGCTCCCGCCGGACCCTGGAGGAAGAGCTGCGGCGTCAGGGCATCGTCGGCATGCGAGATGTGGACACCCGTGCACTGACCCGTCACCTGCGCGAGCGGGGCGCGATGAGGGTCGGCGTCTCCAGCGTCGAGAGCGATCCGGAGAAGCTGCTGACCCGTGTCCTGGAGCAGCCCACCATGCACGGCGCTCACCTCGCCGAGGAGGTGAGCACCGGCCACGTGTACGTCGTGCCCGCCCTCGGTGAGACCCGCTTCCGCGTGGTCGCGCTGGATCTCGGGATCAAGTCGATGACGCCGTACCGGATGTCCGAGCGGGGGATCGAGGTCCACGTCCTCCCCGCCACCGCGTCGTTCGCCGAGATCGCCGCCCGCTCGCCGCACGGGGTCTTCTTCTCCAACGGCCCGGGCGATCCGGAGGCGGCCGATCGGGCCGTCGCGGTGCTCCGCGAGGTGCTGGCCCGCGGTCTGCCGTACTTCGGCATCTGCTTCGGCAACCAGCTGTTCGGCCGGGCCCTCGGCTTCGGGACCTACAAGCTGGTCTACGGCCACCGCGGCATCAACCAGCCGGTAATGGACCTGACCACCCGCAAGGTCGAGATCACCGCCCACAATCACGGGTTCGCCGTCGACGCACCCACCGACACCGAGACCCCGACGCCGTACGGGGTGGCCTCGGTCAGCCACGTTTGCCTCAACGACTCCGTCGTCGAGGGTCTGGAGCTGCGAGACGAGCAAGGACATCTGTTGAGCTTCAGCGTCCAGTATCACCCCGAGGCCGCGGCCGGTCCGCACGATGCGAGCTATCTCTTCGACCGCTTCGTGAAGCTGATGACCGACCGCGCCGACACGCGCCGCACCGGCGGAGAGGATGCCTGATGCCTCGCCGCGACGACATCTCATCGATCCTGGTGATCGGCTCCGGCCCGATCGTCATCGGCCAAGCGTGCGAGTTCGACTACTCCGGCAGCCAGGCGCTGCGCGTGCTGCGCGCCGAGGGGATCCGCACCGTCCTCGTCAACTCCAACCCGGCCACGATCATGACGGACCGCGAGTGGGCC
>DASTGF010000348.1:0-14020 GCA_035719255.1 Microlunatus sp. | reverse complement strand
GAGGGCGTCCAGCACCTGGGCCGCGGCCGCCCGCGACGCCCCGAGATCCCGGCGGCTCTCTGCCAGTGACCGACGGGCCTCGAAGTAGCACTTGAGTTTGGGCTCGGTTCCCGACGGGCGGACCACGACCCGGACCGCCGCTCCACTGAACAGCAGGCCGTCGGTCGGGGGGAGATCGGGCGAGCCGACGGCCAGATCGGTGACCTCCACCGGTTCGCCGGCCAGCTGGCTCGGCGGAGCGCTCCGCAGCCGGGCCATGGCATCAGTGATCACCGCCAGGTCGCCCACCCGGACCGACCACTGTCCGGTGCTGTGCACGCCGTACGTCCGCTCGATCTCGTCCAGCTGGTCGGCCAGCGAGCGGCCCTCCGCCTTGAGTCGGGCGGCCAGCGCGAGCACGGTGACCAGCGCCGAGATCCCGTCCTTGTCCGGCACAGCCGCCGGGTCGACGCAGTAGCCGATCGCCTCCTCGTAGCCGAAGACCAGCCCGGGAACCCGGCCGATCCACTTGAAACCGGTCAGGGTGGTGACGAACGGTTGGCCGTACGCGCGGGCCATCGTCCCCAGCAGCGTGCTGGACACGACCGAGCAGGCGTACGTCCCCCGCAGCCCTCGGCGGAGCGCGTCCTCACCGAGCAGGGCGCCGAGTTCATCACCGCGGAGCATCCGCCAGCCGCCACCGACCGGGGTCGCCACCGCGCAGCGATCGGCATCAGGATCGTTGGCCACCACCAGGTCGGCGTCATGGTCCCGGGCCAGCGCCAGCGCCAGGTCGATCGCGCCCGCCTCTTCCGGGTTGGGGAACGCGACGGTGGGGAAGTCCGGATCGGGCTTGGCCTGCGCCTGCACGACCAGCGGCTGACCGAAGCCCGCCCGAGCCACGGCGGCCGCGACGACCGCGCCGCCGACGCCGTGCAGCGGGGTATAGGCCCAGCGCAACTCGCGCGGTGCGGTCTGCGGCACCAGGCCCGCGATGCGGTCCAGGTAGGCCGAAACCAGCTCCTCGCCCAGGACGCGGTAGCCATCGGCCCGCGGGACATCCGCCAGCGCGCGCCGGGACACCTCCTCGATCCGCGCGGCGATCTCCCCGTCGGCCGGGGGAACGATCTGCGAGCCGTCGTCCAGATACACCTTGTAGCCGTTGTCCTCGGGGGGATTGTGCGAGGCGGTGACGACCACGCCGGCGACGCAGCCGTAGTGCCGGATGCCGAACGCGATCACCGGGGTGGGCAGCGGACCGGCGGTGACCAGCGCCGCGAAGCCGGCACCGGTCATGATCTCGGCAGTGTCCCGGGCGAAGATGTCGGACTGGTGCCGGGCGTCGAAGCCGATGATCACTCGGCCGCCGGTCTGCCCCCGGTCGATCAGATACGTCGCCAATCCGGCGGCTGCCTGGCCGACGAGGACCCGATTCATCCGGTTCGGGCCGGGACCCAGGGCTCCCCGCAGACCGGCCGTGCCGAACTCCAGCCGGCCGGTGAACGCGTCGGTGAGCTCGGCCGCCGCCCCGTCGTCGCCGTCCGCGGCTGCGGTCAGCCAGCGTTCGACGGTCGCGCGAGTGCCGGGGTCAGGATCCTGGGCCGACCAGGCTGCGACCCTGCGCCGGAGGTCGGCGCTGAGCGGGCTCACAGCCGGTCCGCGAGGCCGCCGAGCAGGGCGGTCAGGCGCGGTGCTGCGGCGGCGCCCGCCTCCAGCACCTCCTGATGATTCAGCGGCTCGGGGGAGATCCCCGCCGCGAGATTGGTCACCAGCGAGATGCCGAGCACCTCTGCGCCGAGTTCGCGCGCCGCGACAGCCTCGACCGTGGTCGACATGCCGACCAGGTCGCCGCCCAGGATCCCCGCCATCCGCACCTCGGCCGGGGTCTCGAACTGGGGACCGTGGAACTGGACGTAGACGCCCTCGGGCAGATCCGGCTCGACCTCGCGGGCGACGGCCCGCAGCCGCGGGGCGTACACGGCGGTCAGATCGATGAACCGGGGCCCGGTGAGGGGAGTCGCTCCACTGAGATTGATGTGGTCGGCGATCAGGACCGGGGTGCCTGGAGCCCATTCGCGGCGCAACCCTCCGCAGCCGTTGGTGAGCACGACGACGGAGGCGCCGGCCCGGATCGCGGTCCGCACGCCGTGGACGACGGGCTCGACGCCGCGGCCCTCGTACAGGTGGGTGCGTCCGGTGAAGATCGCGGCGACCGCGCCGGTCCGGGTGCGGACGAGTCGAAGCAAACCGCCGTGGCCGAGCACGACGGGGGCGGCGAAGTGTGGAAGCTCCTCGAGCGGGCAGCGACCGATTTCCTCCCCGAGGGCATCGGCGGCGGCCGACCATCCGGACCCGAGCACGAACGCCAGATCGAGCCGTTCCACGCCGAAACGGGCCCTCACGGCGGCAGCGGCCTCCTCGGCTCGGCCGTAGTGATCGGCGTTGGTCTGCATGGACGGACTCTATCGACCGCGTCTGCTTCCGGAAGTGGGACCGAAGGACAGCTTCCCCCGGCGTGTCGCTGTCGTTCCCGCACAGTCGCGGGGGGGAAGGAAGGGGGGAAGGGGGGAAGGGGAGGGACCGGGTCACCAGCCGCTGGAGCAGGGGCGGCTGCGCAGGGCCGCGACATAGTCACTGGGTGCGCCGGCGGTCTCGGCCGCGTCGGCGAGGATGCCGATGGTGCGGGCACTGGGTGTGCCGCCCTCGAAGTCGTCGAGGACGTACGCCCACGCGGTGGCCTCACCGTCCAGGGTCGAAACCCGCACCCGGACCTTGCGATACAGCCCCGAGTCCGCGCTCTCCCAGCTGTCCAGCGCGGCCTCGTCGGATTCGGTGATGTCGTAGAGCGCGACGAACACCTGCGATTCGGGGTCCTCGACCACCGTCGGCAGCGCGCCGTCCCAGCCCTCGCCGCCGAAGGTGATCCGCCAGCCGGTGAGCCAGCCGGTCTGCTGCAGCGGGGAGTGCGGGCAGCGCCGGATCATCTGCTGCGGATCGAGATTGCTCCCGTAGGCGGCGTACAGCACGACAGGCAGGGTAACCGAGCCCACCGACGTCCCGGCACCGCTCGTAACGCTTCGATGGAAGAATGCGCGTCGTGACCCGTGTCCTCATCGTCGGTGGAGGTCCCGGCGGCTACGAGGCAGCCCTCGTCGCCGCGCAGCTCGGCGGGGAGGTGACCCTGATCGACGCCGACGGTCTCGGCGGCTCGGCTGTGCTGACCGACTGCGTGCCGTCGAAGACGTTGATCGCTACTGCCGAAGTGATGTCGGAGGTGCGCGAGGCCGGTGAGCTGGGGATCCGGTTCGGGACTCGGGGCGAGGCCGACGCCGGGGCGGCGGTCCAGGTCGACCTGGCCGCGGTGAACGCCCGGGTGCTGGACCTGGCCGATCGGCAGTCCGGTGACATCGCCCGTCGACTCCTCGACCAGGGTGTGACCATCATCGAGGGCCGCGGACGGCTCGACGGACCCGATCGGGTGATCGCCGACTGCAGCGACGGACAGCGGATCTTCGACGCCGACGTCGTGTTGATCGCCACCGGCGCCCACCCTCGCGTGCTGCCGGACGCCGTCCCGGACGGCGAGCGGATCCTGACCTGGACCCAGGTCTACGCCCTGGACCACCTGCCGGAGAAGTTGATCGTCGTGGGATCGGGGGTGACCGGCGCCGAGTTCGCCAGCGCATACGACGCGCTGGGAGCCGAGGTCGTGCTCGTCTCCTCCCGTGACCGCGTGCTGCCGGGTGAGGACGCCGATGCGGCCCAGGTGCTGGAGGACGTCTTCAGCCGCCGCGGTCTGACGGTGCTGTCCCGGGCGCGGGCGGAGTCGGTCCGCCGCGACGGCGATGCGGTCACCGTTCGGCTGACCGACGGTCGCGAGGTCACCGGATCGCACTGCCTGTTGGCGGTCGGCTCCATTCCGAACACCGCCGATCTGGGCCTGGAGGAAGCGGGAGTCACCCTCGATCGTGGCGGGTTCATCACCGTCGACAAGGTCTCGCGCACCTCCGCGCGTGGCATCTACGCCGCCGGGGACTGCACCGGTGTGCTGATGCTGGCCTCGGTCGCGGCCATGCAAGGCCGGATCGCGATGTGGCACGCGCTCGGCGACGCGGTGGCCCCGCTCGATCTCAAGATCGTCTCCAGCAACGTCTTCACCGCACCCGAGATCGCCACGGTCGGGATGAGCCAAGACCAGGCCGATGTTGCGGTGCCGAAGGTGGCCACGGTCAAGCTGCCCTTGCGCGGCAACGCTCGGGCCAAGATGCAGGGCCTCCACGACGGCTTCGTGAAGGTCTTCTGCCTTCCGGTCACGGGTATCGTCGTCGGCGGAGTCGTGGTGGCCCCGCGCGCCAGCGAGCTGATCTATCCGCTGGCCATCGCGGTCTCGCAACGGCTCACCGTGGACCAGGTGGCAGCCTCCTTCACCGTCTATCCGTCGGTGTCGGGATCGCTCGCGGAGGCGGCCCGCCAGTTGCACCTCCACGGCGAGGAGCTGACCCGCAAGGAGTGATCGATGACCGCGACGCCCGCGCTGACCGCCGAGCCACGCACGCCGGCGTCCGTCGTGGTCGAGGAGGCCGCCGCAGTGATCCGCGGGCGGCGGTGGACCGTGCTCAGCGGGGCCGGCGCGTCGACCGACAGCGGCATCCCGGACTACCGCGGGCCCACCTCGGTGCGGGCCACGCCGATGCAATTCGGCGAGTTCGTCGGCTCCCGCGCGGCGCAGCAGCGCTACTGGGCCCGTTCCTATCTCGGCTGGCGGCGGATGGGGCAGGCCCGCCCCAACCCCGGGCACCAGGCACTCGTCGATCTCGAGCGCCACGGCCTGGTCGGGGTGATCACCCAGAACGTGGACGGTCTGCACACGGCGGCGGGCAGCCGGACCGTGGTCGACCTGCACGGCGAGATCGCCCGGGTGATCTGCCTGGACTGCGGGGACCGGTCCTCCCGGCGGGCGTTGCAGGATCGGCTGGCGTTGCTCAACCCCGAGGTGCGCGGCGAGGTCGAGCCGGGACGGGCGGAGCTGCGACCCGACGGTGACGCGGTCGTCCACGACTGGCACGACTTCGTCTTGGCGCCGTGTCTGGTCTGCGGTGGCCGGCTCAAGCCCGATGTGGTCTTCTTCGGCGAGTCGGTGCCGAAGCCGCGGGTAGCGACCGCGTACGCCCTGGTCGACGCCGCCGAGGTGCTGGTGGTCGTCGGCTCGTCGCTGACGGTGATGTCCGGTCTGCGCTTCGTCCGGCATCAGGCCAAGCGAGGACTACCGGTCGTGATCGTCAACCGCGGCCCCACCCGCGGGGATGAGCTGGCGACGGTCAAGCTGGACAGCGGCTGCTCCGAGACGATGGTCGCGCTGCGCGAGGCGCTGGCGAGCCCGCCGGGCTGATCAGCCCGGGTCCGGTCAGCCCGGATCGGGTCAGCCCGGATCGGGTCAGCCCGGATCGGGTCAGCCCGGATCGGGTCAGCCCGGATCGGGTCAGGGCGCGACGACCGACTTCGACGCCTTGCGGAGATGGAAGCCCAGCACCAGCAACAGCACGCCGAAGATCAGCGCCCAGATACCCAGCAGCCAGACCAAGGTGATCACTCCGGCCTTGGGAGCGATGAGCACCACGATGCCGAAGATCACCCCGATGGCCCCGGCGATCACGCCCCATACCCAGCTGCGACCGGATTCCTTGCGCATCGAGACGTTGGCGATGATCTGCAGAGAGCCGATCAGGATCGACCAGATGGCCACCAGGATCACCAGCACGCCGAGCGAGATCTGGGGCCAGAACAGCACCAGGGCGCCGAACAACAGACTGACGATGCCGAGGAAGACCCGGACGCCGACGCCCGGCGAGCCGCGGAAGCGGATCGCGTCGACGATGTCGACGACCCCGTCCACGAGGGCGAAGATGCCGACCAGGATGGCCAGCGCGACCGCGGTCTGCAACGGCCAGACCAGGGCCAGAATGCCGAAGATGATCGCCAGCACACCGCGGACGATGGACCAGATCCAGGCGCGTTTGGCGACGGGGGCGAACTCTTCGGAAACGATGACGACGGAACTCATCGGACGTACCTCTCGTGCGGGGAACGGCACCATCCTCCCGCCGGACGACGGTTGCGGCCAACGCCGGAACGCCCGCTTCGGCGAACTCACACGGTGCGGGTGACACCACCCGGCGCGGAGGTCAGTCGAACAGGTCCCCGAACATGTCGCCGATGCCGGAACCGACGTCGCCGATGCCCTCGCCGATGCCGCCGATCCCATCGCCGATGCCGCCCATCAGATCACCGACGCCGTCGCCGATGCCCTCGAACAGCCCGCCACCGCCGCCGAACAGGAAGCTGCCGATGAGCACGCCGGACAGCAGATCGCTGCCGCGCCAGCGGCTGTAATAGCCCTGCGCCCAGGGCGCATACGCCTGGCCGCCCTCCCAGTACGGCACCCGCTGGGCGCCGACCTGGACCGTCCGGATGTACGGGTCGGCTCCGGCCAGCACCCGCTCCGCGTCGGCCGGGCAGGCCGGTACCGTCCGCGGCACACCGCCGGGCGGCGCCCACTCCACGTCCTGCGACGACGGTCCGTGGGCCGGGTTGAAGAAGCAGGGTGGGCGCTTGGCCGGCAACGGCTCGCCCTTCACCCGAGCCTTGACGCAGGCGACCGCGTACCGGCCGTCCTCCAAGATCTCCGTGACGTGCTTGATCTCGTCCGGACGGGTCACCGCGTCCAGACTCATCTTGGCGTTGTCGTAGGCGTCCAGGGCTCGCTGGTAGTCCTGGTTCATCGCCTCGTCCAGCGGATGACCGGCAACGTCGGTGTCGAGTCGCTGCAGTTCCTCGCCGAATTTCGTCACGTCTTCGTCGGCCGCGCGCTTGGACGTTGCGAGCTGGGTCTGCAGTTCGCGCCGCTCGTGAGCCTCGCGCTGAGCGATCGCGTGCCGCCGGTAGAGCGCGACACCGCCGCCGACCAGGATCAAGATCAGCAGCAGAACGATCAGTTCGGGCATGGCTTTCAGTCTCCCCCGAGGATCTGTGGACTCGCTGTGCCCATGGGCCTTTTTTAGTGCTCTTTTAGCCCGCTGGGTTCATGCCGGATCGACGATCTCGCACAGGATCGATCCGCTGGTCACGGTCTGTCCCGGCGACGCTGCCAGGCCCGTGATCTTGCCGCCCCGATGGGCGTTCAACGGCTGCTCCATCTTCATCGCCTCCAGGACGACGACCAAATCACCGGCCTCGACCACGTCCCCGTCGTCCACCGCGACCTTGACGATCGTGCCCTGCATCGGCGACGTGAGCGCGTTCCCCGATGGCGGCTTGGCCGACGAACCGCCGGATCGGCGGGCCGGCCGGCGGGTCCGCGCTGGGGCGGCCGAGGCGCCTCGGGCTGCCCCCGCGCCGTTCGCGCCCACCAGACCGGCCGGCACCACGACCTCGAACCGCTTGCCGTTCACCTCGACCACCACCCGGGTCGCGTCGGCGGCGATCGGAGCCTCGGCGGTGGGACCGGCGTAGGGAGCGATGGTGCCGGTGAACTCGGTCTCGATCCAGCGGGTGTGCACCCCGAAGTGACCGTCGGCACCGATGAACGCCGGCTCGTCCAGCACGGCGCGATGAAAGGGGACCACCGTCGGCATGCCGTCCAGTTCGAGCTCGGCGAGCGCACGACGCGAGCGGGCCAGCGCCTGCTCCCGGTCCGCACCACGCACGATGAGCTTGGCCACCAACGAGTCGAAGCTGCCCGGCACCCTCATCCCGGCCCGGTATCCCTCGTCGACGCGGACGCCGGGTCCGCCGGGCGGGCGCCAGGTGAGCAGGGTGCCCGGGGCGGGCAGGAAGTTGCGGCCGGCGTCCTCGGCGTTGATCCGGAACTCGATGGCGTGGCCGTGGATCTCGGGGTCGTCGTACCCCAGCGGCTCACCGTCGGCGATCCGGAACATCTCCCGGACCAGATCCAGTCCGGTCACCTCCTCCGAGACCGGGTGCTCGACCTGGAGCCGGGTGTTGACCTCGAGGAAGGAGATCGTGCCGTCGGTGCCCACGAGGAACTCGCACGTCCCGGCGCCGACGTACCCGGCCTTGCTGAGGATCGCCTTGCTGGCGGTGTACAACCGCTGCACCTGCTCCTCGCTGAGGAAGGGCGCGGGAGCCTCCTCGACCAGCTTCTGGTGCCGGCGTTGCAGCGAGCAGTCTCGCGTCGACACCACAACCACGGTGCCGTGGCTGTCGGCCAGGCACTGCGTCTCGACGTGCCGGGGCCGGTCCAGGTAGCGCTCCACGAAACACTCGCCGCGACCGAACGCGGTCACCGCCTCACGCGTCGCAGACTCGAACAGGTGCGGGATCTCGTCGAGCGTGCGGGCCACCTTCAGGCCCCGTCCGCCACCGCCGTACGCGGCCTTGATCGCGATCGGGAGGCCGTACTCCTCGGCGAAGGCGATCACCTCGTCGGCTCCGGACACCGGGTCGGCGGTGCCCGGGACCAACGGTGCGCCCACCTGCTGGGCGATGTGGCGCGCCTTGACCTTGTCACCCAGCGCGTCGATCGCGGCCGGCGGCGGTCCGATCCAGACCAGCCCGGCATCGATCACGGCCTGGGCGAAGGCGGCGTTCTCGGCCAGGAACCCGTAGCCGGGGTGCACCGCGTCGGCGCCGCTGCGGGCGGCCATCTCGAGCAGTTTGGCCACGTCGAGATAGGTCTCCGCCGGCGTGGCGCCGCCGAGGGCGTAGGCCTCGTCGGCGAGCTGGACGTGCAGAGCGTCGGCGTCGGCGTCGGCGTAGACCGCGACCGAACCGAGACCGGCGTCCGCCGCGGCGCGGATCACTCGGACCGCGATCTCTCCGCGGTTGGCGACCAGCACCTTCGCTATGGCCACGCGTCCTCCTGCTCCCTCGACGTGCTCTCCTCGCGGAGTCTAGCCACCGGCTGTCCGAGCGGCGGCCACCGGCGACGACCCGGTCAGCCGGGGTGGCGCGCCCGGAACCGCACCTCGTCGCCCGGGCGCAGCTGGGCGGCATGATCGGCGTCGCGCGCCGTGAGGACCGCGATCACGGGGTAGCCGCCGGTCACCGGATGATCGGCGAGGAAGATCAACGGCTGACCCGAGGACGGCACCTGGACGGCTCCGCGGACCAGTCCCTCCGAGGGCAACTCCTGCTCCCCGGACCGCGGCAGCAGCGATCCCGACAGCCGGACCCCGACCCGGTCGCAGTCGTTGGTCACCGACCAGGCAACCCCGATGAGCCGGCGCCACGCCTGCTCGGTGAACCAGTCGCGGCGTGGTCCGGGATCGATCTCGAGCTCGCGCCGGGGCTGGTTCGGCACCACCAGATCGATGCCCGGCATGTCCCGTCTGGGAACCCCCACCGGGATCCGATCGCCCGGCTGCAGCGGAGCCGGACCGAGTCCGGACAACGTGTCCGTGGACCGGCTGCCCAGCGTGCGCGGCCCGCGGAGCCCGCCCCGCACGCAGAGGTAGTTGCGCAGTCCGTGGGGTGGCGGTGTGACCCGCAACCGGTCGCCGGGAGCCAGGGCGATCGGGGTGTGCGACGCGGTCGGTGTGGTGTTGACCCTCACCTGGGTCGGGGCTCCGGTGACCGCGACCCAGGTCAGCGCATCGACCCGCACCTGCAGACCCCCGCCGGTGATCTCGATGGCGGCCGCGCGCGGTGAGTTGCCGATCAACCGGTTGCCCAGTTCGTACGCGGTCCGGTCCGCCGCCCCCGACGGCGACACCCCGAGATGGGCCAGCCCGGGCCGGCCCTTGTCGGTGATCAACGACAGTGGCCCGGTCTGCTCCACGATGATCATCGCTCGGGCTCCGCTGCGGTGGGCCGGCCCTCGACCGGGACGAACCGGACCACCGTGCCCGGATGGAGCAGGGCCGGCGGCTCCCGCCCGAGGTCCCAGGTGGCCCGGTCGGTCCGACCGATCAGCTGCCACCCGCCCGGCCCGCGTCGCGGATAGACCCCCGACCAGTGGTCGGCCAGGCCGACAGCTCCGGCCGGCACCCTGGTCCGCGGCACGGCCCGACGCGCCACTCGGAGCCGATCGTGCTCCCCACGCAGATAGGCGAAACCGGGCGCGAAGCCGCAGAAGCCGACCGTCCAGCGCTGGCCGGTGTGAGCCGCGATCACGTCCTCGACCGCCAGCCCGGTCAGCCTGGCCACGTCCTCCAGATCCGGCCCGTCATAGGTGACCTCGATCCGTACCTCGCCCGCCGCAACGAGCGTGCTGCGAGTGACCGGTCGAGTCAGGAGTTCGCGCTGCTCCCGGGTGGTCAGCGGACGGCGGAGCTTCAGCAGCAACGTGGTCGCACCCGGCACGAGTTCGTCCACGGCGTCCAGCGGCTGCTCGTGCAGCGCTGCGAGCATCCCGAGCACCTCGTCGAGATCCGCGCAGACCAGCAGCCGTGCCCGCTCGCCGTAGTCGAGCAGCCGTCGATGCGCGTAGGCACCTTGGTCAGCCCGCTCCACCGGCACGACCGTCATTGTTTCAAAGGCCGTGATCACCCCGGGCCGGGATGCGTCAGGACAGCTCCGAGCCACCGCCGACCGGCCGCTGCCGGTCATGGCGGGCGTCCCGGAGCCGCCGCAGCACACCCACCATCGCCCAGCCGACCAGGACGCCGAGGGCGATGGCGACCATGGTCGAGGTGGTGGTGAGCAGGGTCTGGATGCCGTTGACGTCACCGTCGAGGATGGTCGTCACCCCCACCAGACCGAGGGCGCCGGGGACCAGCAGCCAGAACGCCGGAGTGAAGCTCACCATCGCCGGGGGACCGGTCCGCTGCCGGGCGACGATGGCCGCGACCGGTGTCATCGCCGCGGCCCCGACGAAAGCCGACAGCACGCCGCCGAGGAGCAGGTTACCGACGACCTGGGCTCCGTACGCCACATAGAGGACCAGCAGGATCCAGCCCAGCGAGCGGGCCCGCGCGCACCGGTTGAGCACCACGCCGGCGCCGAACACCGCCACCGCGATCCACGGCCCCAGCGGTCCGAGCGGCGTCTGCGACCGCGTCAGGTCGATGGCCGGCACGCCGACCAGGGCCGCCGCGGCGGTGATGCCGAGGGCGAGGAGGAGCAGCTGCATCGCGCCGGCGGCGAGCCGTCCGGCGCCGGAGACCATCTGTCCCGTCGCGAGCTCGATCACCGAGGTGGTGAGCAGGGCGCCGGGCAGCAGCAGCACCAGCGGGGCCATCAGGATCGGCAGCAGCGCGAGCTCCAGCGAGGTCCGCGACAGCAGCAGCACGGCCAGCGCCACGACGAACGCCGCCACCACGGTCAGCAGCACCTGGTAGCGGCTGGGCAGTCGAGCACCGAGCAGGAGCAACCCCCCGACGAACGCGCCCAGCACGGCGGCCACCGCGATCCCGATCCAGGAGCCGCCCAGCAACACCGCCAGACCGGCGGAGGTGAGCACGTGACCGAGCAGCTGGACCGGCGTCGTGTACGGCGGCGGCAGCGTCCGGATGGCGGCGATCCGGGCCAGCGCCTCCCGGGGGGCGATCAGACCGCGCCGCGCGTAGGTGATCACGTCGTCGAGCTCCTCCACCTGGTGCAGCCGCAGTTCCTGGCTGCCGGTGGCGACCGCGGCGGTCCGTACCTGACCGCGGATCCGTGCGGACACCAAGATCGCGGTCGGCAGTGCGATCGACTCCGCCCGGGGGAGTCCGTTGGCGCGACCGATGTCGTCCATCGCGGCCTGGACCGAGACGACGTCGTAGCCCGAGTCGATCATCGCTTCGCCGGCCTCACTCATCAGGCTGAGGGTCTCGCCGCCGTCGTCGGGATGGATCGTCGTCGTGGTGGTGGTGATGGCCTCACCCGCGAACCGCTGCGGGGTGCGGTTCAGCAGCAGCACGATGGGGACGGCGGCCGCGAGCACGAGAAGAGCGATGATCAGCGACCACAGCGGTACGTCGCTGGTCGCGGCGGCCGGTGGGATGGCCGGCCGCCGGCTCGGCACCATCGTGGTCGTAGGGCGCCCGGTCGGTGTGCCGCGGGGGCTGCGCGACGGCGTGGCTGACGGCGTCGCGGTGCCGCCGGACGGGCCGGCCGTCGCCGGCGGTGAGCTGGTCGAGGTCGCCGACGAGGTCGGCCGGGGACCGTCGCTGCGCGTGGTCGGCGCGGTCGGCGAGGCGGGCTCGCTGCCGCCCGAGTTGCCGGCTCCGGGGGTGGTCTGACCGTCGCTCGGTAGAGCGCTGGGGGTGTCGGCCTGCGCCCCTGCGACCGGACCGAGGACGGCGAGGACGAGACCGAGCAGGAGCGCGATCAGGGCCGACGAGATGATCGTTGCGGTTCCGGGGAGGAGTGCGATCGGGCCTGCCGACGTACGCAATGGACTCCCCGACGTGACCGGAACATGGGTGTGGGCCTCTTCCAGTATGAGTGGAAGAGGCCCACGGGTTCGGCGGGAGGGTGTGACGTCTCCTGCCGATCGTTCGAGCGTTCGATCCCGTCAGCCCGTCACCGGCTCACGCGGCGAGTTTCCTCACCGTGCAGATCTCTGCCTCGATCGATCCGGCACTCCGCGAGGAGTGCTCGAACTGAAGTCTTAACCCGGCGAGGGCTTGGCCGCAAGCCCTTGCGAGCAAGGAAGATCTTCACCCTGTGCTGTACCCGCGGTTGTCCACCGGACGGCGTGCCTCATGCACCGAAACGGCGACCTTCTCCACAGGATGTGGGTGAGGCTGTGGACAACCGCCGCGGCGCCGGCACCGCGGCGGTGGCGTTAGCCTGAGCACCATGGAGCCGGAGCCGGACACGAAGGACTGGACCTGGGTGCTGACCCGGCGGTGTGAGGAATGTGGTCTCGCCGCCGCCGAGATCGGCATCGACGAGATCGCGGTCCGGGCGGAGCTGGCCGCCGGGGAGTGGGTGCAGATCCTCACCGCGAGTCCCGCGGTGAACATCCGGCCCGCTGCCACCGTGTGGTCGCCGCTGGAGTACGGAGCTCACGTCCGCGACGTCTTTCGACTCTCCGACGCCCGGCTGGCCCTGATGCTCGTCGAGGACGAGCCGACCCTCGCAAACTGGGACCAGGACGAGACGGCCCTGACGGAACGGTACGCCGACTCCGATCCGGACGAGGTGGCCGACCAACTCGAGTCCGCCGCCGAGGCCTTCGCTCACCGGCTCCAGGGGCTGGAGATCTCCCAGCTCGACCGTCGGGCGCGCCGCTCCGACGGCGCCGAGTTCACCGTGCTCACCTTTGCCCAGTACGTCCTGCACGACGTCATCCACCATCTGTACGACGTCACCGGGCAGCAGGACGCCGCCTCCGTCATCGCCCCCGACCCCGCCGACTGACCCCCGGCCGCTCCTCTCCTCCTCCTGCTGCTCCTCCTCCGCAACTGTGCGGGAACGACAGCGACACGCCGCTGGAATCTGTCGTACGCGCACGCTCGCCAGGGGCTGGGGCTGGGGCTGGTTGCTGGGCCAGGGGCAGGGGCAGGCGGCCGGCCGGGGCAGGGGTTGGGCTGGTCAGCGCAGGGCGTCGAGGTCGCTGCGGCAGCGCCGCTCGAGATCGTTGAGCTCACTCAGCACGGCGTCGAGGTCGGCCCGCCGTTGCAGCAAATCGGCGCGCCGACGCCGGATGTCGGTGAGCAGGAACTCCAGCTGGCCGGCCTCGCCGGGTGGGTCGTCGTACAGGCCGAGGATGTGGGCGATCTCCTCCAGGGTGAAACCGAGCCGCTTGCCCCGCAGGATGAGCTCGAGCCGCACCCGGTCCCGTTCGGTGTAGACGCGCTGCTGGCCGTTGCGCCCCGGACTGAGCAGTCCGAGCTCCTCGTAGTGCCGGATGGTGCGCAATGTGGTGTCGAACTGACCGGCGAGCTCGCCGATGGACCACGTACGCATCATGCCGGCATCCTAATCGCCCGAATTTCCGCTTACGTAAACGTAAGCTACGATGTGGGCACCGTTTCGACGACGAGGGGGCCGGTTGTCCACATTCCAACTCAGCGAGGAGCACGAGGACTTCCGTGCGGTCGTCCGCGAGTTCGCCGAAGCCGAACTAGCCCCCCACGTCGCCCACTGGAAC
>DASTGF010000347.1:0-2812 GCA_035719255.1 Microlunatus sp. | reverse complement strand
ACATCGACACCTGGCAGCAGATCGCTCACGCCGACACCATCACCGCGGTCGCCGTTGACCCCGGCACCGCGGAGACCGTCGCCATCGACCTGGCCGGCGGCACCACCACCGTCACCCGGGAGGCGGCTTTTGATGCCGTCGGTGGATTCACCTCCGAACAGAGTTCGCTCAATCTGATGCGCTGGCTACTGGTCGGGATCTCGGTGCTGGTCGTGGGCAGCTTCTTCACGGTCTGGACCATGCAACGAGCCCACGACCTGGCCGTCGTCCGCGCCATCGGTGGCACCCGTGGGTATCTGCTGCGCGACGCTCTGGGACAAGCCGCACTCGTGCTGCTCGTCGGCGCCGGCCTCGGCGCCCTGGTGGCTACCGGCCTAGGCGCCTTGGCCGCCACGGTCGTCCCGTTCGTCCTGCAACCCGCCACCGTCGCCCTCCCGCTGTTGATCATGATTGCGGTTGGTCTGCTCGGCGCCGCCGTCGCCGTCCGCAACGTCAGCCAGGTCGACCCCCTCACCGCCCTTGGAGCATCCCGATGACTCTCATCCTTGACACCGTCCATCTCACCTACCCCGATGGGGAACAGCGGCTGACCGCGCTGGACCGGGTGAGCCTGCAGGTCGACCCCGGCGAAATATTTGCCGTCACGGGACCATCCGGCTCTGGCAAGTCCAGCCTCCTCGCGGTGGCCGGCGCGTTGATCGCCCCGGACTCCGGGACCGTCAGCATCGACGGCATCCTGCTGGCCGGCCTGGACCGGGCAGCTCTGGATCGGGTCCGCCGGGAACGCATCGGTTTCGTCTTCCAGCAGGCCAACCTGCTGCCGTCGCTGACCGTCCTTGATCAGCTGCTGCTGGTCAGCCACCTCACGCGCAGTCCCCGCGAGGCAGCCTTGGACCGGGCCCGGTGGTTGCTCGATCGGGTCGGCCTGACCACCAAGTCCGGAAAACGGCCGCACCAACTGTCCGGCGGTGAGCGGCAGCGCGTCGGCATCGCCCGGGCGTTGATGGGGGAGCCCGCCTTGTTGCTGGTGGACGAACCGACCTCCGCGCTGGACCACGACCGCGGCCACGCCGTGATGCAGATGCTGCGCGAGGTGACCGTCGAACAGCGCACCGCCACCATCGTGGTTACCCACGACCTGCAATACCTGCCGCTGGCCGACCGGACAGCCGCGATGACCGACGGCCGCCTCAGTCTCGCTCCCACCCGCCCCGAGTTCAGCGCCGCCCACTAGCCCCAGGCGCGATCACCAGAGGGATCAACCGCACCGACCGACCGCCACCCATTGCCGAGATCTAGCCACCGAAGGAACATTTGAAATGATCAGGCTCTACTACTCCGCCGCCCTCTACACAGTCCTGGGCCTCGCCTCCGGTCTGTACTACCGGGAACTGACCAAGGCGCAGGACTTCGTCGGGGACACCCAGCTGTCCACCGTGCACACTCACCTGTTGGCGTTGGGCATGCTGTTCTTCCTCGTCATCCTCACCCTGGAGAAGGCTTTCACCCTGTCCGACAGTCGATTGTTCACGCCGTTCTTCTGGATCTACAACGCCGGCCTTGTCCTGACTGCGACGATGTTGACCGTGCACGGCAGTATGACGGTTCTCGGCGTGTCCGCAGGAAGTGCCATCGCCGGCATCGCCGGACTGGGGCACATCCTGCTCACCATCGGCCTGGTGCTGCTCTTCCTCGCGCTGCGCGGCAAGGTGAAGGCGACGGGAAAGGCGCAGCTCCCCCGATCTTGACACGGAAATTCCTCGCATCGAGCAGTGCCGCTGCTGGACCGTCGTCACCCGTGCCCCTCACCAACGGTGAGGGGCACGTCGGTCGCACCGAAATGCCGATCCAACCGAGAATCACGACCCCAAGAGCGGATGACAACCTCCCGAGGTGGGGGACCTGTGGGCGACCGGCAAATCAGCCGCCAGGAATTGCTGCTCGAAATCGCTGTTGAGCTCCTTGTTTGCTCAGCCCGTACACCGCACCGATGTCGCGCCAACTGGCGCCCTGTGCCCGGGCGGCGATCACCGTGGCGGTTTCCAGGTCGTCCAGTGCCTTGCGTGAGCGACGTATCGCCTCCAACCGCAGGAGTGGATCAGGAACTCCCCGCAATGACTCCAATGCACGGTCGAATCGTCTGGTGTGCAGGGCGTCCGTCACGTCGTGAGGCTAACTTGCTTTTCGTCGGTGTCAATACTATGTTGACGGCAGGGTCAACAGAAAGTTGACCGTGTCGTCAACGCATAGTTGACCACGACGCACGCAAGATGCCGGCCGACGCCAGTTGGGTCGACCGGCCGGAGGGAGGGTTCCATGGCGAAGGGCAAGAAGGCGAAGAAGGTCAAGAAGGGCAAGAAGTAGTACCGTCAGCTTCACCCGCCCCGCCGCATTGGCAGGGCGGGTGAAGCCGCCGATGCGGCAAGGCCCGATAGAGGGCGACCGCCTGCACCGTTGGGTGCCATAGGTCGCGCCGGAGACCGGAACCTGCTGGGCGTGGTTCACTCAGCAGGTTGGGGTTCGGCATTCGCGACGAAGGAGAGTCCATGAGCGCTCACGTGTACGGCGTGACGGAGATCGTAGGAACGTCGCCGGATGGTGTAGAGGCCGCGATCGAGGCCGGTATTGCGCGGGCGTCCAGCACATTACGTGGGTTGGACTGGTTCGAAGTGAGCGAGATCCGCGGTCATATCGTGAATAACCAGGTCGGTCACTATCAGGTCCGAATGAAGGTCGGTTTCCGGATGGATGCCTGATCCGTTGTGAGACTCGGCGATAACGGGTGGGTTCGCCCGTCCGCTGCCGGATCCCT
>DASTGF010000346.1:0-3304 GCA_035719255.1 Microlunatus sp. | reverse complement strand
GAGGACACCGACCTGCGAGCCGATGTGGCCATAGCCGACGAGGCCGATGGTCTTGCCGCGGACTTCGGTGGAGCCCGTCGCCACCTTGCGCCACTTGCCTTCGTGCACCTCGCGCGAGCGATCGCCGAGCTGGCGGGAGAGGAAGATGATCTCGGCGATGATCATCTCGGCGACGCTGCGCGTGTTGCTGAACGGCGCGTTGAACACCGGAACGCCGCGGCGGTTGGCCGCCTCGACGGTGATCTCCGGGTCGTAACCGATCACCTTCATGCCGAGCTTGATCGCCGCATCGGCGACCAGGCAACCGATCTTGCCCAGGCCGATCACGCCCAGCGTGTGACCGGCCAGCTCGTAGCCGGCGAACTCCTTCTTGCCGGCCTCGACCCTGGCCTCCAACTCGGGGTCCTCGGGGTCCAGCCGGTCGACGAAGCCCAGCGCGGCGTCGAGATTGCGTGCGGCGAT
Source organism: Microlunatus sp. (assembly GCA_035719255.1). Taxonomy (GTDB): domain Bacteria; phylum Actinomycetota; class Actinomycetes; order Propionibacteriales; family Propionibacteriaceae; genus Microlunatus. The sequence continues at coordinate 2,842 of DASTGF010000346.1, read as the reverse complement.
GAGCATGCCCGACAGCACCAACTCCTTGACCGCATTGGCGTTGGCCCCGGGGGTGTTGAACACCGGGACCCCGCGGGCGGACAGCTCGGCCACCGGGATGTTGTTCACTCCCGCACCCGCGCGCCCCACGGCGAGCACCGAGTCCGGCACGCCGGACCCGTGCAGGTCCGCCGAACGGAGGAGGATCGCGTCAGGACGGTCGACCTCGGCAGCGACGATGAAGCGATCCGCCGGCAGCCGATCCAGGCCTCGGCTCGACACCTGATTGAGCACCGCGACGCGGAACGTGCCCGTCATCGCCGTCAGCCCTTCGCCGCGGCGAACTCGGCGAGGTAGTCCACGAGCGCCCGGACGCCCTCGATCGGCATGGCGTTGTAGATCGACGCCCGCATGCCGCCGACCGAGCGGTGACCCTTCAACTGCACCAGACCCCGCTCCTTGGCCCCGGCGAGGAACTCGGCGTCGAGTGCCGGGTCGGCCAGGGTGAACGGCACGTTCATCCGCGAGCGGTCGGCCTTGTCCACCGGGTTGGTGTAGAAGTCGCTGCGGTCCAGGTAGTCGTACAGCAGGGCTGCCTTGGCGATGTTGCGCTGCTCCGCCGCGACCAGACCGCCGGTGGCCAGCAGGTGCTTGAAGACCAGACCGGCGATGTAGATCGCGTACGTCGGCGGCGTGTTGTGCATCGACTCCGCCTTCACGTGGGTGGCGTAATCCAGCATCAGCGGCGGCGTGGGATGGCCGAGCCCGACCAGATCGGGGCGGATGATCACGATCGTCAATCCGGCCGGGCCGATGTTCTTCTGGGCACCGGCGTAGATCAGCCCGAACCTCGACACGTCCAGCGGGGCGGACAAGATGTTGGAGGACATGTCGCTGACCAGCGGCACGTCACCGACCTCGGGGATCCAGTGGTACTCGACGCCGCCGATGGTCTCGTTGGCGGTGTAGTGGACGTACGCCGCATCGTCGGACAGCCGCCAGCTCGACTGGGCGGGCACGTAGGTGAAGGAGCGGTCCTCGGCACTGGCCGCCACGTTGACGCTCGGTGCCAGGCCACGAGCCGCGGCGATCGCCTTCTTGGCCCATTCGCCGGTGTGCACATAGTCGACGATCGGCTTCCCGCGCAGCAGGTTCATCGGGATCATCTCGAACTGCAGCGTGGCCCCGCCCTGCAAGAACAGCACGTGGTAGCCGTCGGGGATGTCCAGGAGCCTGCGCAGATCCGCCTCCGCCTCGGCGGCGATCGAGACGAACTCCCGGCCGCGGTGGGACATCTCCATCACCGACTGACCCGAGCCGTGCCAGTCGAGCATCTCATCCGCGGCCTGCACGAGCACCTCCTCGGGCAGGACGGCCGGTCCGGCGCTGAAGTTGTACACGCGTGCCATGGGCGCTCTCTCCCTTGCGGGCGTCGGCGAACGACACCCCGGCCGTCGCGCGCCGATCCTCAAGCGCTGGGGACGGCGGCCAGCGTGGACCTTACCGCGCTCAGCCTCGCATCGAGGGAGGTCCCGACCGGTGGGCGTGGGGGTGGTGGCGATTCCATCCGCCGCCCCAGAACCGGCCGAGGACGAGCACCCAGATCAGCCCACCGAACATCCAGGGGGCTCCGGCCGCGATAGCCGCCACCACCAGCGCGACGACCAGGATCGGCAGCACCCACAGCAGCGGCGACGGCTGCCGGTACGCCCGGATCCGGGGATCGGGCCGGGTGGCCACGGTCGCGGTGTCGGGCAGATCGTCGAACAGCGGATCGAGATCGGTGGAGAAGCGAGCCTGCATGGCCTGATCGATCCGCTCGTCCAACTCCTCACGCGTCAGCCGGCCGGCCGCGAAGTGGTCGCCCAGGGTGGACACCGCCTGGTCGCGCTCGGCGTCTCCGATCCGCACCTGACGAGACGCTGCCGGCTCTCGCTGGCGAGCATCGATCACCACCGGCCACATCCACGGCGGCACTCCGTTACGTGGATCTCCCCGTCCCCAAGAAGGTGTGCTCATTGCGCCTCGTCAGTGCTCTCGTCGGTGCTCTGGTCAGGCTCGGCCAGGATCACATGTAGCTTACGTCGCAGTTCAACGAGGGCCTCCCGACCGCGCGCCTGCTGCTGCGGCGTCCCGACCGCGGCGATCTGCCAGATGGCGGCGGCGATCTGGCCGATCAGCGGCTTCAGCGCATCCTCCCCACCCTCGGCGTCGGACCGGGTCTGCCAGGGCGAGGAGACCTCCTCGGCGTGCTGGGCCACGTAGGCCCGTCCCTCGTCGGTCAGGTGATAGACGCGCTTGCCGTCCGCGGACTCGGCCCGCACCAGGCCTTCGTCCTCCAGTTGCTGCAGGGTCGGGTAGATCGACCCCGGGCTGGGCTTCCACGCGCCGTCGCTGCGATCGGCGATCTGCTGGATGATCTGATAGCCGTTCAGCGAGGCATCGCTGAGCACCGACAAGATGGCGGACCGGACGTCCCCGCGGCGCGCCTTGGGACCACGCCAGCCCCGACCCCACGGTGGGCCGAACGGGGGCTGCCCGGCGAACGGCGCCCATGGCCCGTACGCGTGCGGCCCGAACCCGCCGCGTCGGCCGCTCATCGCCGCGAACCAGTCGTCGCAGTGACGTTCCTGGCGCCGGCCCCCCGCCCGCTCGTTCCGCCGTTCTCCGGCACAGGCCCTGACCCACCACAGCCACGGTCGATCCATCGCGTACGCACCGGTCATGACGCTCTCCTGTCTCCCATCTCGACGACTGCCGATACGTCAACGATATATCGGTAGAGATCGGTTCCCAAGAGTCCGGACGGGTCGACCGGCCCCGGACATGCGCGAGGCCGACCCGGTCGGACCGGGTCGGCCTC
>DASTGF010000345.1:0-4824 GCA_035719255.1 Microlunatus sp. | reverse complement strand
GCCACGCCCGTCTTCTCGTCACCCGTGAGCCCGAGGCCACCGTCGAGGACCTTGGCCGCGTGGACGAGTGCGGAACCGCCGCCGGCCACGATGCCCTCCTCGATCGCGGCGCGCGTCGCGGAGACGGCGTCCTCGATCCGGTGCTTCTTCTCCTTGAGCTCCACCTCGGTGGCCGCGCCGACCTTGATGACGCAGACGCCGCCGGCGAGCTTGGCGACCCGCTCCTGCAGCTTCTCGCGGTCCCAGTCGGAGTCGGTGCGCTCGATCTCGGCACGGAGCTGGTTGACACGGGCCTCGACGGCCGCCTTGTCGCCCGCACCGTCGACGATCGTCGTGGCGTCCTTCGTGACGACGACCCGACGCGCACGGCCCAGCACCTCGAGACCCACCTGGTCGAGCTTGAGCCCGACCTCGGGCGCCACGACCGTGCCGCCGGTGAGGGTCGCGATGTCCTCGAGCATCGCCTTGCGACGGTCGCCGAAGGCCGGAGCCTTCACCGCGCAGGAGGTGAACGTGCCCCGGATCTTGTTGACCACGAGCGTCGACATGGCCTCGCCGTCGACGTCCTCGGCCACGATGAACAGCGTGCCGTTGGCCGCGATGACCTTCTCCAGGATCGGGAGCAGGTCGTTCATCGAGCTGATCTTGCCCGAGTTGATGAGGATGTACGGGTCGTCGAGGACCGTCTCCATCCGCTCGCCGTCGGTGATGAAGTACGGCGAGAGGTAGCCCTTGTCGAACTGCATGCCCTCGGTGAACTCGAGCTCCGTGCCGAACGTGTTGGACTCGTCGACGGTGATGACGCCGTCCTTGCCCACCTTGTCGAACGCCTCGGCGATGAGCGCGCCGATCTGCTCGTCACGAGCGGAGATCGTCGCGACGCTCGCCATGTCAGCGGTCGAGTCCACGTCACGGGCCTGGGAGCGAAGCTCGGTCGCGATGGCCTCGACGGCCTTCTCGATGCCACGCTTGAGGCCGACGGGGTTGCCGCCGGACGCCACCGCGCGCAGGCCCTCGTGCACGAGCGCCTGGGCCAGGACCGTCGCGGTCGTCGTGCCGTCACCGGCGACGTCGTTGGTCTTGGTGGCGACCTCCTTGGCGAGCTGGGCGCCGAGGTTCTCGTACGGGTCGGTGAGCTCGACCTCCTTGGCGACGGTCACACCGTCGTTGGTGATGGTCGGCGCGCCCCACTTCTTGTCGAGGACGACGTAGCGTCCCTTGGGGCCCAGCGTCACCTTCACGGTGTTCGCGAGGATGTCGACACCGCGCTCGAGGGAGCGCCGAGCCTGCTCGTCGAACTGAAGGATCTTCGGCATGTGTGGGTTCCTTACTTGGTGACGACCGCGAGGATGTCGCGGGCATTGAGGAGCAGGTACTCGTTGCCGTCGTACTTGACCTCGGTGCCGCCGTACTTCGAGAAGATCACGACATCGCCCTCGGCGACGTCCATCGGGATCCGCTTGCCGTTGTCGTCGGTGCGACCGGGGCCGGTCGCGATGACCTTGCCCTCCTGCGGCTTCTCCTTGGCGGTGTCCGGGATGACCAGGCCGGACTTGGTGACCTGCTCGGCATCCTGCGGCTCGACGAGGATGCGGTCCTCGAGCGGCTTGATCGTGACTGCCACGTCAAACCCCTTTCACGGTGTGTGTCGTTGTACGTGGGGACCGGCCGATCGACGTCGTCGCGGTGCCGTCGTCGACCGCTGGCACACTCACTGGGAGAGTGCCAACTCGACATTAGCACTCGGTCCTAGTGAGTGCCAGCAGGGTGGGTGGCGTGGGTACGCCGGAATCAGTCGAGGGGACGGGCCCGGACGCGGGTCAGGGCCTCCTGGGCGACCCAGTGCTTGCTGGAGTCGGGGGCCGTGATCTGGCAGACCAGGGTGTTGTCGATGATCGTCGTCGCCCGCACGACCGAGACGTGGGAGGGCGGGATGGTCCGGCCGTCGTCGAGACTGATCGGCGCGGCGGGCCGGACGGGGGTCCCGACGGCCAGCGGCCTGGGCTTGAGGAACCACATGACGATCAGCAGGATCGGACCGAGCAGGAGGCCGAGCAGCAGGAACAGCCGGTCGTCGTAGCCCTTGCGGCGAGCGTCCCAGGCCGCCGCAATACCGGCGGCGACGTAGAGCACCACCAGCAGGACGTCGGTCATGGTTCAACCACCGCTCGGCTGCCGTGCTGCGCCCCCGGCGGCGGCGGGAGCGTCGAGCGGGTCGGATCGGCCATCCCCGGAGCGTATGTCCCGCCGACCCGCTGTCGGGTCAGCGGTCCGCAGCCGGGGCGGCCGCTACTCGAAGTCGAGCCCGTTGACCGAAACCGTCCAGGTCGGCCACGACTGGTTGTTGGCGGGCGCGTACACCCACGTCTTCAGCGTTCCCGCGACCGGGTCGATCTGGATCAGCCGCACCGGATTCGTGGCGTTGGAGTGCATGGTCAGCAGGAACGTGTCGATGCGATTCCCCGCCACACCGGTGTCGACGCGATGTGCCTGTGAGCCGACGTGACCACAGAGCACCATCTTGATGTTCGGGTACTTCGAGATCAGCTGGTCGAACAGGTACTGCGGGCTGTTCGCGCCGTAGTCCTTCTTCGGATAGATCACCCACTGACCGTTGCTCGAGGCCAGATACGAATGAGTCGCGACGATCACATTCGCCTTCGGATGGGAGGCCACGACCTGCTGCGCCCAGGCGATCACCTCCGTCCGCGGCCACAACTCCAGATTCAGCACCATCCACTGGCGCGTGCCGGCCGTGAAGATCGAATAGGTGTTGTCCAGCTTTCCGTCCTGAAAACGACCGGCCAGATCAGCGGTCCCACCGTTGAGATAGCGGTTGAAGGTCTTGGTGTCGCGAACCGTGGCTCGAGTGTTGGCACCCGGACAGGCGCTGCCCCCGGGGCAGACTGCGGCGGTGTCGTGATTGCCCGGGCTGAGCGAGTAGGGGATGCCGCTGTCGTTGAAGATCTTCATCGCGGCGGACGCCTTGACGAACTGCGCGTGATCGGGAGTGTCCCAATTGACGATGTCGCCGGTGTGGGTCACGAACGAGAGTTTCAAGGACTTGGCGTTGTCGACCAGCCACTGGTTACGGTTGGCCAGCCGGGGGTCGTTGGCCCGGAGCACCTCGTTCTGCGTGTCGGGTAGCACCGCGACGGTGAAGCTGTGGTCCTCAGTGGGCGTGGGGGTGGGGCTCGGCGAGTTGGGCGGCGCGGCGACGTAGAAGACCTTCTTCTCCTGCACCCAGCCCTGCTTGACCAGAGCGGTTCGGTCTGCGGAGGACACCACGAACCGATGCAGCCGGCCCTTGTTCAGGCGATACACCGGGGACAGACACGAGCCTGCGGAGGAATAGGCGTAGAAGCCGATCCCGTTGTCGGCGTACCCGTTCTTCGTGAACTTCTTGATCTCACTCGAGCTGGTGGTGTAGATCCGGTCGCCGTTGCGCTTGTCGTACAGCACCCGAACGGCCCTCAGGCCCTTCGTCTTGCTGGCCGCCCTGAACACCGTGCCTAGATCGGTGTAACCGCCCTTGTTCAATCCGGCGAAGCGTTTCGAGTTATAGGTGAGGACATTCACCTCCTTCTTCTGATGAACGAAGAGGTGGACGTCCTTGGTGAGGACCGAACATGGGGACGTGGCTGCATGGACGATGTCCGAAGGGGTCAGCACGAGACCGCCGAGGACGGCCAAGAGAGCCGCCACCACGACAGTTGCCGTACGCCTTCGGAAACCGATCATTCGAATCATCGGTTCTCCGCGGTGAGGTGACTCCCCCGAGCCGCGCTCAGTCTAGGCACAGGGATGGCCGCGGTGCCCTCGGGGAGGATCGCGTCACAGGACTGCAACACGGCGTACGACCAGCACGGTGGCGCCCTGCGGTGTGCGCGTGATCAACAGTGTGGCCGATCCGGAGCCGCGCGGCGCGAGCCGCCGCCGGAGCTGGGCGGGATCGAGATCGATCCCCCGCTGCTTGATCTCCACGGTGCCGATGTCGCCACGCCGCAGCCAGTCCCGCAGCCGGCGTTCGTTGTAGGGCAGCCGTTCGAGCACCTCGTAGGCACGGGCGAACGGGGACGGTACGAAGCGGTCACTGGTCAGGTAGGCGATCTTGGCCTCCACCAGCGTTCCGGAGAGAGCTTCGGCGAGCAACGGGATGGCGCCCGACCGGATCACCGCACCATCGGGCTCGTAGACGAAGCGCCGGATCGGCCCCACCTCCACGGTGGGCAGGTCGCCGGTCAGGAGCAGGCTCACCGGCCCGGCGTCGGAAAGGACCGTGGCGCGGCGGGCGCCCGGCACTGCGCTGCCGCCCACCCAGAGCGCAGCCTCCAGTGTCGTACCGGCGTGGCTGACCCATTCGGCCTCGACGCCGGCGGGGATGTCGGTGTGGGGCAGCCCCGGTCCCAGCTTGACCCCGGCGACCCGTCCGGAGCCGAGCAGCTCGAGGAGCACCTCCCAACGGGGGGAGAAATCCGCCAATCGCCAGACCCGGCCCGTGCGATCCCGTCGGGCCGGATCGGCGAACCAGGCCCAGGGTTCGCGGGACACCGGGCGGAACGTCTCGGCGTCGGCCACCTCGACCGCGTACGTCCCCCGCCCCGGGCCGGCGACCGTGGACAGGTTCGCTGCGGCGACCTGGGCGGTCGCGGGATCGAGCTCGACGGCCTCGACATCGATCCCGGCGGCGAGGAACGCCATCGCGTCGGCCCCGATCCCGCAGCCGAGATCGACCACCCGCTCGACGCCACCGGCCAGCAGCCGCGCCGCGTGATGTGCGGCCACGACCGGCCGCGTGGCCTGTTCGAGCCCGTCGCGGGTGAA
>DASTGF010000344.1:0-3924 GCA_035719255.1 Microlunatus sp. | reverse complement strand
GTGGAAGGGTTCCTGGATGCCGTCCCCAGTCCCGGGCACGGTCTACCCGGACTGGCCGGGCCAGTTGGCAGGCCCCGTACCGCACACCGGCTCGGCACCGGCCGACATCCGGAGATCGTGACGTCCGCGCGGAACGGGCCGCAGGCCGTCGGTCGATCCCGGCCGTCAGTCGGCTGCTTCGTTCAGTCTCTGCTTCAACCTGCGCACGTAGACGCAGGCGTGCCGGTGGGTGCTGTTGCACGAAACTCGGCCCCGCCAGCGCGATCTCCTCCTTCAGCAGGACGTGCAAGCTATGAACAACCGTTCCATGATCAACATAGTGGCTACATCAGGTCAGTGACCAACCAGGGCGAGGCATCGGTAATCTTGCTGCGGTGGCGATCCCCTGATGCCGACCTCCTCCAGGAAGTCACTCGGCGAGCCGCTCGCGCAGCGCGCTGCGCGGCTTCGGTGCAGGATCACCCGTATGTGCCCGCGGTCAGCCCAAGCTCGAGCAGCCGGGATGCGGTGATCACGCCCTCCAACACGCCATCGCGCAGGACCGCCACGAGCGGCGAGTGCAGCCGGAGCCATCAAACCCGCGACCTCGATGATCGTGTCGTCGTGATCGACCACGGGCAGCTCGACGGTCTCAGTCGGCAGCACGTCGCGAACCCGGCGGCCACCGAGCTTGTCGGCCGCGTCAGCCAGCGACTCGCTCAGCACCCGGGCGAGCGAGGGATCGTCCTGGACCTAACCCGGCACCAGGAATCGCACCACCTCGGACGGACGGCAACCCGCTGCACGGCCGCCCTTGGCCGTCCACGACCACCAGGCCCGCGAGTCGATAGTCGGCCAGCAGCCGAGCCGCTTCAAGGCGCCCCCTGTCGAACTGGACCACCGGAACCCGCTCTGCTATCTCACCGGCGATCATCCCTCTGCCTGGGCCTCCGCCGGCCACCGGCAGTGCGGTGGGCTCAGTCGTAGATCCGGTTGAGCACCGCGAACACGAAGACGACGACCATCGCCGCCACCAGAATCAGGGCCGCACGCAAGTGGTCGCGGTCGACATGCACGCGTCGACGCTACGCCAAAGCCTGAAGCCCGACAACCCGAGGTCGACCTCGAGGTCCCCCACCTCGCCGAAGACACCAGCGGCGGATAATGCCTGAGATGGTCCTGGTCATCCTGTTCGGCGCCTGCCTGCTCGTGGCCGTCCTCGTGTCCGGGATCGCCGCCCGGACCGTCCTGTCCACCTCGTTGATCTTCCTGCTGGCCGGCGCCCTGGCCGGCGAGGGCGGCCTCGGCCTGGTCAGCCTCGATGCTGACAGTCCGCTGGTTGGTGATCTGGCCGACCTCGCGCTGTTCACCGTGCTGTTCGTCGACGGCACCGCGCTCCGCAACCTCCGCGGCGAAGGGTCCTGGCGACAACCCGCGCGCGCCCTGGGGATCGGCATGCCGCTCGCCTTCGCCGGCGTCGCCGTGCTGGCCCACTACGTTGCCGACTTCGACTGGATCACTGCCATGCTCGTGGGCGCCGTGCTGGCCCCGACCGATCCCGTGTTCGCCTCGGCCATCGTCGGGCGCCGCGACGTTCCGGCCCGGTTGCGGCGCCTGCTGAGCGTGGAAAGCGGTCTCAACGACGGTCTCGCCCTGCCCGCGGTCGTGATCTTGATCAGCGCGGCCGGAGCCACCACCGGAGAGCACCCGAGCATCGGTACCGTCGTCCTGGAACTGCTGGGCGGGCTGGTCCTCGGCGTCACCTTGCCTTTCCTCATCCACCAGCTGCTGCGCCTCCCCGGGCTCGGTGCCGAACCGAAGATCCAACCGTTGGGGGCGCTTGCCGTGGGCATCCTGCTCTACGGCGTGGCCCACGCGACCGGGCTCAACCCATATCTTGCAGCCTTCGCCGGCGGCATCGTGGTCGCACGCCTCAACCCGTCGGCCCAGCAAGCCTTCGAGCCGCTGGGCGAGCAGCTGGCCGAGCTCGCGAAGTTCGCCGCGCTGCTCGTGTTCGGGGCCCTGCTCACACCGGCGCTGCTGTCCAGCATCGGGATCGGCGGCTGGGTCGTCGCCGTCCTCGCCCTGATACTGGTCAGGCCCGCATCGCTCTATCTGTCACTGCTCGGCAGCGACCTCACCCGCAAGGAGCTCTTCGCCGCCGCCTGGTTCGGACCTAAAGGTTTCGCCTCCGTTGTCTACGGCCTGTTGGTCCTGCACTCCGGCATCCCCCAGGCCACCGACGCGTACGAACTCGTCGCCGTCTGCATCGGCCTCAGCATCATCGCCCACTCCAGCACCGACGTACCGGTGGCCAAGATGTTCTCGCTGGAGGCGATGGCCGATCTTCCCGAGGACCAGCGTCGGCAGACAACCACGACCGGCGGCTGACCCGCAGATGCACTACATCGGCCCAAATCCCCGTGATCCTCGCCGTTGTCACCCGGATCATATGGCGGGTGGTGCTCCTACGGGGAGCGTGCGGACGTGTGGTGTGCTGTACTCGTCCCGGAACACATCGATCACCGCCTGTGCCTCGGCCACGTCGACGAACCGCCCGGGGTTCCAAGCATTCACACCGCAGCGCCTGATGCCACCGCTCGATCTTGTCAGACGTGGCTCGGGACCGGAACTTTGGTGAGTAGATGATCAATGCCGTACTTGCGGCAGATCCGGTCGAACAACACCTCCGCCGGACGAGGGTTGTTGAACTTTCCGCTGAACTGTGTGCCAATGTCGGTCAGTACCTGATCGGGACAGCTGTACTCGACCAGCCGAAGCAGAGGCCCCGACACACCGCCCGCCCGGTGGCCGACGCACCACCGGCGCCAACACGCTGAACCGGGAATGATCTTCTCACCGGTGACTACCTTCAACCCGGTGCCATCGACCAGCCACACCGAGCCGGTCACGTCCAACTGCCACAGATCCATCGGTGCCGGACGCTCTCACCGCCGAAACGACTCCCGCGACCGCCGCCGCGGCCGGCCCTCGACCAAGATGCACGCAGCAGCACCCGATACACCGTGGACCGTGACGGCAACGGCATCACCCGCCGCCGCAGCCCGAGCTCGTGCCGAGACAGTCGCGGACCATCGACATCGGGCCTAACGGGCCCGAAGTGTCCAACGCCTGCCGACCGAGAACGGCACCGGAATGAGTGCTGGCCCAAAGTTCACCCCGGGAGCTTGGCCCAGGCATCGAGGCCGATCCGGGGGATGGGCGTAATCACCTCAAGCGGCAATGAGGTCCGGAACTGGGACCGCGGATTCAAGGTTCCTGCCGACCACGACAGTCAGTCAGCACGACGCCGCTGCGCAACACGCAGTATGGATAGTGCCTGCTGCTGCCGGTGGACGGTGCATACAGCAATCGTCCGGAATAGGTGTTACAGCGCAGTTTGCCGCTGTGTTACGGCGAGTGATCGTTCGCTCACACTGCCTCGGGCGGGTGGTGAGGCGTTTGATTGAAACTCCGTTGATTAACCGTCCTGCACGGCGGCGCAATCGAGGTCTCCTGCGCTTACGCGCATCAGCGACCCCCGTCGCGAGACCACATCGACACCCCAGGGTGAAGGGCTGGCTTGGCCGACACCCCGGGCCACGTCCGCATTACTCCGACAGTGGCGATCGCTCGACCTGTTGGAGGGCCTGAGTTCAAGATCATGAGAGACAATCCATCCCTCTGTGCACGTTCACCTCGCGCCGGCGTGCCAGGCGGTGAGGAAGAACCCGACCTCCGGTCTCCCGCCCAGCCCCTCCGAGGCTTGCTGTCGTTACACGGGGTCGAGCACATTCCCACTGGCTACACCCGAGCTCTTAGGGCGTGCCCAGGGACACTCTGATCGGGCTCCGGTAAGAGCCACGCTCGCGGACCTTCTTCATGAGGCAACAAGGAACACTCCCGGACCTATTGACCTGAGGCAACAGGGATCACCCGGATGTT
>DASTGF010000343.1:0-2067 GCA_035719255.1 Microlunatus sp. | reverse complement strand
ACCCGGGGAAACAGGTCCGGCCACTCGTCGACGTCCCACCCCCGCTGCCGCATGTCCGGGTAAACCCCGGTCGCGATCCGATGGTCGACCGCCCGGAACTGGTCAACGGTGACCCCCTGCTTGGCCATGATGCGCGCGCTGACGTCGATGATCAGCTGGGTGTGGCTGACCCCTGGGGATCTGGTCAACGTCGTGTTGATGAACAGCGCGCTCAGGTTCGAGAAATCACTCGCTGCACCGGTCATGACGTCTCCCAGGAATTGTCAGAAGTGTCCACTGATGGTGAGGGGCGGCGCCACGCCCGGCAACTCGGCCGTCGATCGGTCGGCGACAAGAAGGAACCGGCCGTCCGGAGAGGGCCGGGCCTCGACCGCACCGGTCCCGTTGGTGAAAGCTGCGTTCCCGTTCAGGGTCAGCGACCCGGCCCGGCCGATGCCATCTCCAGGTTGGCCGACCCGGGGTTGACAACGAACAGGTTTCGACTGTCACGGCTGACCTTCGACCGAGCACGGGGCGGTCGGACCGTTGGACACCCCAGAGATCCCGATCGCGGTCACACCTCGTCGCGGCCGACCTGCAACGCGGACACGTTGCTTACTCCGGGGCCGTCGCGTGCATTGCTCATGAACGAGAACTGGCCGAAGCGGTTGATGGCGATGCTGACCGGATGTACACCTCCGGAGGGGACTGGCTCTCACCGGCCGGTTCCGGTCTCCCGCGGTGATCCAGCCACACAGCACAGAGATCTGGTTGCTGCCGGCATCGACGACGAGGAGGAACGGGGGCTCGGGCTGAGCTGGATCTCGCCCGGCGAGCCCAGACCGGACCCATTGGCCGGGAAGGGTGGTCCGGGCATAGCAGTCAACGATTCGTCGGCGTGGCGGTCGAACCCGGCGACGGTGTTCGGCCCGGCCGCGTGGTCGTTCACGCGCACCTGCCCCACCAGGTTGCGTCGGCGGCGGCGAGGAGGCTGCCGCCGTCCCGCCGAGCACACCGAACCCGCCACCACCAGGACGCCCAACGTTGCGATACCTGGTCGTGTCCGCATGTTCCACCTCGAGGCGTGGGCCGGATCCTCGGCGGTCCGGACAACCTCGGTGAATTCAACTGCCAAGCCACCACCGGCCGGACGTTCGGAGCTTGTCCGCGACTCGTCACGACGACATAAGGAACGCTCGGCCCGACCGGACCGAGCCGGAGACAGATTGGGAGACAACGCGTCACCAGCATGCAAGCAGGTCGCTTCGTCTTGCTGTTCCGGTTTACGCTGGCTTGCTGTTCCGGTTTACGCTGGTCAGTGCAGTACACAAGGCGGGCTGCTCTGAGCGGAGGACGACCGGTGAATGATGGCACACGCTCGGTGATCGAACGATTCCACGAGGCGCTCAACTCTCACGACCTCGACGCGCTGGCCAACCTCTGGAGCGAGGACTGCATCTTCGAGGACACCAGGCCCCCCGATGGCACCAAATACACCGGGCGCGATCAGGCCCTGGCGGCCTGCCGAGACTTCTTCACGCAATCACCGAACGCGCACTTCGAGATCGAGGAGCTCGTCACCATCGGCGACAGGGCCTTCGTCAAGTGGCGGTACACCTGGCCGGACGGACACGTCCGCGGGGTCGACCTGATGCGGACCCGCGACGGCAAGATCACCGAGAGCCTCGCCTACGTCAAGGGCTGAACAGCCACCGCACCGTCCCGAGACCGGACCGGACGCACCGGCGTGCATAATCGCCAAACCTGGCGCTGCCCGGTCGACGCTTGCGGTCTTTGACTATCGGCCCGGGCCCATCGCTCTTTGGCGCAGTTCTAGGGCTGCGAATCCGCCTTGTTGGAGAGGTGTTCCGCGATGGCGGCTTTGAGTTCGTCGGCTGCTGCCCGTACCTGCGCGAGGTCGGCGGGTTGTGCGGTGTCCCGGGTTGCGTCGGCGATGATGAGGTCGGCCTGCTCGTCCAGTGCGGTCCAGCGGTCGTGGTCGTCGGGCAGGACGGCGGCGCAGTTGGTCAGCAGGCGCAGCAGCGCGGTGGTCAGGGTTGGTTCGCTGGAGCCGTAACGGCGGACCAG
>DASTGF010000342.1:0-2764 GCA_035719255.1 Microlunatus sp. | reverse complement strand
ACCCGGGGAAACAGGTCCGGCCACTCGTCGACGTCCCACCCCCGCTGCCGCATGTCCGGGTAAACCCCGGTCGCGATCCGATGGTCGACCGCCCGGAACTGGTCAACGGTGACCCCCTGCTTGGCCATGATGCGCGCGCTGGCGTCGATGATCAGCTGGGTGTGGCTGACCCCTGGGGATCTGGTCAACGTCGTGTTGATGAACAGCGCTTTCAGGTTCGAGAAATCATTCGCTGCACCGGTCATGACGTCTCCCAGGAGTTGTCAGAAATGTCCCCTGATGGTCAGGGGCGGCGCCCCGCCCGGCAACTCGACCGTCGACCGGCCGGCGACCACCGGAACACCGGCACAAGGGTTCCCCGCCGGTCGCCGCCGATGGTTTCACGACCGGTCGTTCACATCACGACGATGCCGGTGGGTGAGGTGCCGGCCGGCAGGGCCGTCGGCGAGCTGGTCAGTTCGGTGACGTCGCCGTCGTGGACGGCGAAGCCGCTGACCACCAGGCCGCGGCCGCCGGTGACGAACAGGAACCGGCCGTCCGGCGACAGCCGGGCGTCGACGGCACCGGTCCCGTTGGTGAACGCCGTGGTCCCGATCAGGGTCAGCGACCCGTCCCGGCCGATGCCGTACCGGGACAGGTTGGCCGACCCGGTGTTGACCACGAACAGGTACCGGCCGTCGTGGCTGATCTCGACCCAGCACGGGGCGGTCTGCCCGTCGGGCACCGGAGAGGCCCCGATCGCGGTCAACACCCCGTCCCGACCGACCCCGAACGCGGACACCGTGCCCAGCCCCGGGCCGTTGTGCGCGTTGCTCACGAACAGCTGGGACGGGTTGGTCGGACGGAACTCCGCACCGATCTGACCCAGCCCCTGCCCGGGGAACGGGGAACCCGGCGCGGCCTGCAGGGTGCCGTCCAGCCGCACGGTGAAGCTGTCGATCAACGACGGGTTGTCCCGGGTGCCCACGAGCCGGTCACCGGTCGAGTTGAACAGCACGTCACCGACCCCGGATCCCTCGGGCACCGGGACGGTGCTGCGGGGCACCGCGATCAGCCGGCCCGCCGGGGTGAGCCGGAACCCGGTGTAGTTGCTGCCACCGTTGCCCACGTTGGCGACGTAGACCAGGCCGAAGCGGTTGATGGCGATGCTGACCGGTCGCACACCCCCGGAGGGGACCGGCTCACCGACCGGTTCCGGTCTCCCGCGATGATCCAGCCGCAGCACCGAGATCTGGTTGCTGCCGGCGTCGACCGCGAGGAGGAACCGGCCGTCCGGGCTGAGCTGGATCGCGCCCTGCGAGCCCAGCCCGGACCCCAGCCCGGCCCCGCCGGCCGGGAACGGTGATCCGGGCATCGCCGTCAACGATCCGTCGGCGCGGCGGTCGAACCCGGCGACGGTGTTCGGCCCGGCCGCGTTGTCGTTCACGTACACGTGCCCCACCACCGGCTCCGTCGGCGGCGGCGAGCCGGCGGCCGCCGTCCCCCCGAGCACCCCGAGCCCGGCCACCAGCAAGACACCCAACGCTGCGATACCTGGTCGTGTCCGCATGTCCCACTCCGATCCTGCGGGGCGGATCTTCGACGGTCCGGACAACCCCGGTGAATTCAACTGCCAAACCCACCACCGGGCACCGGACGTTCGGAACTCGTCCGTAACTCGTCACGACGACGTAAGGAACGCTCGGCCCGACCGGACCGAGCAGCAGACACATTGGCAGACAACGCATCACCACCGCGCACGGCAGGTCGCCTCGTCCTGCTGCTCCCGTTTACGCTTGTCAGTGCGGTACACCAAGATGGGCTGCACGATGATGGCCCTGAGTGGAGGACGACCGGTGGATGATGACACCCGCTCGGTGATCGAACGATTCCACGAGGCGCTCAACTCGCACGACCTCGACGCGCTGGCCAACCTCTGGAGCGACGACTGCATCTTCGAGGACACCAGCCCGCCCGATGGCACCAAACACACCGGGCGCGATCAGGCCATGGCGGCCTGCCGAGACTTCTTCACCCAGTCACCGAACGCGCACTTCGAGATCGAGGAGCTGGTCACCGTCGGCGACAGGGCCTTCGTCCAGTGGCGGTACACCTGGCCGGACGGACACGTCCGCGGGGTCGACCTGATGCGGACTCGCGACGGCAAGATCTCCGAGAGCCTCGCCTACGTCAAGGGCTGATCAGCCACCGCGACGTCCCGAGACCGGACCGGACGCACGACGGATGCGAGGCCCCGGAAGCGGATGTCTCCGGGAACGAATTCCGGTCCCGCCGCGATCCTCCGGACCCGCACCCTCCGGGCACCAAGGACACAGCTGATCCCGTGGGCCGACCCACGACTCTTGGGCTGTCCGATGGCGACGCTCGTCTGAACCTCCTCGGACGTGCTCGCTGAGATCCCCACCGGCGTGCATAGCCGCCAACCATGGCAATGGCCCGTCGACGCCTGCGGTCTCTGACTATCGGCCCGGGCCCGGGCCCACCGCTCCTTGGCGCAGTTCTAGGGCTGCGAATCCGCCTTGTTGGAGAGGTGATCCGCGATGATGGCTTTGAGTCCATCGGCTGCTGCCCGTACCTGCGCGAGGTCGGCGGGTTGTGCGGTGTCCCGGGTTGCGTCGGCGACGATGAGGTCGGCCTGCTCGTCCAGTGCGGTCCAGCGGTCGTGGTCGTCGGGCAGGACGGCGGCGCAGTTGGTCAGCAGGCGCAGCAGCGCGGTGGTCAGGGTTGGTTCGCTGGAGCCGTAACGGCGGACCAGTCCGCACAT
>DASTGF010000341.1:0-2549 GCA_035719255.1 Microlunatus sp. | reverse complement strand
GGCGTCGTTGTCCATCTCCCGATCCCTGAAAAGACTCGGAGAAGATCACGCGCGCCGAGATGGCTGAACAGAATCCTCCCAGCCAACCGAGCCGCGCACAAACCAGCGTCGACACATCACATTCGGCTCGAGCATGCGCTGATGGGGGTGCTCCCGGTGGAGGGCCGGCTTTACGGGACTCCTTTGTTGACAAGACGGCTGGCAGTCGGCTCGCAAGGGTGGTCGGGATCCGGCGACCGGCGGTGGGCGGGCTATGGTGGGCGGCGTTCGTCCTGCTGGGGTGGTGTTGATGGCGCCCCGCTGGGGGGTGGTGGGGTGTCGGGACCGACGCAAGTGTCGTCCGGGTTGCGGATTCGGCGTCCGTCGGCGGTGCCGGCCACGGTGCGGCGTCGACGTCTGGACGTCGATCTGGACGGGACCTTTGATTCGGGCCTGACTCTGGTCAGCGCGGGTCCGGGTTTCGGCAAGACGATGGCCGTGTCGTCGTGGGTGGAGCGTCGGGAGCGTGATCACGCTTTCGGGTGGCTCACGGTGGACCCTAGTGGAGCGTAATGCCGTTTCCTTTACTTTGTGTTGTTCTCGACGAGTTTCTTGATGTTGGTCTGGGTGATCAGGACCTTGGCCAGGATCTCGTCGGTGGTGGCGGTCCAGGCGAAGGGCTCGGCGTGGCTGTTCCAGTGGGTGATGTAGTCGCGGATCCGGCCGATCAGCGCCTTGACCGAGGCGAACGTGCCGCGGCGGATCGATTGCCGGGTGATGATGCCGAACCAGTTCTCGATCTGGTTCAACCAGGAGGACCCGACCGGGGTGAAATGAAAGTGCACGGTAGGGTTCTCGTCCAGCCAGACCTGGACGCCGGGGGTGGTGTGGGTGGACAAGTTGTCCAGCACGACGTGCACCTCCCGGCCGGCGTGCGACTTGACCGCGGCCTTGACGAACGCCAGGAAGTCCGCCCCGTTCCGGGTGGGCTTGCACTCGCCGAACACTTCACCGGTGCTCACGTTCAGCGCGGCGAACAGGTTCGTGGTGCCGTGCCGCACGTAGTCGTGGGTGCGTTTCTCGGTCGCCCCGAACGTCATCGGCAGCAACGGCTGGGTCCGGTCCAAAGCCTGGATCTGGGTCTTCTCGTCGACCGACAGGACGACCGCGCCGCCGGGCGGGTCCAGGTACAACCCGACGATGTCGGCGACCTTCTCGGCGAACTCGGGGTCCCGGCTGATCTTGAACGTGCCGTGCCGGTGCGGCCGCAACCCGTTGTCCCGCCACACCTTGGCCACGTAGAAGTGCGACACCGACACCCCCTCGGTACGGGTGATGTACCGGGCCAGCTCCCGGCTGGACCAGTGCGACAACCCCGTCTCCGCGGGCGGGCTCTCCTTGGAGACGGCCAGCACCCGGGCCCGGACCGCGGCCGGCACCTGCTCCCGACCGGCGCCCCGCGGCCGGTCCAGCAGCCCGGCCGGCCCCTGCTTCGCGTACCGGTCCAGCCACATGTCCACCGTCGGTCGGGACACCCCGGCCAGCTCCGCGATCTGCTTCTTCGGGCGACGCTGATCGTGCCACAACACGATCCGCGCCCTGGTCGCCACCGTCGCCGGCACATCAGGGCTGTTCACCATCGCCTGCAGCTCCGACCGCTCGTCCGCGTTCACCCGTCCAGTCAACAACACCGACAGTCAAGTCAACGTAAAGCGCACAGCATTACAAAACACTAGTGACGATTCACCGCCGGTGTTCTGGTCGGATGTGCTGGCGGCGGTCCGGTCCAGCGGTGCGGTGCCCGATGACAGTTCCCTGAACGAAATTGTTCCGGGCAGCGTCTTCGGTGATCGCGAGGTCGATGCGATGCTGGCCCGGTTCGCCGATCTGGCCCGTCCGCTGGTGCTGGTCCTGGACGACTTCCACGTGATCGGGAATCCGACGGTGTTGACCGCGGTGGCCGGGTTGTTGGAGCATCGGCCGCCGCGGCTGCGGCTGGTGGTGGTGACCCGAGCGGACCCGGTGTTGCCGTTGCACCGGCTGCGGGTGGCCGGGCAGCTCACCGAGGTTCGCAGCCACGATCTGGCGTTCACCGGTGAGGAGGCCGCCGAACTGCTCACGGGGGAGGGGTTTGACCTGTCGCCCGACCAGGTCGCGGACTTGTATTCACGGACTGAGGGGTGGCCGGCCGGGCTGCGGCTGGCGATGATGTCGCTGGATCGGGATGATCTGCCGGGCAGTATCGAGCGGGTCACCGGCAGCGAGCGGGCCATCGCCGAGTACCTGTTCGGGGAGGTCGTCGGACGGCTCGACCCGGCCGACCGGGAGTTCCTGCTGCGGACCAGCGTGGTCGACCGGTTGTGCGCTGATCTGGCCGATCGGCTCACCGACCGGGCCGACGGGCAGCGGGTGATCGACCGTCTGGTCACCTCGAATGCGTTGGTCACCTCGCTGGATGAGGAGAACGCGTGGGTGTCGTATCACCCGATGCTGCGGGAGCTGTTGCGGCACCGGCTGGGGCTTGAGCACCGGGTGGTGGTGCGGCAGCTGCACCGCACGGTGGCCGGCTG
>DASTGF010000340.1:0-9535 GCA_035719255.1 Microlunatus sp. | reverse complement strand
TCCGACGACCTGACAACTCGCGGGGCAGTGGCGTTCACGAGCGCTCGGCCGCCCAGAGGTCGTGCAGGGTGGCCCTCCGGGCCGCTTGGGCGGCCGGGTCGGGCACCGGCAGCGACGCGAGCAGGCGTTGCGTGTACGGATGCTCAGGCTCGCCGAGGATCCTCGATCCTGGGCCCTCCTCCACCAGCTGACCGTGGTACAGCACCGCGATCCGGTCGGCCACGAGATCCACCACGGCCAGGTCGTGGCTGATGAACAGCGAGGCGAAGCCGAACTCGGACTGCAGCTCGGCGAACAGCTCGAGCACCCGGGCCTGCACGGACACGTCCAGTGCCGACGTCGGCTCGTCGGCGATCAGCAGGCGCGGATTGAGCGCCAGGGCCCGGGCGAGACTCGCCCGCTGCCGCTGCCCGCCACTGAGCTCGTGCGGGAACCGGTCCCCGTACGCCCGGGGCAGCTGGACCGCTTCCAGCAGCTCATCCACCCGCCGCCGTACGTCCCCACCCGGCCCCCGACCATGCACGATCAGCGGCTCGGCGACGCACTCGGCAATGGTGAGCAGCGGGTTGAAGCTCGCGGCAGGATCCTGAAAGACGAAACCGATGTCGCCACGCAGCCGGCGGAACGTGCGCTCGCGGACGCCGTTCATCTCCTGGCCCAGCACGCGCAGCGACCCGCCGGTCACCCTGGTCAGCCCGGCGATCGCCCGCCCGATGGTGGTCTTGCCCGAACCGGACTCCCCCACCAGACCGAGGACCTCGCCCGCGGCGAGCCGGAAGGAGACGCCGTCGACCGCGACGAAGCCCGGCCGGCCGAGCCGACCGGGGTACTGGATCCGCAGCCCGCGCGCCTCCACGACCGCGTCGGTGTCGGGCCGGGTCGCGCGCTCCGCCGCCCGGGCCTCGGCGGCCTGCGTCCCCTGTCCGACGTACGGCACAGCCGCCAGGAGCCGCTTGGTGTAGTCGTCCTCCGGGGCGGCGAACAGCCCGGTCACGTCGCGCTCCTCCACGACCTGCCCCTGGTACATCACCACGACCCGATCGGCCAGATCGGCGACCACCCCGAGGTTGTGGGTGATCAACAAGATCGAGGCGTCGAACTCGTCGCGGCAGCGGCGGAGCAGATCGAGGATCTCGGCCTGGACGGTGACGTCGAGCGCCGTGGTCGGCTCGTCGGCCACGATCAGACCGGGCTCCAGCACCAGCGCCATGGCGATCACCACACGCTGCTTCTGACCGCCGGAGAACTGGTGCGGGTAGTAGTCCACCCGGGTCTCGGGATCGGGGATGCCGACCTTGCGCAGGACGTCGATCGCCTTCGCCCGTGCCTCGCGGCGGCTCAACGAGGTGTGGGCGCGCAGACCCTCGGCGATCTGCCAGCCGACGGTGTAGACCGGGTTGAGGGCGGTCGACGGCTCCTGGAACACCATCGCCACATCGCTGCCCCGGAGTTGTTGGAGCCGCTGCCGGGATACCGCGACGACGTCATTCGGATCACCACCGTGGCGACCGCTGAGCAGCACGACACCGGAGGTCGTCGCCGTCTCCGGCAGCAGGCCGAGAATGGTCTTGGCCGTCACCGTCTTGCCACTGCCGGACTCGCCGACCACCGCCACGACCTCGCCCCTGCCCACCTGGAACGAGACCCCGTCGACGGCCTTGACCGCCCCGGCGTCGCTGGCGAAGGAGACGTAAAGGTCTCGGATGTCGACGACGTTGCCGCCCCGGCTGCTCATCGCAACTCCTCCACTCCGGACGAGGTGTTGTGTCCGAGATCCTCGACCCCGGCGGTGTCGAGGCTGCCGCCCGGGACGACGGACGTCGCGGCGACGTCGCCGGAGCCCGACTCCACCGCCCGCCGGCCCCGGAGTCTGGGATCGGCGAGATCGTTGAGGCTCTCCCCGACCAGAGTGATGCCGAGCACCGCGAACACGATGGCCAGCCCGGGGAACATCGCGGTCCACCAGATGCCGTTGGTGACGTCGGACAGCGCCTTGTTGAGGTCGTAACCCCAGTCCGCCGCGGCGCTCGGCTCGATGCCGAAGCCGAGGAAGCCCAAACCGGCCAGGGTCAGCAACGCCTCGGAGGAGTTGAGGGTGAAGATCAGTGGCAGCGTCCGGGTCGCGTTGCGCAGCACGTGACGGAACATGATCCGGCCGGTGGAGGCCCCGACCACCTTCGCCGCCTCGACGAACGCTTCGTTCTTGATCCGTACGGTCTCGGCCCTAATCACCCGGAAGTACTGCGGTATGAACACGACCGTGATGGCCGTGGCCGCCGCGAAGATGCCGCCCCACTTGCTCGATTGACCGCCGGAAACGGTGATCGAGACCACGATCGCCAGCAGCAGTGAGGGAAACGCATAGATCGCGTCGCAGACGACCACGAGCACCCGGTCGAGCCATCCGCCGATGTAGCCCGACACCAGGCCCAGCGCGACGCCGACGAAGATCGACATCACGACCGCCACGATGATCACCGACAGAGCGGTCTGGGCACCCCAGATCACCCGGGACAAGACGTCGTACCCCCCGACGGTGGTGCCGAGCGGGTGACCGGGCTCCGGCGGTTGCAGCGAACCGAACGGCCCGGCGGCGTCCCGCAGCTGAGCCCAACTGTACGGCGCCAGCACCGGTGCGAACACCGCGGTGAGCACGAAGATCGCCGTCAGCACCAGGCCGACGACGAGCATGCCGCGCTGCATGCCCACGCTCTGCCGGAGCTGGTGGACCACCGGCAGCCGGCGCCAGCTGAACCGTGACCGGCTGGTCAGGGCCGCGGTGCTCATCAGTACCTCACCCTCGGGTCGATCAGGGCGGCGAGGATGTCGACGATGAAGTTGGTGATCGCGACGATCACCGCCAGCAGCACGACGATGCCCTGCACGGCGACGAAGTCCCGGGCCTTGATGTACTGCACGAGCTGGAAGCCGAGACCCTTCCATTCGAAGGTGGTCTCGGTCAGCACCGCCCCACCGAGCAACATCGCGATCTGCAGCCCGATCACAGTGATGATCGGGATCAGTGCGGGCCGGTACGCGTGCTTGCGGACCAGCCGGGTCTCACTGACGCCGCGGGAGCGGGCCGCGTCGACGTAGTCGGTGCCCAGGGTGCCGATGATGTTCGTGCGCACCAGCCGCAGGAAGATGCCGGCCGTCGCCAGCCCCAGTGTCAGCGCCGGCAGCACCGCGTGGGACAGCACGTCGGCTACCGCGCCGGGTGTGCCGGTGCGGAAGGCGTCGATGAGATAGATCCCGCTCTTGTCGGGCAGGAACTGGATCTGCAGCTCGGTGGCCGTACTCGCCCGACCTGCCACCGGGAACCAGCCGAGCCAGACCGAGAAGACGAGCTTGAACAGCAGGCCGGCAAAGAAGACCGGCGTGGCGTAGCACAGGATTGCGAACACCCGGAGGAACGCATCGGGGACCTTGTCCCGGTAGTAGCCGGCCACCAGGCCGAGCGGGATGCCCACGATGAAGGCCACCACCAGCCCGTAGCAGACCAGTTCGAGGGTGGCGGTGCCGTAGGTCTTGAGTACGTCCAGCACCGGCCGGTTGTCACTGATGGTGGTGCCGAAGTCGCCGGTGAAGATGCCGCTGAGGTAGTCCAGGTACTGCACCAGCATCGGCCGGTCGTACCCGGCCTGGTGGATCCGCTGAGCCAACTGATCGGGCGTGAGTCGTCCCCCGAGCGAGGCGGTGATCGGGTCGCCGGTGGCGCGCATCAACACGAACACCGTGGTCACCAGGATGAACACGGTCGGAATGATCAGCAACGCGCGGATCAGGATGTAGCGCCCGAGGGTGCCACCACCGCCGCGTGATCGACGGCTCACCGACTCCTCGACCGCGGCCGACGTGACGTCGACCATCGGCTCACCTCCTCACATCTCCCCTGAGCCCGGCATGTGGCCCGAGCCCAGCATGTGGCCCGAGCCCAGCATGTGGCTAAGCCCAGCTCGTGCCCTGGGTCCGTCGAAGGGCGATCGATCGCCGCTTCGACGGGCCCAGCGCACAGCTGTCAGCTATTGGACAAAGCGGCGTAGCGGAACTTGAACGACGCATCGAGGGTCTGGTCGGCACCGCTGACGGACTTCCCGACGACGGCCACCTGCGCACCCTGCAGCAGCGGCAGGGTGGAGAGGTCCTTGGCCACGTCGTCCTGGATCTGCCCGATCAGCTTGGTCCGGGCGGTCTTGTCCTTGGTGCCCAGTTGCTCGGTGATCAACTTCTGGACGGCCGGGTTGTCGTAGTGATTGGACAAGAAGTTGTTCTTGGAGAAGAACGGCGTCAGGTAGTTGTCGGCGTCGGAGTAGTCCGGGTACCAGCCGAGCTGGTACATCGGATAGACGTCGGCGACCCTATCCTTGCTGTACTGGACGTACTCGGTCGACTGGAGGTCGACCTTGAACAATCCGGACGCCTCGAGCTGGTCCTTGACCATGCCGTACTCATCGGCGGAGCCGGAACCGTAGTGGTCGGGGTTGTACTGCAGCTTGAGCTCGACCGGCGTGCTCACCCCGGCGTCGCTGAGCGCCTGCTTGGCCTTGTCCGCACTCGGCGCCCCGTTGCCGTCGCCGTACAGCGACTTCAGCGACTCGTTGGCGCCGGTCAGGCCGGCCGGGACGTAGGAGTAGAGCGGCTTGTACGTGCCCTTGTAGACCTGGTCGGAGATCGCCTGGCGATCGATGAGGTCGGCCATCGCCTGCCGCACCGCGAGCGCCTTCTTGGGATCGGCGCCGGAGGTCTTGGCACCGAACGGCATGGTGTTGAAGTTGAAGACGATGTAGCGGATCTCACCGCCCGGGCCGTCGACGACCTTGACCTTGTCGTTGGTCCGGAGATCGGCGATGTCGTTGGCCGACAGGCTACGGAAGGCCACGTCGATGGCGTTGCTGCCGACGTCGAGCTTGAGGTTGGACTCCTCGGCGTAGTACTTGACGTTCACGGTGCCGGTCTTGGCCGGACCGAGCACTCCCTGGTAGTTCGGGTTCGCCTTGTACTGGATGAGGTTGTTGAAGTCGTAGCTCTCGATCGTGTACTGACCGGCGAACGCCTTGCCCGCCACGATGTCCTGATCGGCGGTCAGCGCCGTCGGCGAGAACACCTCCTCGTCGACGATCGGGCCGACCGGCGAGGAGAGGACCTGGGCGAACGTCTGATCGTTGGCACCCTTGAGCTTGAACACGACCGTGGTCGGGTTCGGCGCGGAGACGCTGGCCAGGTTGCCGAGCAGCGAGGCGGGTCCGTTCGGGTCGTTGATCTTCAACTGCCGGTCGAAGCTGAACTTCACGTCCGAGGAGGTCAGGTCGTGACCGTTGGCGAACTTCAGGCCTGGCTTCAACGTGACGGTGTACTCGGTCGGCGAGGTGAACTCCGCAGACTGGGCGATGTCGGGCTGCACGTCCGGGCTGCCGTACGGGGTGTTCATCAGGAACGGGAACACCTGGTTCATCACCGCGAACGAGCCGTTGTCGTACGACCCCGCCGGGTCGAGCTTGGTGATCTTGTCGGTGGTGCCGATGGTGATGGCGCCGCTCGCGGTCCCGCCGGACGAACTGGTCCCGGGGTTACCGCCGCCACCGCCGCAGGCGGTCAGCACCAGGGCGGACGCCGCCAGGCCGGCCGCGATGGCCAGCCCGCGAGGTCGCCAGGATTTGGCGAAAGTCATGACAACTCCTGTCAGATTGGTACCTGATGGCGGCGCGGCGGCATGATTCTTTGCGTCCGACGACCGGACTCGCGGCACCGAGCGCCGACGTACAGTCCTAACACACCGAACCGGCCTCGTGGAATGGAAGTAACCAAGTCGGCATAGAGCGAAGCGCTGCGAGGCGTCACCGTGCGGGGGTCCAGCCATCGCTGGCTCTCAGACCTCGGTGGGGGCGCCTCCGGACGGAGCGCCGGTGGCAGACTCGGGTCGTGCCCTCCTTTCCTGCCGCCGAGGCCGCGCGCCCTGGCCGGCCACCGGCCAAGGGCATGGTGTGGGTGCCCGGTGGTGAGTTCTGGATGGGGTCGACCGAGTTCTATCCGGAGGAGGCCCCGGTGCACCGCGTCGCGGTGGACGGCTTCTGGATGGACGCGCACCCGGTAACGGTCGCGGAGTTCCGGCGATTCGTGAAGGCCACCGGCTATCGGACCACCGCCGAGCAGGCTCCCGACCCGGCCGACTATCCCGGCGCCGGCGTCGAGGATCTGGTTCCCGGATCGCTGGTGTTCCGGCCGCCCCCCGGGCCGGTGCCGCTGGACGACGTCCGGCACTGGTGGATCTGGACGCCGGGTGCGGACTGGCGCCACCCCGAGGGGCCCGGCAGCACCGTCGGCGGGCGGGAGCGCCACCCGGTCACCCACGTTTCCTTCTTCGATGCCTGCGCGTACGCGGAGTGGGCGGGTAAGACGTTGCCCACGGAGGCCGAGTGGGAATTCGCCGCCCGCGGCGGCCTGGACCGGCAGCGCTTCGCCTGGGGCAAGGACGAGCTGATCCGGGGCCGGCGCCAGGCGAACACCTGGCAGGGCCGCTTCCCGTGGGAGAACCTGCTCGACGACGGCTACGCCGGCACCTCCCCGGTCGAGAGCTTTCCCGCCAGCCCGTACGGCCTTTTCGACATCACCGGCAACGTCTGGGAGTGGACCACCGACTACTTCACTGCTGACCACAGCCGGGCGGGCAAGAACGTCGAGCCGCGCGACAGTTGCTGCGTACCGCGCAATCCGCGGGTACAACGCGAGCTGGGCATCGACGCCGGGCAGAAGTACCCGCGCCGGGTGGTCAAGGGCGGCTCGCATCTCTGCGCTCCGAATTACTGCCTGCGCTACCGCCCGGCCGCGCGCCAGGGGCAGACCGAGGAGACTTCGACCGCACACCTCGGTCTGCGCTGCATCATCCGGGCCTGACGGGTCCGGGCATCGACCTTGCCGTCGACCGACCACCCCAGACCCGGCAGCACCGGTTGTCTGGCCACCGGTTCTCTGATGAAGGAGTGATGACGACGTGCTCGGCGTGCTGGCCGGCTTCGCCACGATCGGCATCATCATCGCGGCCGGCTTCCTGCTCGCCCAGCTGCGGATCCTCGACATCACCGCACAGGGGGTGCTGAGCCGGGTCGCGTTCTACATCGCCAGCCCGGCCCTGATGGTGACCGTCCTCGGCACGACCGACATCCATCGGTTGTTGTCGGCCAATCTGATCGCGTCACTGGGCAGTGTGGCGATCGCCGCGAGTGTGGCGATCGTGCTCGCCCGGTTCCTCTGGCGGCGCAGTTCCGGCGACACGGTGATCGCCGCGTTCTGTTCGGCATACGTGAACGCCGGCAACCTGGGCCTCCCGATCGCGGCGTACGCCCTGGGAGACGCGGCGCTGATCGCCCCGATGCTGCTGGCCCAGCTGCTCGTGCTGCAACCGACCGGCCTGTCGGTGCTCGACGCCATCACCAACGTGCCCCATCCCGGGACGTCGCGCGCGCGGTTGTTGATGATCAGGCTCTCCCGCCCGTTCCGCAACCCGCTGGCGATCGGCTCGCTGATCGGGCTGGCGCTGGCCGTCACCGGGCTGAAGCTCCCGGTGGCGATCAACGCTCCGCTGACCCTGGTCGGCGGGATGGCCGTGCCCTCGATGCTGTTGGCGTACGGCATCTCGCTGCGGCTCGGACCCCGGCCGGGTGCGGGTGAGCCACCGATCCAGGTGGCGAGCCTGGTGGTGCTCAAGTTGCTGCTGCAGCCGGTGGCGGCGTACCTGATCGGGGCTTACCTGGTGGGCCTCAGCGGTCACGATCTCCTTGCGGTGACGGTGATCGCCGCCCTGCCCACGGCCCAGAACGTGTTCACCTTCGCGATGCGTTATGACCGTGGCGTGCTGCTGGCCCGGGACGCGATCTTCGCCGCCACACTGCTGAGCGTGCCGGTGATCTTGCTGATCACCTGGCTGTTGACCTGAACGGGGCGAACTCGTTCGGTTTTGCCTGCGGGTGCGCAAGGATGGCAGACTCCGGTTTCTAGTTCGGGTAGCCGCGGGGGGCGGTGCCTGTGGTTCGACGGCCAACCCCCAACGGAGACGACGATGTGGCATACGAGCAAGCGACTTCGGCATGTTCTGAGGTCCTGGATGACAGCGGCCTTGGTCGCCCTTCTCGCCTTGGTGTTCGGTTCTGCGACCACCGTCCTGCCGGCTCAGGCCGCCACCGGAGACGCGACGATCTTCGGCTCGACCGTTCCGGCGGTCGTGTCGGATCCGGACACGGCGGCGGTCGAGCTGGGGGTGACCTTCGTACCGCGGGTGAACGGAGCCATCGTCGGCGTCCGGTTCTACAAGGGCACGGCCAACACCGGTACGCATACGGGGAGCCTATGGACTGCGAACGGCTCCCGGCTCGCGGCGGCCACCTTCTCGGGTGAGACCGCGTCTGGCTGGCAGACGGTTCAGTTCGCGAGTCCGGTCTCGGTGACGGCCGGTCAGCGGTACGTCGCGTCCTACTACGCGCCGCGCGGTCGGTACGCCGCGGCGGGCGGGTTCTTCCGGACTGCATATACCAGCGGTGATCTGACGGTGCCGATCAACGGCGGGGTGTATCGGTACGGCGCCTCCGGATTCCCGACGTCGACGTACAACGCCACCAACTACTACGTCGATGTCGTGTTCCGTCCGTCGGCAACCACACCGCCACCGACCGACACCCGCGCTCCGGCCATCACCGGGGTGGCCGCGAGCGGGGTCGGTACGACGAGCGCCACGATCGGCTGGACGACCGACGAGCCGGCGAACAGCCAGGTCTCCTACGGCACGACGTCGTCGTACGGATCGACGACGCCGACCGGCACGACCTTGTCGACCACGCACAGTCAGCCACTGAGCGGGCTCACCGCGAGCACGACGTACCACTACCGGGTGCGCTCGGTGGATGCCGCGGGCAATGTCGCAACGTCCGCCGACGCGGTCTTCACCACGGCCACGGCCAGCTCCGGGAGCTTCGCGCCGGGCAACCCGGCCGGCACGGCGACGGTCCCCGCCGGGATGGGCGTGGAGGACGTCAGCGCGCCGGATCACGTGATCGGAGACGGCACACCGGCCAGTTGCACCTCGGCCGCGTTCCTGTCCGCCGTTACCGCCGGCGGGGTGATCACCTTCAACTGCGGACCGAGCCCGAAGACGATCGTGCTGACCCAGACCGCGAAGGTGCGCAACAGCACCAAGAAGCTCGTCATCGACGGTGGCGGCACAGTGACCCTGTCCGGGGGCGGTGCGAACCGAATCCTGTACACCGACACCTGCGACACCTCGCTCGGCTCGGTCTCCGGCAATTGCCTGTACGCGCCCAGCGGTCCGCAGGTGACGGTCCAGAACATCACCTTCGCCGACGGCAACGCCACGAACGCCGGGTATGTGTCACCCGGTGACACGAATCAGGGATCAAACGGCGGCGGGGGGATCTTCCAGCTCGGCGGCCGGCTGAAGGTCGTCAGGTCGGTGTTCGTGCGCAACATCTGCGCCGCCAACGGACCGGACCTGGGTGGCGGCGCGATCCGTGTTCTCGCCCAGCACTCG
>DASTGF010000339.1:0-3433 GCA_035719255.1 Microlunatus sp. | reverse complement strand
TCGACCGCAAGGGCTTGCTTTGGATGATCGGGACCTTCGGCCCATGCGCTGAAGTTGCCGTGCGCGGAATACTGCCGCTACGGAGGTGGCAATATGAACGCAAACCGAGGCGGTGATGAAACTAACCGGGTGCGCGTCGATGTACGGGGAGCACGCATCAAGGTTTGGATCAACGGCAAGCGGGTTATTCGGTATACTGACGCAAATCCGATCCGTTCAGGCGGGATTGGCCTAATGGGCATTTGGGAAAGCACCCCTGCGTTCGACAATATCATCGTTTCGCGACTCGGGAAAACGTGCCCGGCCACGGGAAGATAGAAGACCGCGGATCGGCCAATGATGGCGCATTGGGTAAACCCTTTCCTAGATAACTACTTTGCCCTGAAGAAGTCGAGGCGTGTCAGCGGTCGAAACTGGCTCTGACCAGGGAGAATGGTCTCAACCCCTTGGCTTAGAAGGGATTGAGACCATTCATGTTGCGCACGGTAGCTGACCAGCCCACGTTGTGGGAAGCGATCCTGCCCGAGGAGTTGCGCCGGCTTCCGGTCGAGCTGGCCCGGGTTGATGCGTTGTTGGACGATCCGGCGTTCTTCGCTCCGTTCGTGCCGTTCTTCGACCCCAGGATCGGTCGGCCGTCGACGCCGATGGAAACCTACCTGCGGTTGATGTTCCTCAAGTTCCGATACCGGCTCGGATTCGAGTCGCTGTGCCGGGAGGTGTCGGACTCGATCACCTGGCGGCAGTTCTGCCGGATCGGGATCGACCAACCCGTGCCGCACCCGACCACGCTGATGAAGCTGACCACCCGGTGCGGGTCGGCGGCGGTCGACGGGCTGAACGAGGCCCTGTTGGTGAAGGCGGTCGAGGCGAAGGTGCTGCGCTGCGCCAGGGTCCGGGTCGACACCACAGTGGTCCCGTCCAACGTGGCGTATCCGACCGACTCCGGGCTGCTCGCCCGTGCCGTGAACCGGATCGCCGCAACCGGGCGACGGATCCGGGCTGCCGGTGGGGCGACCCGGACCAGGCTGCGGGACCGGTCGCGGGCGGCCGGCCGGCGGGCTCATGATCTGAACGCGTAACTGCGGACCCGCAACGCCGCGGCGAAGGAAGAGGCGTTGGCGGTGGTGCGGCGCAAGAACGCCGAGTTGGCCGACCTGGCCGAAACCGCCGGGAACGAGGCCGAACGGCTCCTCGCTAACGCGAAACGCGCCGTCCGCAAGGCCCGCGCCGACGCAGCCAGGCTGAAGCAGGCCGGTGGGTGCGATGCTGCCGCGGGGCGCCGGCGGGGCCGGCTGGTGCGGGCCGTGGACGACCTGACCGAGCTGTTGGACGTGACCCGGAAGATCATCGAGCAGACCCGGCAACGGCTGGCCGGGACCATGCCCGACGGTGCGACCCGGAAGGTCAGCCTGCACGACCCGGACGCCCGCCCGATCGCGAAAGGACGACTCGGGAAACCGGTCGAGTTCGGGCACAAGGCCCAGGTCTGCGACAACGAGGACGGCATCGTCCTCGACCACGACGTGCTCCCCGGTAATCCGGCCGACGCACCCAGGTTGGCACCCTCGGTCGAACGCGTGATCAAACGCACCGGCCGGAAGCCTCGCACCGTGACCGCCGACCGCGGCTACGGCGAGGCCGGTGTCGACGAACCCTCCACGACCTCGGCATCGAGAACGTGGTGATTCCCCGAATAGGCCGACCGAGCAAGGCCAGGCAAACCGTCGAGCGACAACGAGCGTTCCGCAAACAGGTGAAATGGCGAACCGGGTGCGAAGGCAGGATCAGCCACCTGAAACGCAACTACGGATGGGACCGCAGCATGATCGACACCACCGAAGGAGCCCGAACCTGGACTGGACACGGAGTCTTCGCCCACAACCTCACCAACATCGCCACTCTGACCGCCTGACCAGCCCAGCCGGGGGGCAGACCGACCCCAACCCAAGGCTGACCCGGCCACCCACGGAATCGGCCGATCAGCGACCGCCCGACTTCTTCAGGTCGAAGTAACTAAGCCAAGATTGCAAAGCAGCACCCAGGCGTCAATGCGAGCCAGAGCGGCCTTTACTCCAGATCGGCGAGCGCTACCCCATGGGGGCGGTCTGTGCTATTGAAGGTCGCGGGCCGTGTCCCCCGATGGTTTCTAGTGGCGTGGTGAATTAATAGTATTACGTTTGTGTGGGATGATGTGGTTATGGTCAACCACACCGCTCCGGCCTTGGTGTTGAGGGCTGGCGATCAGCCGAGGCTGGAGAAGCTTGTTCGGTCGAGGACGACCGGTTCTGGTCTGGCGGCGCGGGCCCGGGTGGTGTTGCTGGCGTCGGGCGGGGTGCCGAACTATGAGATCGCCGAGCTGGTCGGGATGTCGCGTCCGACGGTGAACCGGTGGCGGTCCCGCTACGCCGAGCGCGGCATCGCCGGCTTGGTGGACGAGAAGCGGCCCGGCCGGCCGAAGCGGATCGACCAAACGAAGGTCATCACGGCCACGCTGACACCACCACCGGCGAATCTGGGAGTGACGCACTGGTCGTCGCGGTTGATCGCACCGCGGTTGGGGATCGACCACACCACGCTCACCGGGATCTGGAAGAAGTACGGGGTGAGACCATGGAAGGCCGAGACGTTCCGGTTCTCCACCGACCCCGAGCTGGTCGCGAAGGTCGTCGACATCGTCGGTTTGTATCTGGCGCCCCCGGAGAACGCCGTCGTGCTCTGCTGTGACGAGTTGGGAAAAGCCAAATCCAGGCACTGAACCGCACTCAGAAGACGTTGCCGATGCAGCCCGGCCATGCCGAGCCCAACCGAACCGATCCCAGGGAACCCATGACTACGTCCGGCACGGCACCACCAGCCTGTTCGCCGCGCTCGAGGTCGCCACCGGCACGGTCACCGGGGTGTGCAAGAACCGGCACCGGCACACCGAGTTCCTCGCCTTCCTCAAGCACCTCGCCCGGGCCTACCCCGACGTCGAGCTGCATCTGGTGATGGACAACGACGCCACCCACAAACACCCGAAGGTGACAGCCTGGCTGGCGGACAACCCGCGCATCCATGTCCACTTCACCCCAACCTCCGGGTCCTGGCTGAACCTGGTCGAGGTCTGGTTCGGCATCATCGCGAAACAAGCCATCCACCGCGGCAGCTTCACCTCCGTCCGTGACCTGATGATCAAGATCCGCACCTTCATCACCGGCTGGAACACCCGCCGCCACCCGTTCATCTGGACCAAGCCCGCCGACCAGATCCTCGACAAGATCAACCGCAAACGTAATTATATTTCATCCCCGCTCCACTAGAGCCGCTCGACCGTGGCGCTGCGGGGGACCACTCCACGGGTGTCCAGGAAGCGGCGCGCGGATGCGGCCAGTGCGACTACGTCGTATGCCCGGTGGTTCTGGACAAGGACGCACGCGTCCGCGGCGACCACTGC
>DASTGF010000338.1:0-4022 GCA_035719255.1 Microlunatus sp. | reverse complement strand
CAGCGTTCCCGCCGGCGGTCAGCGCAGCAACGGTGATGAGGCTGCGATCCCGAGGGCTGAGCTCTGGACGGTTCCACACGTCGTCGAACAACACGTCGTCGGTGAGGGCGGCCAGCTTGGGTGCCACGTCTCCGATTGCGCGGCGACCGCCGCCCACCTGCTTGGGTTGATTGCTCATGTCGATGGTGTTCTCCCTGATGAGGGGCGGGGTGGTCCCGTCCGGGTGCGTGATTCCTCGTAGGGCATGTCGAATGCGGCGCTGACATCTGGTGGACGGTTCAAGACGACAGCGGGCGCAGGGTGTAGGGCTGCCCGGGGGCGAGCACGACGATGCGGTGCGGGTTGACGACCCGATCCGGCAGGCTGGCGGGGTCGGCGTTGAACGGCGGGAAGTCGGGGGCGTCGACGCAGCCCCAGTGGTGCAGCAGCAGCGGGGTCTCTGGGTAGGCGTTGGCCATGGCGACCGCCCCGTCGAGGCCGAAATGCCATTCGCTGTCGGAGAAGTCGAACAGCATGGCGTCCGGCGTCGGCATATGCAGGTGGTGCTTCTCGATTAGTCGGGAGTCGCCTGGCGCCCACAGAATGCCGTCGGGGGTGCTGATCCAGAAGCCGCAGCAGTCCTCAGGTTGAAAGACGCGCTCGGCGGCACCCGGGCTGTCGTTCTGCCAGGCGTGGTCGGCCGGGGTCACCTCTACCTCGACCTGGCCAACGGCGAACCGGTCGCCGATGTCGTGACCGGTGGACGGGAAGCCTTCGGCCTGCATCAGCGTGTCGACGTAACGGGTGGAGTGGAAGGCGGTGGTGACCGGCGCCAGCCGACGGCAGGTCGGAACGCTGAAGTGGTCGTTATCGCTGTGCGTGACAAGCACCGCATCGAGCCGAGGCACCGCGTCCGCCGGAACCGGGAAGTCGATCATCACCGGCATGTCGAAGTCGCCCAGCAGCGGGTCGATCATCACCGTCGTGCCACGGGCGTTCAGCAGGAAGCCGGCCATGCCGAGCCAGCGCAAAACGGTCTGCTCCTCCCGCTGAAAGGCCTCCGGGCCGAACGGTTGCGTCTGCGGTGCGCGGGCCTGTGGCATGACTAGACGCTACCGAACCCACAAGCAAGGGCGGCGGCGGATCTGGCCGCCGCCATGACTTGAGTCCAGGGGTCTGCAGCTAGCCATCCCGCCGCACGATCAACGCCGAAGAGCTGCGCCTGTCTGCCGGGCTTCCCGGAGGTCGGCGTGAGCGACGGCCAGCCGCGCACGAAGCTCGGCGACGTCGCGGGTGAGCTGCTGGTTGCGGGCGTGGCGGCTTCCAGTCGTCGCAGCAGTGAGGCCTCCGAGGCTCGCTGCCGGGTGGGAACGGGCGTGGTGGTGGAGCGGCCGTTGATCTCACGGAGCCGCTCGATGACTGCGCGGATGTCGGGTTGGGTGTAGAGCCAGGCCCGGCTCACCTGCGCCACAGCAGCGACGGCGGCATAGGTGAGCGGCCGGCCGTCGTCCTCGAACTGCCGCAACACCTCTGCCGTTCGTTCCAACGCCTGCTCGTGACGTCGCCGCGCGGCTGCGGCCAACGGGATGACCGGTTCAGGCGACATGGCCAACTCCTGTCACCTGACCGGCAGTACGACCTCGCCTGATCTCGGCGATCCGTTGGTCGAGCTGAGCGAGAACGGCGCGGTTCTGATCGGCCAGCCAAGGTATGCCCGTCGGCGTCGAACTTGGCGACCAGCTCGACGGCGCGTTGCCGCTGCTCCTCGTGGACGGCCAGGTCACGGCTGATGGTGATGAACACCGGGCGGAGAAGGAGATCTACATTGGCCCGTACGTCCGCGGACGCGAGGGCACACCGCTGGTGACACCAGGAAGGTCAACGATCTGATCCGCTGACCGCTGGCGCTCGGCCGCAGGTCCTGGGACTGTCAGCGGCAGCACGAACTGTCTTGACGTGACGAGGAGTCGGTCGTTACCTCAGAGGTTCAGAACCGCATAATCAGTCGGCCGGCTCGAGGTCGGCAGGGGTCAGGTCGGGGAGCAACCTGACGAATCGGAGGATGTGCCGTGGCCGGTTGCTGCTGGTGGCGGGGTCGGCGCTGACCTCGACGACGGTCGCGGGTTCGACTCGGGTGAGCTCGATACGCCCGCCGCCGAAGTGCCCGGAGCTGATCTCGGTCGGCCAGGGACCGGTTCACCGGACGAACCCAGCCTGCGCGACTGGCTGCGCGCCTCGGCTGTGCCGCCATCTTCCCACGTGGGTGCATCTGAACCTGCCGCGGTAGGTCTGGACGCCTGGCACGTGCCTGACAACCATGGGCGCGACGATCGAGGCCACAGGGACAGGGTGGCCGTCCACGCGCGGGTTGACACCCATCGCGGGCCAGATCGTCGCGAAGGCGCTGGGCTGGCGTGAGGGTCGTGGCCCGGCTGAGCAGTCCGATCGAGGTCGCGCTGGCGCTGGTTCGCAGCCTGGACCCGGCGCTGACAACCCGCCTGGACGTCGAGAACGCCCTGGAGGAGGCGGCGCGGGCCTGGGAGGGCAACTACGAGAACGCGACGTGCCGCTACTGCGGCGGGCCGATCGTCCGCCACGTGGAGGAGGAAGAGGCTACGTGGCGGCACCAGGATCGTGAACGTTCCTGGGGCTGTCGTGCGGCGAGTTTTGTCCCCGATGAGGGTGGTTGGAACGAGGAGCTGAATCGGAGGTGGTATGCCACCCCTTCCCGTTCGACGCGGCCCGTTCGACGCGGCGCGGCGATCATGGGGACCGGATGAGGATCGTTCGTCGCATCCTGCTCCGCGCCATGCGTCACAGCCACCGCGTCACGCACACGGTCACTGTTGACAGGTTCTGCTGGTCAGTGTTGGTGGAGGAGAAGCTGCCAGCGGCCTTCGCCGAGGCTGTGCCAGCCGGTGGCGGTGAGTTCGTTGGGGTCGGCGGCGGCGAAGTCGGCGACCGCGTGGTGTATGGCGGTCATCGTAGCGGCGCGGACAGGCTCGCCGAGGTGTTTCTCGATCGCGATCACTGCCCTCGGCCCGGCTCCGTGGAGTCGGGCCGACACGCCGGCGACGATGTCGAGGCCGTAGGCGGTGGCCAGGTCGGCATCGGTGATGGTGTGACCGTCGAGGATGAGCTGTGCTTCGCTGCTGAGCTGCTCGGGGTCGACCAGTCCGGCGGCGTGGATCGCCGGCTGTTGAGGATAGGGGTGCGGGACGAGGTGGTGGGCCAGTGCCGTTTCGATGGTGCGTGGGTCGAGCCGGAGATGTTGGTTGACGATGTTGAGCTGGCCGTGTGGTCTGCCGGTCACGTCGACCCAGCCGATCCGATGGCTGCGCTGCATCTGGCTCATGGTGACGCGAGAGCGCCACCACACCACGGTCGGTGTCCTCCGCTGCGGTTCACTCATCTCCAGCCTGTCTGGGCGAGGGTGATTGGCTGGGTGTGGGTCTGGGTGCGGGTTTGTGCGGTCCACCAGGATGTCGGCGATCTGCCCGGTCTGTTTGGTGGGCACGTCGACACGTCGTTGTGAATCGCCCCGACTTGAGTGGAGGCTCGGTTAGTTGGTTCCGGCCTTGGTGAGGACTCGGTTGTCAGGGTAGTTGTTGATCATGGTGTTTGCCCAGTAGCTGGTCTCGTACTCAGCTGGTGGGACGTGGCCGATCTCGCCATGAAGGCGTCGATGGTTGTACCAGTCGGTCCAGGTGGCGACGGCGAGTTCGACATCGTCGATGCCGCGCCATCCGGCCCCGCGCAGAACGGGGTTGCGGATGCACTCGGCCTTGAACAGCGAGTTCAGCGCCTCGGCCATGGCGTTATCGAACGAGTCGCCCTTGCTGCCTACCGAGGCGACCGCTTCGGCATCGGCGAGCCGCTCGGTGTAGCGCACGGCTCGATATTGGGCGCCGCGGTCGCTGTGATGTACGAGTCCGCTGACGTCCTCCCCGGCCCGCTGACGAGCCCACAGACCCATCTCGAGGGCATCCAGGGCGAGATCGGTGCGCAGGCTGGTGGAGACCTGCCAGCCCACGATCCGACGC
>DASTGF010000337.1:0-8284 GCA_035719255.1 Microlunatus sp. | reverse complement strand
CACCTGACAGCTCGGCAGCTTTACGGACCACCGCGCCAATGGTCGATCCGATGGTGATCGGGGGTGAATCCGTTCCGGACGCCCCACAGCACCGCCTGCGTCCGGCTGGAGACGCCGATCTTTCGGTACACCGATCGGATGTAGGACTTCACGGTGTTCGGACTGAGGTACGTGACGTGTGCGATGTCGGTATTGCTGCGCCCTTGGGCGATCAGGGCCAGCACCTCGGCCTCTCGGTCGGTGAGGCCTTCCCCCCGGCCCGGCCAGTCGAGCCCAACGGCGGCGCGCGCGCGACCCGGTGGGTCGCTGACCACCAGCTCGCCGCGGTGGACGTCCTCGAGGGCAGCCACCAGTGCACGCGCCGGCAAGGCCTTCGACAGATAACCCGCCACACCCTTGCGGCGCGCGGCCACAATCAGCTCGGGATGGAAGTTCCACGTGTAGACGACCACCCGGCGGGCCTGCGGGCTGGCGATCAGGGTGTCGAGATCGCCCTGGTCCGACTCGGGCTGCGCGAACGAGTCGTACAAGGCGATGTCGACCGGGTCGTCCAGCGGCTGGTTCGTGTCGATCTCGCAGATGATCACGCGTTCTCGATAGGGAGTGAGCATGGTGGCCGTACCGATCACCACCACGTCGTAGTCGTCGACCAAGGCAAGGCGGATCGGGCGGTCGGCCGGCTGCCTCGCGTCCTCCATGGCGAGGTGATTACCCCCTTTGGGGTGTAGTCAACCCTCCTGGCGGGTTCAGCCGCGCAGGGCGACGTCAGGCTCTGAGATCAGGAGAGGAGCCGGGTGAGTCCGCGGCACGTGCCGTCATCGTCCGGGAGGCGCGAGGTCCTCACCGATGGGCGCCAGATCGTCGGGAGTGAGTTCCGGGCGGATCCGCAGCAGGCGTAGCGGGTGCCGGTGCCGGCCGCCCTGCAGAGCGGTGTCCGCGGCCACCTCGATCACCACCGTCGGCTCGACCTGAGTGATCGCCACCGGACCACCGAAGTGGCCCGAGCCGAGATGAGCCGGCCATGGATGATCGTTCACGGCGACGCGGAGAAGTAGAGCCAGCTCTCGCGCCTGAGCCGAATTCAGCGGACCGGAGCGACCCAGGACGATCAGCTCGCCGTCGGCAGTCCGGCGGCCCGCCACCAGGGCTTCGGGTCGTTCGACCGATCCGATCACCGCGCCGACGACCGCATCCACGCTGTGCCGCGCCTTGATCTTGATCCAGCCGCGCACCCCCGACCGGTAGGGCGAGCCGGCACCCTTGGCCACCAGTCCTTCGACACCAGCGGCCGGGTAGTCGTGGAACCACTGCTCCGCGGTGGCGTGGTCATCGGTGTAGGGCGAGAGTTCCAACGGTGGCGCGAATCCCTGAGCCAGTTCCTCGAGCAGCGTCCGGCGGTCGCGCCACGGCGAGCTGCGCACGTCGATCCCGCCGACGGCCAGGAGGTCGAAGGCAATGTACGACGCCGGATGCTCGCTCGCCGACCGAGCCACGGCCGCGGCCGACGCACCCATCCGCTGCTGCAGCTGGTCGAAGTCGAGCCGTCCGTCGCGCCAGATCACCACCTCCCCGTCCAGCAGCAGGCCGTCCGGCAACTGCTCGGTGGCCGCACCGATGAGTTCGGGGAAGATCCCGGACAGGTCGGTGCCCTGTCGTGACCACAGCGATGTGCCTTCTTCCCCGGAACGCAGGACGGAGCGGTAGCCGTCGTACTTCAGCTCCCAGATCGTCCCGCCCGGCAGCGCCGCAGGCCCAGGAATCGCGTCCTGCGCCTTGGCCAGCATCACCGCCACCGGTCCCGACCAGAGATCCTCACCCGTCACCCACCCGATTCTCCTCCGCAGCCGCCCGACTGCGGCGCATGACGGCGATGATCGCGGCGAACCTGCCGTCGGTGCCCGTCCACAGTGGTGGCAACGAGCTCGTCGCGCGCTTGGCTCAGGGGGTCGTGGGGATGACCCGCGCAGGCGGTTGTCTGGCAGAACGTCACCATGCCGTCGGGGCTGGTGGCGCTGCAGGGCACCGTCGGCAACGGTAGTGTCGCGCCCGTGCTGGCAGGTGTCGTGATCTCCGTGATCCCGGCCCAGATCGTGTTCATCGTCGGTCAACGGCCCTTTCGTGAGGGTCTCACTGCAGGAGTGAGCAAGTGACGCTGTCCCCGGAGAGCCCCGTTGTCGCGTCGAGCCGCCATGGCGGCTCGAAGGCCACGTCGGACGACCCGGCTCGCCCCGTGCTGCACATCCACCCCGAGCACGGCTGGCTGAACGACCCCAACGGCTTGTGCCGGATCGACGGCACCTATCACGTCTTCTTCCAGTTCAACCCCGCCGAGCCGGTGCACGCGAACGTCCATTGGGGGCACGTCAGCTCACCGGACCTGCTGCACTGGATCACCGAGCCGATCGCCCTCGCACCACGCCCCGGGTCTGGTGACGAGGGCGGTTGCTGGTCCGGGTGCGTGGTCGACGACGCCGGGGTGCCGACGGCGGTCTACACCGGTGTCCGCAGCAGCGCGCACGACGCCGGAGTCGTCCTCGCCCGCAGTGACCGCAGCCTGCGCTCCTGGGTCAGCGACGACACG
This sequence comes from Microlunatus sp., assembly GCA_035719255.1. GTDB lineage: Bacteria > Actinomycetota > Actinomycetes > Propionibacteriales > Propionibacteriaceae > Microlunatus. Next base: position 5,703 of record DASTGF010000337.1, on the reverse strand, counting down.
TGGCGGATCGGTACCCCTGAGGACGAAGCCATCTCCGACGTCCGCGACCCCTTTGTGTTCCTCCACGACGGGCGCCGGTATGCGGTCCAGGGCGCCGGTCACGTGATGGGCTCGCCCCAGCTGCTGCTGTACGCCTGCGACGACCTGGGCCACTGGACCTATCTGCGCCCGTTCCTGAGTACCGACGACCCGGTCGCCGCCGCGACGGCGGCCGCCAACATCTGGGAGTGTCCCAATCTCGTCCGGCTGGGTGATGCGTGGGTCCTCCTGCTCTCGCTGTGGCGCAACCACGTGCTGAGCGGGGTCCGCTACCTCGTCGGCGACGTGGTCGCCGAGGCCGACGGTCTGCGCTTCGTCAGCCGAACCGGGGGGACGCTGGACACGGGGCCGACGTTCTACGCACCGCAGGTGCTGGTCGAGGCCGACCGGGTGCTGCTGTGGGGATGGGCGTGGGAGGGAGCCGACCGCAGCGACGAGGCCATCCGGGAAGCCGGATGGTGCGGCACGCTGACCTCGCCGCGAGAGCTGACCCTCGTCGACGGTCACGTCCGCTGCCAGCCGGCCACCGAGCTGGCCGCACTGCGCCGGGACACCGTCGCCTGCGGTCCGCGGCGGCCCATCACCGACCGGGCGTTCGAGGTCCTGGCGAAGGATCGGGTGCTGCTCCGCACGATCGACCCCGACTCCGGCGAGGAGCATGTGGTCACCCAGTCCGACGGTCCGGCGCGGATCCTGGTGGACGGGAGTCTCGTCGAGACCTTTGGCCCGCACGGCTCGTACACCACCCGGCACTACCCAGGACCGCGAGCGCACTGGCTGGTGGAGACCGACGGGCCGGTGCAGGTCTGGCGCCTCGGACTGCCCGACTGAACCGGCTACGCACCGGCACGCGAGCGACGTCCCGCCGCCGACACCGAGGCGGCCTTCCGACCGGTCCGGCCGACGCGGAGAATCAGGCTGTGCGCCCTCCCGCGACGGAGCTGGCCGAACTCGACGGCCACCGGATCGAGTACCGGCTGACCGGCCCCGCTCCGGCATCCGGCTCCGGTCCGCACCGACCGCTCGCCGTGGTACTGCACGGCGGCCACATGTCGGCGCGCTGCCGCTTCGGCGAGGAGGTATATCGGGCCGCCGGCTTCGCCGTCCTCGTGGTCTCGCGGCCCGGTTACGGGCGTACCGCTGCCGATGCCGGGCCGTCGGCGCCCGAGTTCGCGGTCCGGGTCGCCGGCCTGATCCGGCGGCTCGGCTTCGACGGTCCGGTCACCGCCGTCGGGATCTCGATCGGCGCCCGGTCGGCGCTCACCCTTGCGGCGTACGCGCCGGAGCTCGTCGATCGGGTGATCCTGATCAGCCCGGTGGGCTTCGGTGAGTGGCCCCGACCGCGGCTGCGGCGGATCGCTCGCATCGTCTTCCGGCCCAGCACGCAGCAATTCACCTGGGCCGTGGTGCACGGCATGCTCCGCCGAAACCCGGGCCAAGCACTGCCGCGACTGATCACGAGCCTGTCCACCCTGCCCGGTGACGAAGCGGTTCGACGCCTCGGAGCCGATGCCTCCGCAGCGGCGGATTTCCTGCTGAGCTGTCGTTCCGCGGCCGGCTTCATGATCGATCTGAGGCCACCGACCGATGTTGCCGCGAAGGTGCACCAGCCGGTGCTGATCGTGGCCACGCGAGCCGATGCGGCGGTCGCCTGGGATGATCATCCGGCGCGCCTGGCCGCCACCCTGCCCACGGCCCGGGTGGTGGACAGCGAAGCGCCCACTCATCTCCTCTGGCTCGGCGACCGGGCGGCCGAGGTCGACATGATCATCCGCGCCTTCCTCACCGACCCGCGACCTGCGTGAGAGCATCCACGGACATGGCAGGTGAACGGCCGGACCTGGCGACCCTCGTCCTGCTGCGCCGGGTGCGCGACAGGATGGACCGCGACTACGCACGACCGCTCGACATCCCCTCGCTGGCGCGGGACGTCAACCTCTCCACCGGTCACCTGAGCCGCCAGTTCAAGCTCGCTTATGGCGAGACCCCGTACGCCTACCTGATGACGAGGCGGATCGAGCGGGCGATGGCCTTGCTGCGGCGCGGAGATCTCAGCGTCACCGAGGTGTGTTTCGCGGTCGGCTGCCAGTCGCTCGGTACGTTCAGCACCCGATTCACCGAACTCGTCGGGGTGCCGCCCAGCGTGTATCGCGACCAGGGCGCACCGTTTCGTCCCGGCATGCCGCCCTGCATCGCCCGTCAGGTCACCAGACCGATCAGGAATCGAGAAGCGCCGCCCCCTGCCGGGCCCGTAGCGTGATCAGCATGGCAATCACCATTCACTCGAGCTTCCTGCCCCAGCTGGATCCCGAGGCATCATTGGCGTTCTATCGCGACGTGCTCGGCTTCGAGGTGCGGCTCGACGTCGGTTACGGCGACCTGCGCTGGATCACGGTCGGACCGGTGGGCCAACCCGACACGGCGATCGTGCTGCATCCACCCGCGGTGGGCCACGACATCACCGCCGACGAGCGCGACGCGGTGCTGGCGCTGATCGCCAAAGGGTCCTACTTCGGCGTCAATCTCGCCACGGAAGACCTCGACCGGACCTTCGCCGAACTCGAGTCCTCCGGCGTCGACATCGTTCAGGAGCCGATCGTCCAGGACTACGGGGTCCGCGACGCGGCGGTCCGCGATCCGGCCGGCAATCTCATTCGCATCCAGGAGCTCACGAAGGGACAGAACTGATGGCAAAGAGCACGACCGAGAAGAGCACGAGCGAGAAGAGCACGACCCACAAGAGCGGCTTCAACGAGGCCGAGCTGGCCGCCATCAAACAACGAGCCGAAGAACTTCGGGCGCAGGCTCAGGGCGGCAAGGGGTCGGCCAAGAAGGAGCGTGAGGCGCAGGCGTGCCTGGACGCGATCGCCGCGCTCACCGGCCAGGACCGGCAGATCGCCGAGCGGTTGCACACCTTTGTCACCGAGGAGGCGCCGCATCTGGACCCCAAGACCTGGTACGGGTTCCCGTCCTACGCACGCGACGGGAAAATCGTGGTGTTCTACCAGCCGAGCTCGAAATTCGACACCCGTTACGGCACGGTCGGCTTCAACGAGGACGCGCTGCTCGATGACGGGGTGATGTGGCCGACGTCGTACGCGGTGCTCGAGGTCACCGACGAGGTCGAGAAGAAGCTGCGCACACTGGTCAAGAAGGCCGCCGGCTGAACCCCTCGTGTCAGGCGTACGGAGGGCTATCGCCCGCTGTAGCCCTGACAACTCGTGCCGGGTGGACCGTCCACCCCGGCACCCCAGCGCGCGGACCCACCGCGATCGGGGTAAGAGTTAGCCCATGAGTGGCAACGGAAGCTTTCGGCACGCCAACTGCTCGATCCTGTCGGTGGTCGCGGTCGAGGCACCGGTGGTCGTGCCGTCGGCGGCGTTCGACGCGCGGCTCGCGGGGACGTACGAGCGGGTCGGCATGCGTGCGGGCATGCTGGAGAAGCTCGCCGGGGTGGAGGAGCGGCGCTGGTGGCCGGCGGACGTCAGCTTCACCGACGCCGCCGCGATGGCGGGGGCCAAGGCGCTGGCGGAGTCGGGGATCGACGCCTCGCAGATCGGTGTCATGATCAACACCGCCGTCTCCCGCGCCTATCTGGAACCCTCCACCGCGGCCGCGGTCCACCATCAGCTCGACCTGCCGAGCGGTTGCCTGAACTTCGACCTGGCCAACGCGTGCCTGGGGTTCATCAACGCGATCCAGCTGGCCGGCACGATGATCGACGCCGGCCAGGCCGAGTACGCCCTCATCGTCGACGCGGAAGGCTCCCGGTACACCCAGGAGCTGACGCTCCAGCGGCTCGCCACCGAGACCGCGACGGCCACCGACATCCGGAACCAGTTCGCGACCTTGACCCTGGGATCGGGAGCAGCCGCGATGGTCCTCGGACCGGCGGATCGCCATCCGGGAGGGCATCGGATCATCGGCGGGGTCAGCCGGGCCGGGACCGAGCACCACGACCTGTGCGTCGGGGACCTGGAGCGGATGCGGACCGACTCCAGGAAGCTGTTCGACGCCGGCATCGCGCTGGCCGTCGACACCTGGCGCGACGCCGTGGACGAGTTCGACTGGAACTCGATCGACTGGTTCATCGCCCACCAGACCTCGGTCGCGCACATCGCCGCGATGGCCAAGCGGCTGGAGGTCGACGTCGCACGCTTCCCGATGACCCTGCCCCACTTCGGCAACATGGGCCCGGCTGCCGTCCCGTTCACCCTGGCCCGGCACGTCGACGCCATCCGCAGCGGAGACCGCGTCGTGCTGCTCGGCATCGGTTCCGGCCTCAACACCTCCTTCGCCGAGATCGAATGGTGACAGCCGGCGCCCGGCCGGCGGAGGCCCACACGACGACCGACGGGCTGACTGAACTCGTCGGCGGCCGTCCCGGCGCCGCGGACCAACTGCCGGGGGTGGACGCCGCCTGGTCCCGCTATCTGACGGTCACCGACGGCGACCGCATCCCGCGCCGGTGGCACGTCTTGGACAACGGCGCCCAACCGTCGGCCGGGACCTTGCTCTGCCTCCATGGCAACCCCACCTGGTCGTATCTGTGGCGTCGCTTCCTGGCCGCGGCGCCGCCCGGCTGGCGCGTGATCGCACCCGACCAGCTCGGAATGGGCTGGTCGGACCGCACGCAGCGACCCCGCACCCTCGCCGAGCGGGTCGACGATCTCAACCGGGTGACAGCAGCGCTGGGCCTCAGCGGTCCGACCGTGGTCGTGGCCCACGATTGGGGTGGTCCGATCGCCCTGGGCTGGGCCGTCGACCATCGAGCCCAGGTTCGCGGCCTCGTGCTCACCAACACCGGCGTCGCGTTCCCCGCCGGGACCGGGCTGCCTCCGCTGATCCGGTTGGCGCGGTCCGCCGCCCTCCGGGAACTGGCCTGCGTCCGCACCTCGGCCTTCGTGCGGGGCGCGCCTGCGCTGTCCTCACCGCTGCCGGCGGAGGCGGTCCGCCGGGCCCTCCGCGCGCCGTATCGCGATCCCGAGCGGCGCCGGGCGATCGGGGACTTCGTCGCCGACATCCCGGCCGAGGCCGACCACCCGAGTCGCGCCGAGCTGGCCCGGATCGCCGGCCGGATGAGCGAGTTGGCCGACGTGCCCGCACTGCTGCTGTGGGGGGCGCGGGACCCCATCTTCACCGAGGCGTTCCTGCACGACCTGGAGCTCCGACTCCCCCGGGCCGCCGTACACCGCTATCCACGGGCATCGCACCTGGTCACCGAGGACGTCCCGGAACTCGCCCAGCAGGTCTGGCGCTGGATCGGCCAGCGCCCACCCGAGCCAGCGCCGGCCGTCAGCTCCTCGGATCCGGGCGGGGATGCGGCCGGTCGGTTGGGCTCGCGCATCGCCGAACGCGCCGGTTCCGAGGCACCGGCCATCGTCGAGCTCCGTGGCCGGCGCACCGTGACGACGAGCTGGGCCGAACTGGAACGCCGGGTCGGTACGGCCGCCGACCGGCTGAGGGCCGTGGGCGTACGTCCCGGATCGCGGGTGGCGCTGCTGGTGCCGCCCGGTGCCCGGCTGACCGCGACCGCGTACGCCTGCTGGCGGGTCGGGGCTTCGATCGTCGTGGCCGACGCCGGACTCGGCCTGCGGTCCCTGGGCAACGCCCTTCGCAGCGCGGCCCCCGCATCGGTGGTCGGCATCCCTGCGGCCCTGGTCG
>DASTGF010000336.1:0-25421 GCA_035719255.1 Microlunatus sp. | reverse complement strand
TTCGGCGAGGTCGAGGTGTGGGTGAGGAAGGCCTCGCCGAACGCCTCACGGGTGTGACGGTTGAAGTCGGCGTCGCGGACGTGGATCATCGACGCCTGCCGCAGCGCCGACAGCGACTTGTGCGTCGAGTGCGTCGCATAGACCCGGATCCTGGCCCGTTCCGGGTCCGGCAGCAACCGGTGGTGAGCCCACTCACTGCGCGGGACCCCCGCCATCACCGCCTTCCAGCGGGCGTACTCGGCAGCGTAGGCCGGATCGTGCAGCCGGTCCTCGAGCCGCTCGGCCGCCACCATGGCGGTGCGCTGCCGCACCCACGGCACCGACACCGCAAACGCATACCACGCCTCGTCCCAGAGGAAGCAGATGTCCGGCTTGATGGCCAGCACCTCCTCCATCACCCGCTGCGGGTTGTAGACGATGCCGTCGAAGGTGCAGTTGGTCAGCAGCACCATCCGCACCTGGTCCAGACGTCCCTCGGCCTCCAGGTCCAGCAGTGTCTGCTTGATCGTCTGCAGCGGCACGCCGCCGTAGATCGAGTAGTCCTGCAACGGATACGCATCCAGATAGACAGGGTTAGCACCGGCAAGCATCAGACCGTAGTGGTGGGACTTGTGGCAGTTCCGGTCGATCAGCACGATGTCGCCCGGACGGGTCAGCGACTGCACGACGATCTTGTTCGCCGTCGAGGTGCCGTTGGTGACGAAGTACGTCGCGTTGCTGTTCCAGGTCTCGGCGGCCTTGTCCATCGCGTCGCGCAGGGCGCCGTGCGGATCCAGCAGGGAGTCCAGGCCGCCCGAGGTCGAGGAGGTCTCGGCCATGAAGATGTTGCGGCCGTAGAACTCGCCCATGTCGGTCAGCGAGCGGGAGTTGAAGATGCTGGCCCCGCGGGCGACCGGCAACGCGTGGAACTGCCCGACCGGCGAGGCCGCGTACGCGCGCAGGGCGTCGAAGAACGGCGTGGTGTAACGGCTGCGGATCCCGGCCAGCACCGTGGAATGCAGATCGGTGACGTCGTTGAGCCGATAGAACGTGCGGTCGTACAGGCCCGGGGCCTCCTCCGCACCCGCCACGATCGACTCATCGGTCAACAGGTAGAGGTCGATCCGCGGGCGCAACTCGCGGATCCACTGTCCACACTCGACCCAGTCGTAGGTCCGGTCGGTGGCCACCGCGATCTCGTCGACCCCGAGCAACCGGGTCATGATCGGCAACCGTTCACGCGACCGCAGCGGCAGGTCGTGCCGGATGATCGCGGCCTGGATCTCCCCGTTCAGTGCGACCGCGGTGATCGCGTCCTCGACGCTGCCGACGAGGAGGATCTCGTACTGGATGTCGTCGGTGGTCCGGCGCAGGGCTCGCAGCGAGCCCGCGAGGCCGTCGGGGCCGGTGATCGGCGAGTCGTCGGCCAGCAGCACGGTGTAGAACTGCTGCCGGGTGGCGCGCGCCACCAGCTCCTGCTCCTCCAGCGGACTGCTGTCGTCGAACAGAGCGGCCCGGTCCCCGTACTCCTCGAGCAGGCGCGCGGCCAGCGACGCCTGTTCCGACAGCGCGACGGTGTCCATCGCGTCGAGGTGTTCGTGGAGCTCCGCGAGCACTCGCGGCCCCGGATAGAGCCAGAACCGCTCGTATGAGCCGAGCCGGGACAGCTGCCGGCGCACCCGGCTCTCCTCTTGACGGGTGTCGTAACCCGCCCGGTGGACAGCCGCCAGCTGCTGGGTCGCGTCGTCCAGCAGGTGCCACACGTCGAGGCGCTGAGACGACGGATTGGCCATGGCAGCGAGCGAGGAGACGCGGAGTCGGCGTTGACGATGCGACCGAACAGACATTCCACCGAGCCTTCGTTGCGCGTGGGGCGACGCCGGCGGAGAGCGACCCGCGGCCGCACACGCTGAGGTCTCGCGCGCGCTCGCACCGGATACTGGGACTCTAGAGCCTCCCCGCCCGTGCCTCCACCCGGTCCGCCGACCGACGGCCGATGACCGTGCCGAACCCCCCGACTAGGCTCGCGGGGTGTTCGGTTCCCCGGTTCCCGCGGTCAGCACCAGCGATCTCGACCGCCTTCGTACCGACGGCTGGCAACTGATCGACGTCCGCGAGGACGACGAGTGGGCAGCGGGCCGGATCCCCGGATCGGTCCACATCCCGATGCACGAGGTCGTCGCGCGGATCGAGGAGATCGAGGACCGGGTGGTGTGCATCTGTGCCGTCGGCGGCCGGTCTGCCCGGGTCACGGCCTATCTCGCCGCGCGGGGTCGCGAGGCGGTCAACCTCGACGGGGGCGTATCGGCCTGGGCCGGTGACGGGCGCCCGCTGGAGACCTGATGGGGGTCCTCGGCGGTGGTCGACGACCCGTCGGCCGGCTCGGCGTCAGTGCAGCAGGAACTTCAGCCCGACCACCAGAAGACCGAACATCCCCGAGATCGCCGACTCGATGACCAGCGGCAGCCCGCGGACCCCGGCGAGATAGGCAGCACCGGCACCGGCGGCCACCAGCAGGATGGCGGTGAACCAGAGCGCCACCAAAGCGGCGGTCGAGGTGTCGGCGCCGAAGAGCTTGGCGATCAGGAAGATCGCGATCGGCGGGATGCAGCCCACCAGCACCTCCCGCGAGTCCCGCATCGACTCCGCCACCCGCGAGACCATGCTCCGCCCCTGGTCGCGGTACCGGTTGCCGACCGCGTCGACGTAGACGTGGGCCAGCCAGTAGATCAAGGTGACGCCGATCGTGGCCAGGGCCACGGGCGTCGACGACGGAGCATGGGCGCTGGACACCGCCAGGACCGAGCCGGCGACCACGGCGCCGTAGAGCAGGTCGGGTGCATCATGGGAGCGGAGCAGCCGGTGTGCCCGCTCGGTGCCGGACGTCGCCGGTGTCGACTCCTCATCCACATCGGGCAATCTATCGGCGGGGAGTGACGGCTGCGTCACAGCGGTCCGCTGCAAGGCGGGTCATCATGCGCCCCGGGCGCTACTCCTCTTCGAGGAAGACCTCGGAGCGTTGCTCGGCGAGGTCGGCGTCATCGGCCTCGGCCGCGTCCCGCCTGCCGGCCGCCGGCTCCAGCTCCGCCTCCTCCTCACGGGCCGGATCAGCGTCCTGCAGCTGCTCAGCCCAGTCCTCCGCGGGTACGTCGTCGGGGCGAGTCGAGAAGTCCGACATGATCATCCTTTCCGTCGCCGGTGTTCCCACGATAGTGAGCCGCCACGGAAAACCAGTTGTGGGGCGGCGCAGCGATCCGTACTGTCGAGGTCAACGCAAAGAAGCCGCGGCCCAGACAACTCCGGCCCCGGCCTCTTGGAAGGGAGGTGCCCCGATGATCATGACTCTCGAGCTCGCCGATTCCGGCCGGTTCGGCGCTCCGGCCGACACTGCCGCGGTCCGGGGCATCGTCCTCGGCACGCACGCCTGACGCCTGGCGTCGGCCACGCCTCCCGCGCTGATCCCAGCGCCGTCCGTCACGACCCACCCGTCGCGTCCGCGGTGGAGTCCGCACGCCCTGCCCCGCCACCGGTCCGCCGGGGCGGACCCATCCTTCCAGGAGTAGCGATCATGTTCAGCGTTCAGGCACATCCGTCCGGCGTCGGCCCCTGGGTCGGCGTCTCCACCCCCGACTACCACGACCAGGTCAGCCGCACCGCGGCCGCTCGTCACGCGGTCATGGAGGCTGTCCGGGAGCGTCGCCACGCGACCCGATCGGCCCGGCGGTCCCCCCGGCCGGCTCGGGTGAAGCCCGTCGCGACCGGAACCGGTGTCGTCCCGCGCGACACCCCGGTGGGATCCGACGAGCTCACGCCGGTCGGTTGACCCGCGTCGACAGCTCCCCGCCCGCAGCCCGCCCCGGTCTTGCCGAACCTCCGGGGCGGGCTGCCCCCTTTGTGCGCTCGGGCATCTGCGTGGTCCGTGATTCCCGCGGGCGCAGCCTCACCCGAGTGGGGGGATGGCACGCCAGGTGGGCTCCCCTAGGGTGCAGCCATGCTTGCCGACCTGGTGCCGTGGCTGCTCCTGATCCTCAACATCATCTTGGTGATCATCGTCGGCGCCTACGTGGCGTCGAACCGCAACCCGTCCTCGGCGATCGCCTGGATCTTGATGTTCGTCTTCCTGCCGGTGGTCGGGATCTTGTTCTTCCTGCTGGTCGGCAGTCCCAAGCTGCCCAAGTCGCGCAAGGAGAAGCAGCGGGAGGTGAACCGGCTGATCCTCGAACGCACCGAGGGGCTGCATCTGGTCAGCCGCGAAGGAGAGTGGCCGGACTATCTCGCCTCGATGGTGCGGATGAACCGTGAACTCGGTGCGCTGCCCATGGTCGGCGGCAACCACGCGACGCTCAACGGGGACTACGTCGGTTCGTTCGATTCGATGATCGCCGACATCGACCGGGCCCAGAAGTGGGTGCACGTGGAGTTCTTCATCCTCGTCCTCGACACCGTGACCCAACCGTTCTTCGATGCACTGGCCCGGGCCTGCCAGCGTGGTGTCAAGGTTCGCGTGCTCTCCGACCACATCGCCCAGATCGGCTACCCGAATCGCAAGAAGGCGATTCAGACGTTCGCCGACATGGGCGCGGAGTACGTCCAGATGCTGCCGATCAAGCCCTTCAAGGGGCAGTGGCGCCGGCCCGATCTGCGGAACCACCGCAAGATCGTGATCGTCGACGGGGAGGTCGCCCACACCGGATCGCAGAACCTGACCGATCGCAGCTACAACAAGAAGAAGAACATCGAACGCGGCCTGCAGTGGCAGGAACTGATGATGCGGGTCACCGGTCCGGCGGTGCGCGAGCTCGAGGCGGTCTTCGCCAGCGACTGGTACGCCGACACCGGGGAGCTGCCCGCGGTCAGCACGGTCAACATCGAGCTGCACGAGGATCCCACCGCACTGGACATGCAGGTGCTGCCGAGCGGCCCCACGTTCGACAACGACAACAACGCCAAGCTGTTCGCGGGGTTGATCCACTCCGCCAAGTGGCGGGTCAGCGTGACCAGCCCCTATTACGTTCCCGACGAGCCCATCCAGCGTGCCCTGGTCGTCGCCGCCAGCCGCGGGCTGGACGTCGAGCTGTTCGTGTCCGAGGTCAGCGACCAATTCATGGTGTACCACGCCCAGCGCTCCTATTACGAGGAGCTGCTGCGGGCCGGGGTGCGGATCTACATGTATCCGCCGCCGTACATCCTGCACGCCAAGCACCTGTCCTTCGACGACGACGTCGCCGTGATCGGCACCAGCAATCTCGACATCCGCTCCCTCAGCCTGCACATGGAGCTGATGGTGCTGGTGGAGGGCACCGAGTTCGTCGACGACATGCGCCGGGTGGAGGACGACTATCGCGCGAAGAGCAAGGAGATCCTGCTCGAGGACTGGCTGAAGCGTCCGCGCCGGGAGAAGCTCTTCGACAACCTGATGCGGCTCACCAGCTCGCTGCAGTGAGCCGCTGATCCTCCGCGGTCAGTGGGCGGGCTCGTCCCGCCAAGAGTGCTCGGGTCGCCACCCGATGACCTCCTCGGCGCGGGCCACGGACCAGGCGCCGCCGGTGGGTCCCGGGTCGGACCGGATTTCCACGTCGGGAGCGTAGCGGGCGACCAGCTCGGCCAGCGGCTCGCGGGCCAGCACGTCCGCGGCGACAATGTGCAGGGCCGCGAAACCGTACGGCCGCCGCGCCGCCGTGACCAGCGCCAACCGGCACGCCCGAGCCGCATCCCGGTCGTCGACGTATGCCCACAGGTTGCGGATCTCGTCGGAGCGGTCGAGCTCCCCGCGCAGCGCGGTACCGCTCAACTGCGCCTCCCGCGAGGCGACCCAGGCGAACCGGAGTGCCGCGATGGTCATGCCGTACCGGCGGCAGAACATCCGCGCCGTCGCCTCGTCGGCCTCCTTGGACAGGGCGTACGGATCGGCACAGCGGATCGGGTGGTTCTCCTCGATGGGCACCTGCAGCGGCCGCAGCTCATCGGGTGCGAACGCCATTCCATACACGGAAATGCTGGACGCGATCACCGCCCGGCGGATGCCACGTAGGGCGGCCGCCTGGAGTGCGGCGAAGGTGGCGGCGGTGTTGTTGCCGAACACGACCTCGTCGGGATGGTGGTAGGGCGCCGGGATCGCGGCCAGATGCACCAGTGCCGTACAGCCGTCCAGTTGGGCGGCGAGGGCATCGACGTCCCGACCGTCCCAGCTGCCGGCTCGGAACCGCTCGTGCTCGGTCCGGGCCGGGAGCCGATCGATCCCGAGGACGTCGCAGCCGGCAGCCAGCAGATCCCGCACCACCGCGTGGCCGAGGAGACCGGAGCTGCCGGTCACGGCGACGCGCTCGCCGTTCACCGGCGCCGCGCGGTGCCGAAGATGCTCCGGACGATCTCCCGGCCCGCCGTACGCGCGAAGTCCTTGACCACACTCGACGACGCCACCTGCTCGATGACGTTCTTCTGCCGCCGCGTGCTCGTGGGGCGACTCGCCGGCTGCCGCGACGCGCTGCCGGCCCGCTCGGCTTCGCGCCCGGCCTGCTCCTCGGCCTTCGCCTGATCCTTGGCGGACTGCTCGGCCTGCTCGGCGCGCTCGGCAGCCTGGCGCTCGGCCTCCGCAGCGGCCGCACCGGCCTCGAGCTTGCGGGCGAGCATCTCGCGAGCGGAATCGCGATCCACCGCCTGGCCGTACCGCGCCATCAGCGCCGACTGCGCGATCCCCGGGCGCAGCGAGTCCTCCGGAATCGCCGCCATCAGTGACTGCGGGGCCCGCATCCGGGTCCACGCGACGGGGGTCGGGGAACCGTCGGGATCCATCACCGTGACGATCGCCTCTCCGATGCCGAGCTGCTGCAACGTCTCAGCCAGGTCGTAATGCGACCTCGGGAAGGTCTGGACCGTCTGCTTCAGGGCCTTCGCGTCGTTCGGCGTGTGGGCCCGGAGCTGGTGCTGGACCCGCGAGCCGAGCTGGCCGAGGACCGCGTCCGGCACGTCCTTCGGTGTCTGGGTCACGAAGAAGATGCCGACGCCCTTCGACCGGATCAACCGGACCGTCTGCGCGATCGCGTCGAGGAACGCCTTGGACGCGTCGTTGAACAACAGGTGCGCCTCGTCGAAGAAGAACACCAACCTCGGCTTGTCGACATCACCGACCTCGGGCAGGTCGTGGAACAAGTCGGCCAGCAGCCACATCAAGAAGGTCGAGAACAGAGCGGGCCGGTCCTGGAGGTTCGGCAGCTCCAGCAGCGACACCACGCCGCGGCCGTCGCCGGTGACCCTCAGCAGATCGGCGGTGTCGAACTCGGGCTCGCCGAAGAACGCGTCCGCACCCTGATCGGCGAAGGTGATCAGGGAGCGGAGGATGACCCCGGCCGTGGCCGCGCTGAGACCACCGATGCTCTTCAGCTCAGCCTTGCCCTCGTCGCTGGTCAGGTGCTGCAGTACCGCCCGGAGATCGGCCAGATCCAGCAGGGGCAGCCCCTGGGCGTCGGCGTAGTGGAACACCAGCCCGAGGGACGACTCCTGGACGTCGTTCAACGAGAGCACCTTGGCCAGCAGCGTCGGACCGAAGCTCGACATGGTGGCCCGGAGCGGAACGCCGGCGCCCTGGCCGCCGAGGGCGAAGAACTCCGTCGGACAACCCTGGGGCGTCCAGTCCTGGCCGATCTTGCGGGTCCGCGCCAGCAGCTTCTCGCTGGCCGTACCCGGCGCGGCGATCCCGGACAGGTCTCCCTTGATGTCGGCCGCGAACACCGGAACACCCGCGGCGGAGATCTGCTCGGCCATCAGCTGCAGCGTCTTGGTCTTTCCGGTCCCGGTCGCCCCGGCCACCAGGCCGTGCCGGTTCAGCATGCCGAGGGGGATCCGAACCACGGCCTGCGGGACAGGTTCATCGTCCTCCATCAGCACCCCGAGCTCGATCGCGGGCTCGTCGAAGGTGTATCCCTTCGCGATCGCCGCAACCTCGGGAGCCAGCTCGGCCGGGGCCGACGAGTCCGCCGGAAGGGCGTCCCCAGCGGCCTCGGCCGGTGGAGCGGTGGCGTCGGCGCCGGGCTCACTCATGTCCCAAATCGTAACGATGTCGATTTGCCAGGCCGTCTGGAACCTCGACTAGGGTGGCCGGGTGATCTTCAAGCGGGTCGGGGACCAGCGGCCGTACCCGGACCACGGGTATGTCCAGAAGCAGTGGGCGGCCATCGCTCCGCATCAGGTTCGCCTCGACCAGCTGGTCACCACCAAGCGCACGCTCGACCTCGAGGCGCTGCTGGAAGAGGACTCCACGTTCTACGGCGATCTGTTCGCTCACGTGGTGTCGTGGCGCGGGGAGCTCTACCTCGAAGACGGCCTGCACCGGGCTCTGCGCGCCGCGCTCCAGCAGCGACAGACCATGCACGCCCGCGTCCTGGAGTTGAAATAAACCTGGAAACACCGAGTCCAGCAGGTAGGCTCGCGCGAACGACGAGGGAGTCCGCAGAAGGGGTAGTGCGGTGTTAGGACGGATCTTGAGGATCGCCCGCACCCCGCTCACCCTGCTCCTGTTGCTGGGGATTCTCTGTTACGGCGCCTACTGGGGCTACAAGAACGTGCTGGCCGAGGTGCCCCCTCCCCCACCGACCCCGTGTGTGGACCAGACGGTCCAGGGCGGGCAGTTGAAGTCGGCACAGGTGACGGTGAGCATCTTCAACGGGGGTGACCGCAAGGGCCTCGCCGGTGATGTCGGCCGGGCGCTGCGCCAACGCGGCTTCAAGGTCATGAAGACCACCAACACGGCGGAGAAGATCCAGCAGACCGTGATCGTCGGGGCCGACGCGAACAGCCCGGAAGTCTTGTTCGTCAAGACCTTCTTCAAGAACGCCACCGCCCGCGGGGACAAGCGCGCCGATCATTCCGTCGACATCCTCGTCGGCAACAAGTACGGCGGCTTCAATTCCAAGGCCAAGACGACGTACGCGGTCAAGAGCACCACGGTCTGCCTGCCGCAGCAGGCGTCGCCGAGCTCCCAGCTCGGCGGCTGAGCCCGACCTCTCTCGGCGATCCTCAGCCCTTCCGTCCGAGCTGTGGCGGCCGCGGATTGGGGTCCCGCCGCCCCCCCTGTCGCCAGCGCGCCAGGCGCCCGCCGCGGCCGAGCTCGCGCAGCCGATCCTCGGTCAGCTGCCGATGGGCCGTCGGGGTGACGATGAGCAACTCGTCGCCGACCTTGAGCCGGTCCCGACCGGAGGGCGAGAACGGCTGACCGTCGCGGATGAGCAGCGACACGACCGTGTTCACGGGCAGCCGGAGTTCGGTGATCTCGATTCCCGCGAGGCGCGAGCCGGGCGGGATCCGGACCTGTAGCAGGTCGGCGGAGATCTTGTCCAGCGGTGCAGCCTCGACCTCGATGTCGCGGGTGGCGGCGTCGTCGATCAGCCCGAGCCGGCGTGCCACCAGCGGCAGGGTGGGCGCCTGCAGGCAGGTGAACACCACGACGAAGACGAGCACGACGTTGAACAGGAGATCCGAGTTGGCCACCTGGACCGATACCGGGATGGTGGCCAGCACGATCGGCACCGCGCCCCGCAACCCCGCCCAGGACAAGAACGCCTGCTCGCGGGCCGGTATCCGGAACGGTAGCGTCGAGGCGACCACCGACAACGGACGCGCAACCAGGGTGAGGAAGAGTCCGGCGGCGATCGCGATGAGCACCTGGTGCAGCGTCACGGTCTGCGGCTGGACGAGCAGGCCCAGCATGACGAACAGGCCGATCTGGGCGATCGATCCGATCCCCTCGACGAACGACCGGGTGGCCGCCCGGTGGGGCAGCTGGGCGTTGCCCAGCATGAGCGCGCAGACGTACACGGCCGCGAACCCGCTGGTGTGGATCTCAGCTCCGGCGGCGTAGGTGAAGACGGTCCACACCAGGGCCGCCAACGGATACAGCCCGGACGACGGCAGTGCGACCCGGCGCAGGATGGCGACCCCTACCCAGCCGAACACCAGACCGATCAGGACACCGCCGGCGAGTTCGAGCACGATCAACGCGACCATGCCGATCGGCCCCCCGGCCGGCGGCCCGCTGGTCGCCGCCTCGCTGGCCACCATCACGAGCAGCACCGTCGGGGCGTCGTTGAGACCGGACTCCGCCTCCAGCGCTCCGCGGAGTCGATGAGGGATCGGGACGTTGCGGAGGACCGAGAAGACCGCCGCCGCGTCGGTCGGCGACGTGACGGCCCCGACCAGGACCGAGATCCACAGGTCGAGGCCCAGCACGAAGTAGCAGAAGGCGGTCATCAGCGCCACGCTGACCGCGATGCCGAGCGTGGCGAGCAGCGACGCCACCCCGATCGAGGGTTTGATGTCGTTCCATCGGGTGGTCAGGCCGCCCTCGGCCAGGATGACGACCAGCGCACCGAATCCGAGCGCGCGGGCCAGGTCGGGGTTGTCGAGATTGACGCCGAACGGGCCCATCGCCATGCCCAGAGCCAGGAACAGCAACAGCGACGGCAGCCCGATCCGCGATCCGAGGCGAGCGGCCAGGATGGCCGCGATCAATACGACGGTGCCCACCAGGAGGATGCCGTCGAGGTCGATCATGGACCCATCCTTCCGGATCGGCCATGCTGGTGCCGGGCCCGTCTCGGTCGTAACCTGCTGGACATCAGCGCGTACGGGGAGGTGAGGCCGATGGTGCGCACGACCGGCAGCCGACCCGCGCGCTTCCTGCTGGCCGACCGCGCCCCGGAGCCCCCGCCGGATCCGGTCGTCATCCTCCGCAAGATCACCGCCGAGGCGCTGATCCTCCAGGACGAGGCCGAGGAGGTGCTCATGGCCATCGCGCGCAACACCCCGCTCGGTCTCGTTGCGCCACGCGCCGGGCCGTTGACCCGCCGCTTCTTCGCTCTGGCCGACGCCCTGCCGGCCGGCTGCGCCGACCCGACCTGCGAGCGGATGTGTTCGTCGCTGCGGACCATCTTCAATCACCACGCCATGCAACTGGCCACCGCGCTGGACTTCCTCGCGGTGGCCGGCCGCTCGGATCGGGCGGCCGAGCAGCTCACCCGGATCGGCGGGCTGGGCGAGCCCGGCCGGGTCTTGGAGAACCACTACCGACAGCTCGTCGCCCTCGGGTGACGAGCGACACGGCCGAGGAGGGCTGGATGACCGAAAGTGTGCTCATGGTCGGGACGAAGAAGGGGTTGTGGATCGGCCGATCCGATGAGCAGCGCCGGAGCTGGAGCTGGTCGGAGCCCGCGTTCTTGATGCAGGGCGTGTACGCGACCTGCATCGACACCCGCGGCCCGTCCCCGCGGCTGTTCGTGGGCGGCACGAGCGAGCACTTCGGACCCGGGGTGTACCGGTCCGACGATCTGGGCCGCACCTGGACCGAGACCCACGGCGCCAGCGTCAAGTTCCCCGAAGGGTTGGGTGCCAGCGTCGAGCGGGTGTGGCAGATCCAGCCCGGTCCCGTGGCCGAGCCGGACGTGCTGTACGCGGGCAGCCAACCGTCGGCCCTGTTCCGATCGGCCGATCGGGGCGAGTCCTGGGAACTGGTCCGTTCGCTGTGGGACCACCCGCACCGGCCGGACTGGGGCGCCGGTTTCGGGGGTCAGGCGATCCACACGATCGTGCCGCACCCCACCGACAGCCAGCAGGTCACGGTCGCGATGTCGACCGGCGGGGTGTACCGGACCACCGACGCCGGCCGGAGCTGGAATCCGTTCAACAAGGGCATCAAGGCGTACTTCTTCCCCGACCCGTGGCCGGAGTTCGGGCAGTGCGTGCACAAGGTCGCCTCGCACCCGTCCCGACCGGACCGGATGTACGCGCAGAACCATCACGGCGTCTACCGCTCCGACGACGCCGGGCAGCAGTGGGTGTCGATCGCCGAGGGGCTACCGGCCGACTTCGGCTTCCCGATCGTGGTGCATCCGCACGACCCCGACACGGTGTTCGTCTTCCCACTGACCGCCGACAGCGAGCGCATCCCGCCCGGCGGTCGGGCGCGCGTGTGGCGCTCGACCGACGCCGGCTCCAGCTGGACCGAGTCGCGTGCCGGGCTGCCGGACCACTTCTACTCCTGCGTGCTGCGTGACGCGATGACCGCGGACAACGGCGACCAGGCCGGGCTGTACGTCGGTGCCCGCGACGGGAGCCTGTACGTCAGCGTGGATGACGGCGACACCTGGAGCGCCGTCGTCGAGCATCTGCCGGACATCTTGTCGGTGCGGGCGGCGGTGGTCTGAGCCCCCTGGCTGCTCGCGCTGTCGCAAGCGCTCAGCCTGAACGCCGGTCCGGTCGGCAGCTATCACCGAGCAGGCCGGAGCCGAACCACGGCTGGCCGCATCGCTCTGGAGGCGCGCGGAGGTTCGGTCGTCAACTCGATTGAACGCAGATCACGCCCGGCGCAAACCCTGCGCCGGGCGTGATCGGTGAGGCTCAGGCGTCGTAGCGCTCGCGGCTGCCCGACTTGGCCAGACCGCGACTGATCATGTAGCCGATGGTCAGCAGCGTGACCAGCAGCCACGCGGTCTTGGCGTCGAAGCCCTGGCCGTCGGCGCCGGCGTCAGTCACCAGGGAGGCGATCAATACAGCGACCACGACGGCGACGTAGACGATGAACTCGGTGGTCTTGAACGCGGACTTGGTCTCGGTCGTCGCGCGGCGAACCGGCTGCGTGCCGTAGCTGCCGTGGTCCGTTGCGGTGGACGACATAGGGGTGGTGGACATGGTTCTCCTTGATCGTGTGTCGACTTCGTACGTCGACTGAGCTGGTGGCTGATGGAGGCATCGGCCGGGTCTACGGTGTAGGTTTCATCCGCAGGATTACAACGTAAGCTTATAGATCATCAGCCGAAAGGTAAAATCGTTCCATGGGCTCGAGGCCTCTGCGATGAGCGATCAACCATCCACCGGCGATCCGAAGCCGCCCACGCGGGTTCCGCTGACCCGAGAACGCGTGCTGGAGACGGCACTTCGTCTGGTCGACGCCGAGGGGCTCGACGCGCTGAGCCGCCGGCGTCTCGGACAGGAGCTGGGCCGCGACGCCATGACCTTGTACCGCTACGCACCCGACCGCGCCGCACTGCTGGACGGCATCGTCGAGCTCGTTCTGGACGAGCTGGTGCTTCCGGAGGATGGACTGGACTGGCAGACCCAGCTCCGCCGCGGCGCCCACAGCTTCCGCCGACTCGCGCTGGCCCATCCGCATGTCGTCGGCCTGATCGTCACCCGCCCGATCGCCACTCCGCTCGGGCAGCGGCCGCTCGGCACACTCCGGCCCCTGGAACGCCTCCTGGACATGTTGACGGCATCGGGATTCAGCGACCCAGATGCCTTGTCCGTCTATCGCATGTACAACGGACTTCTCTACGGTCACGTCCTGAACGAGCTCGAGGAACTCGTCGTCGATCCCGATGAAACCGACGACCTGCTCCGCCTCGGTCTGCAGAGACTGCCCCGCCGAGAATTCCCCAAGCTGCGCAGCCTTGCCACCGCCCTCGCCGACTACGACGGAGGGGCTGGTCTGGACCTCAGCCTTGACGTCTTCTTCGCCGGGCTCGATCGTTACTTCCCGTCGTCTGCCCCGGGACGCACGACACCGGACGATCCGGTTCGAGGTCAGTAAAGCCCTTCGTCCATCGGTGGATACCCGGCCGGTGCTCGTCCGGGCTGCTGGTCGCCGCACCCTTCCGTGCCACCCCGGATCGGTCACGAGGAGGGCACGCCGGCCTTCACCGATCTCACCGTCGTCGCCGATCGGAGGACCGACCCGAGGCGAGGACCGCACCTCGCCGGTCGATGCCTCGATAGCATGCTGATGGCTCGGATCGGCTCGGGCCGTAGACGGCGAGGGACGGATCACACAGGTGTCCCTGGGACGCACAGCTGCAGCCACTGCGGCACTCATCGGCGCCACAGCGATCTGGGGCTCCACGTTCGTCGTCACCAAGCGTTCGCTGGCGGAGATGGCGCCGCCCTTGTTCCTTGCCTGGCGGTTCGGTCTTGCGGCCGCCGTCCTGCTGGTCGTCCGGCCGAGAAGCCTCCGGAGGTTGTCGGCACGAGACCGTTGGCACGGCCTTGTGCTCGGCGTGCTGCTGAGCGCAGGGTTCCTGCTGCAGACGTTCGGCCTCGAGCACACGAGCGCCGGCCTGTCGGGATTCCTGACCGGGACGGCGGTCATCATGACGCCGGTGGTCGCCGCCGTTGTGTTCGGGGAACGCGTCGGTGCGGCCGGGTGGGGAGCCGTCCTCCTGGCCGCGGTCGGTGTCGTGCTGCTGGCGGGCGGCGGTGACCTCCACATCACGCCGGGCGCGTTGCTGACGGTGGGTGGCGCCCTCTGTTTCGCCGGGCACATCAGCGGGCTGAGTCAGTGGGCCACGGCGGCGAACGCCTACCCCCTCACGGCGTGGTCGGTGACGGTGGCCGCGGCCGGGTGCTGGTGTGCGGTCTCCATCGGCAGCGGACCGGCGTTGCCTCCCACACCCGCAGCGTGGACTTCCGTGCTGTACCTCGCCCTCGGCGCGACCTGCCTCGGCTTCGTGATCCAGGCATGGGCTCAAAGCGCGCTCACCGCAGCAGCAGCGGCCGTCGTGATGACCATGGAACCGGTGTTCGCGGCTCTCCTCGGCGTGATGTCCGGTGAGGCGATGCTGCCGGTCATGTGGGCGGGCGGGGTGCTGATCGTGTCCTCCATGCTGGTGGCCGAACTGGGTCCGCGGCGCTGCTGCGACGTCCTCAGTCCCCGCGTGGAATGCTGTTGATCGCCGGCGACGCAGCGGGTCGCGACGGTGCTCACGCCGAGCAGCTCGACCGCGCAGTCAAGGCCGTCGCTGCGTTCAGCTGCTCCGGTCGAAGATGCCGCTCTGGTAGGCCAACACGATGGCTTGGGCCCGGTCGCGCAGACCGAGCTTTTGAAGGAGTCGGGTGACGTGGGTCTTCACGGTGGTGTCGCTGATGAACAGCTCACGCCCGATCTCGGCGTTGGACAGGCCGGCTGCGATCAGCCGGAAGACATCCAGCTCCCGTGAGGTGAGGGTGTCCAGCGCCGGCGGCGCCGGAAGGCGCTGCCGGCGGGTGAAGTGGGCGATGACCTTCCGGGTGATCGACGGGGAGAGCAACGCCTCTCCGGCGGCGATGGTCCGCACCGCGGCGATCAGCTGCTCGGGCGGTTCGTCCTTGAGAACGAATCCGCTGGCGCCGGCTCTCAGCGCCTCGTACACGTAATCGTCGAGGCTGAACGTCGTCAAGATCAGCACCTTCGTGCTCGCGTCGGCGGCGAGTATCCGGCGGGTTGCTTCCAGACCGTCCAGCTCCGGCATCCGGATGTCCATCAGGATCACGTCGGGGCGGTGGCGGCCGGCTTGGGCGATCGCATCCACACCGTTGCTGGCCTCGGCGACGACGTCGATGTCGGGCTCCTCGGTCAGCAGCATGCGGAGCCCCGCACGGACCATGGCCTGGTCATCGACCACCACGGTGCGAATCGTCATGTTCTTCCCCGTCCCTCGAGCGGAAGGCGAACGTGCAGTGCGTACCCACCCGCCGGGCCGGGTCCGGCGGTCAAGTCGCCGCCGTAGAGCTTGACCCGTTCCCCGATGCCGATCAGGCCGTGCCCGAGGCCGTCCGACCGCGCTGGCCCGCATCCGTCGTCACGGACCTCCAGTTCGAGCAGCGCGGGGCCGTAGCAGAGGTCGACCTCGGCGTGTTGGGCGTGGGCGTGCTTGAGCACGTTGGTCAACCCCTCCTGGACGATCCGGTAGGCCGACAGATCCAGGCCGGGCGAGAGGGTCACCGGATCACCGCGGATCTCCAGGTGGACGTCGAGACCGGCGGCCCGAACGTCGCCGAGTAGTGCCGGGAGCTGGTCCAGTCCTGGTTGAGGGGCGAGTTCTGGCCGGTCGGTGTCCGGACGCAGCGCGTCGAGCAGACGCCGCATCTCGGCCAGGGCGGTGCGCCCGGCCTCCTCGACGTTCCGCAGTGCCTCACGTCTGTCGATGTCCTCCGGCGGCATCCGGTGCCGCAGCGCACCGACCTGGAGGACCATCACGCTGACGGCATGAGCGACCACGTCGTGCAGTTCACGGGCCATGCGCGCCCGCTCCTCCGCCACCGCGACCCGCTCTGCGGTGGCCCGGTCCCGTTCGGCCTGGGCGGCTCGCAGCTCGGCGATCTGTGTCTGTTCGGTGCGTTCGTGCAGGACGAGACCGATGAGCCAACCGACAGCGAACAGCACCGGAATGAAGATCAGGTTGGCCAGCGTATGGCCTGGGTCGTTGAAGACCACCGTCACCGCAGAGACGACCACGACGGCCAGTCCGACCCGTGCCTGACGATGGTCCCGAAGTTGCCCCAAGAGCACCGCCGCGAACATGCCGGCGATCGAGACCGGCGCCTTGCCGACGATGAGAGAGCCGTCGACAAAAGACAGGGCCGCGCTGAGCAGCCAGGTGCTCGCCGGGGCGAGTAAGGGTGCCCGCCGGCGGAGCAGCAGGATCAAGATCATCAGGCCGACCACTGACGCCTCCAACGCAACCCACCCAGCAGCCGAGGAGCGGTCGGTCTGCGTCGCGACCGTGGCAGCCGCGGCGAGCGCCAACGCCACGATGACTGCATCCGAGCCGTGACGGGCCATGAGGGCTCGCAGCCGGTTCACCACAGCAACGTAGCGCCGCGCCCACCGGCCCGGCGTCCTCCCAAGGTAGGAGCAGGCCTCACCGGTTGGTCGCACACCGAAGGCGGCTTCTTGACGACGCGGTCACCCGGGCCCGACTTCTAGCGTCATCGACATGAACGCACGCAGCGAACCCACATTCGGACCCTCGATGATCGAACGGGCACCTCGCTCGCACCGCAGCCCTGGCAGGGCTGCGACCAGCTCAGCCGGCCCCGCCGGTCACAGCAGGTCGAGTCCGCTGCCGCAGTATTCCCACCGCCGCATTCTCGGCACCTGGGCGGCGGCAGCCGTGCCAATGGCCGGGTTGGCCTGGATCGGCGCTCCGATGCTCGCCCGGACTTTCGACGGCCCCGACGCCTGGCCACGAGCGCTTCTGCTCTGCCTCACCGTCGGGATGATCTGGCAGTGCGTCTTGGTGGTCGTCACCGTGCACCGGGAGCAAGGGTCGCTGCGCTGGTCGGTGCTGAAGGACGCTCTATGGCTGCATGCCCCATCGAGCCCACGCACCGGGCGCCGGTCACGGCGTCTGTGGTGGCTACTCGTCCCGCTCGTCTTGGCGGTGGCGGCGAAGGAGGAGCTGCCCAAGCTGGCCGCGCCCGTCCATCGCGACCAAGGGGCGTTCCTCCAATCGGTCGCGGGGCAGGAGTTCTTTGCCGGCAACTGGCCGTGGTTCAGCCTGGTCGTCACCATGATGATCTTCAACACCGTCCTGGGTGAGGAACTCCTGTTCCGCGGCCTGCTGCTGCCTCGGATGCGTGGCGCCTTCGGACGGTGGGACTGGCTCGCCAACGGGATTCTGTTCGGGATCTACCACCTCCATATCCCCTGGTCGATTCCTGCCAACCTGCTCGACACCCTCTTCATCAGCTATCCGGTGAGTCGGTATCGCAGCGCCCTCATCGGCATCTGCGTGCACAGCGTCCAAACCGTCGTCTTCACCGGGCTCCTGCTCGTGCTGGTGCTCCAGTAGTCAGGCTCCGCGTCACGCGTCACCCCGGGCGCATCCTCCCAACCGATCGGTCCACCCATCACCACCGTCGACGTCGATCCCCGATCGGCGGTCAACGGCTACCCACGGAGAGCGGGTACGACCTCACCGCACCGCCCCCGCTGGACTGCCCGGGCAGCTCGGGCTGCCGGCGGACCCGGGACGAAGCCGCCGGCGTCGGCATGCGGCTGAACGCTGGCGGTGGGATGGCTGACGTGGCAGAGCCCGATGTCGGGGATAGGAACCCACAGGTTGCCCCGAGCTCCCATCGCCGGCGGCCACGTCGCGGATCCTGGACATCTGTCCGAGCCCCCCGGGGGCCGAGCGACGTTAACGTCAGGGACCAGCCACACCGATCACGTGCGGACCGAGCCACCTGGCCGAAAGGCTGGCTGCGCTCCCGTACGACGCGGTGGCGCGCGGCGTGCCACCGGCGGTATGGGCCGACCGCTGCTGACAGGGGGATCACGATGAGGAGATCACTCGCGTGCGGGATGCTGGTTGCAGGCTTGACCGCGCTTGCAGCTCCGGCATCCGCAGCGCCACCAACGCCGGTCGACGATTACGCACTCGAGGTTGACGCCGGCGGAGCTTGTCCGTTCCCCGTCACGATCGTCCTGAATGGGAAGGGTAAGGCGATCGATGTGGGCGGGATGAGGCAGATCGTCACCTCCCCGGGGCTGACGGCGGTCGTCACCAACCGAGACACCGGCCGACAGGTCGCTTACGTGGTCACGGGGACTTTCCACCATGAAACGCTCGAGGGTGGGAACGTCGTGACCATAGCCACCGGCCGCAACCTCTTGCTGGACCCACAGGCCGGATTCGTTCTGACGACAGGCCGGTACACCTACACCATGGCTGCGGATGGGGTGACGAATGTGGAGCCGTTGAGGCGGCTGGGTGGGCCTGAACCCGTCGACGTCTGCGCCGACGTGGCCTGATCTGCGGGAACCGCGATCGAACGAGATCGGCCCCAGAGCGCCCGCGCCGAAGCACGCAGGGCGGAGCCCGTTGAGACCGGCATGGAAACGCCGGTGCTGCCTCGAGGCAGCGCCGGCATTCGTGCCTGGTCGGGTGACGGCGGCGACGAGATGTGAACCCGCAGAGGCTGCCCTCTCGCGCGCTCCGGAGTCCTGCGGCTCGATGGTTCGAACTCTCGATCTTGTACGTCCGGTGTCATGCTCCAGACCCAGTTGAGAGGCGAACTGCGGCAATCCATCCTCGATGCATTCGTGGGAATAATCATCCTAGTGATGAGACTTGATGGGTTCGTGGAGTTTTTCGATGTCTTGGTGCGGTACGAGGTTGCCCTGTGGGGTGCGGTCGATGGAGAACTGGCCCGGCATGGCGAGTTGAGCCTGGCTCAACTGCACGCGTTGCGGGTGGTGGACCGTTACGGCGGTCGGGCGCGGGTGCAGGACTTGAGCGACGACATCGGCATCACAGTCGGTGCAGCGAGCAAGCTGGTGGATCGGCTGGAACGGGACGGGCTTGCGTTCAGGAGTCCGAATCCGGCCAACCGGCGGTCCTCGCTCGTCGGGTTGACAGCGGCTGGCGGCGAGGCCTTGGTGTCGGCGTTGCACGTGTGCCGTGCCGCCGTCGCGGGGGCGGTCGGCGGTGAGGATCTGGAGGCCGTGACCGCTGTTCTGAGGCGTCTGCAGACGCGTCTCGATGAGTCGGGTATGGGGGCGGTCGCGTGACCGCGTTCTTCGTCGGGCTGGCGTCGGGTCAGCTGCTGGGCGGGCCGCTCTTCCCCATGACTGCCATTTCACCGAACCATCCATCCTGTGATCCGGCCGGGCCGCGAATCCACAGACAGAACGGAATCCGATGATGCGGGCTGTCTTCTACGACCGGCAAGGACCTGCCGCCGAGGTTCTCCAGATCGGTGAGTTACCCGACCCCGAGCCCGGCCCGGGGGAGGTCCGGGTGCGGCTCCGCTACTCCGGGATCAGCCCGGGAGACACCAAGAAGCGCACCGGTTACTTCGGCTCGACGATGCCCTACCCCCGGGTGGTCCCGCACAGCGACGGGTCCGGTGTCATCGACCGAGTCGGCGACGGCGTCCAACCGAGCCGGATCGGTCAACGGGTGTGGGTCTACAACGCCCAGTCCTACCGTGCCTTCGGCACCGCCGCCGACTACACCGTCGTGCCCGAAGCAACCGCGGTGCCGTTGCCCGACGAGGTCGACGACGTGCTCGGTGCCTGCCTCGGCATCCCCGGGATCACCGCACACCGCGCTGTGTTCGCCGACGGTCCCGTACGCGGACAAACAGTGTTGGTTCACGGCGCGCTCGGAGCAGTCGGTTCGCTGGCCGCCCAACTGGCCACGTGGGGCGGAGCCACCGTCATCGGCACCGTCCGACGGCACGCCGACCTCGCCGACCTCGCCGAACTGACCGGGCGGCGGCCCGAGCGTACCGTCAGCCTCGACGAGCCCGACGCCGAACAGCAGATAGTGCAGTACGCGCCGACCGGCGTCGATCGGATTATCGAGGTCGCCTTCTCCGACAACATCGACCTCGACGCCCGGGTGGCCGCCAACGGCGCGGTGATCGCCGCCTATGCCACCCGCGATCCACGACCCCGATTCGACTTCTGGCCCATGTTGTTCGCCAACCTCACCATCCGGCTCCTCGGCAGTGACGACTTCCCCACCGAGGCCAAACAACAGGCGGCAACCGAGCTGACCAGCGCCGCCCGCGACGGCCACCTCGTCATCCCGATCGCCCCACCCCTGCCCCTCGACCAGGCGGCCGCCGCGCACGACCAGGTCGACACCAACAACCGCCACCGGGTACTGCTCGAGATTGCAGACTGACCGACGGCCCAGCGACGTACCCGGCCGGGGCTGTAGAACGGGGACACCGACGGACACCGGGGTGGTCACCGGCCGGAGCGTCGCGACGAATGCCGTGTCATCGGGGGACGTTGGCCCCTGAGCATGATCGCGGGCGGGTGGTGGGCTTGAGTCGAGAGACCTGTCGGCTGCCCGGGATGGAGGGTGCGATGAACGAGATCGTGTGGATCCAGATCTTTTGGTCGGTGTGCGTCCTGGCGGCTGTCGTCGCTGCGGTGCTGGCCAGCCGGCACCGGTGGGCGCGTCAAGTCGGTCGGGTCGCCGTCGGCGTGCTGATGCTCCTGGGTGGAGCACTGTTCAACGCGGTCAACCTCGCCACCGGCGGGGACTACGCGGGTTTCGCCGACAGCGCGCACTTCGACTGGGTCACCACGGCCTGGCGGGCCGTGGTCGCACCCCACCAGCCCGTCTTCATCGGCTTGCTGGTGATCTACGAGGCGGCGGTCGGTGTGCTGATCCTGCTCGGCGGACGCCGTACGCAGCTCGGCTACATCGGAGCGATCGGGTTCCACCTCGCACTCTGGCTCTTCGGCTGGTTCGTGACCATCTACGCCCTGATCATCGTGCCCGCACTCGTTCTGCTGCTTCTCGCAGAGCGGCGAGCCGCAATGGTCACCGACCCTTCAGCTGTGTCTTCCGCACCCGATGGTCGGGTCGACCTGGCCAGCCCATGATCACGAGTCCATGATCACCCAGCACATGATCACCCAGCACATGATCACGCAGCGCATGATCACGGAGGCCGTGATCACACCTGCGTAGGTCAGCGAGCGAAAGACGGTGACCGGGATCATGCGCCGTCCAACTGTGCTGTCAAGCCGTTCCGTGCCTGGAGCGCCCGTGGCATGGTTCAGGTCGCTGCCGAGAGGGATCCCGTTCTGGCCGCCTTCGGGGCTGTGCGTCCGGCGACGATGATGATGGCGAGGCTGACGAGGGTGAGAGCCGCGCTGATGAGGAAGATGCCGCGTTGTCCGAACACGGTGACTGAGCCGATGGCGATAATGGGTCCGGAGACGATGGCACCGATGCGGCGGGTGTTCATGAAGAGCCCGGTCGACAGTCCTGGCCGGGGGATCATCTGCTGGAAGAGGGTGAGTCCGACGCCGGCGATCGCGGCGAAACACCAGGCGTTGAGGGGCTGGAGGGCCAGCAGCAAGACAGGCCCGCTGACGAGGGCGAGGCCGAGGTAGTAGGCGATGCCGGCCACGCAGCCGGTGGCGATCAGGCTCAGGTTGGAGAAGCGTTCGGTGAGCCGCCCGATCACGATGAGGGCGGGGACTTCGAGGGCCGCGGTGAGTCCGAGGCTGATGCCGGCCCAGACGACGTCGAGCCGGAGGGTCTGGGTGACGTAGATGGTCATGATCGTCATGGCCGTGGCGTTGGTGGCCTGCAGCAGCACGAAGGCTGCGGTGATCAGCACGATCCCGACCCGGCCCACGGGCGACGCGTCCGGCGGTGCCGCCGGCTTGGCCGCCATCCGGTCGTCGCCTGCCGCCATCACGGCGGCTCGACGATGCGCGATCATGATCGCGGTAGTGGCGATGTTGAGGACAGCAACGGTCGCGATGGCCAGCAGGATGGCGCGATTGCCGAACCAGCCGATGATGAAGGTGGCCAGGGGCGGCCCGGCGACCCATGCCACGGACACGATGGCGCGAGTGTTGACGATGTCAGCGGATCGTGCGCCGGAGTGGCGCAGGTGGGCGTAGAGCATGGAGCTGCCCACCCCCGCGGGGCCGCCGATCACCATCAAGGCGATGGTGGCGAGCGGCAGGGTGGTGACAGCCCCGAGAGCGACGGCGAGCAGCAGCGTCAACACCCCGCAGCCCAGCATCGGACCGAGGTAGTCGTGCCTGTTGTCGGCGTAAGCCGGCAGCAGCAGGGAGGCGACGAAGCCGCTGGCATTGTAGAGGGCGAGCACCCAGCCGACCTGGGACATGGAGGCGCCGTAGAGGTCGACCAAGATCAGGGCCAGGGCTGGGCTGAGAAACGCGAACTGGAGTCCCCACAGCAATGCCGAGGACGGCACCAGTAGTCGATTCACGTGCAGATCTTTCGGTGGGAGCGATGGGTTTGGTCGTCTGAGTCAGCCGGCTGAGTCAGCCGGCCGGGCCGGTGGGGCGGGGCAGGATCTCGCTGAAGGTCATGTCGCGCGACCGGGTGACGCCGACGCGCATGAGATCGCAGCACCGGGCCGTGCGGTGGACGTCAACCATGGGTGTTCCTTGTGGTGCGGGACGTACCGGCTCAGTTGTCGGCGAAGACCTTCTTGGCGACCTGGACAGCCGACATCGCCTTGGGCCAGCCGGCGCAGAACGCGAGGTGGATCAGCGCCTCTGTCAGCTCGTCCTCAGTCAAGCCGTTCTCTGTGGCCCGGCGCAGATGACCGACGAGGATGAGATTCACGCCGGTGGTGGTGTCGAGCGG
Source organism: Microlunatus sp. (assembly GCA_035719255.1). Taxonomy (GTDB): domain Bacteria; phylum Actinomycetota; class Actinomycetes; order Propionibacteriales; family Propionibacteriaceae; genus Microlunatus. The sequence goes on along the minus strand of DASTGF010000336.1, from coordinate 2,538 downwards.
TTCGCCATAGTTCGTGCTGAGACCCATGCAGCCCAGCCCGATCGCCGAAACCTCTAGGGTCGCGAGCGTGCGCCTGTCCATGCTGGCTCCTTCATGGCATCGCACAGTGAAGCGGTCGTCACGTTCAGGTCCTCCCGGTCGGGTCAGTCCTCGGGGATGGGCCGGCCGAAGCTCTCGAGGGTGATGTCCTCGGGCTCGGGGCCGCCGCGGCGGCCGGTGTCCAGCCCGTCGATCGCGGCGAGCTGGTCGTCGGTAAGGGTGAAGTCGAAGACGTCGAGGTTCTCAGCGATCCGGGCCGGCTTGGTCGACTTCGGGATGACCGAGCGGCCTTCCTGGATGCCCCAGCGCAGCATCACCTGCGCGGGCGACTTGCCGTGGGCTGCGGCGATCTCCCCGATGACCGGGTCGTCCAGGGTGCTGGTGTGCTCCCCGTCACGGTAGAAGGTGATGCCGCCGATCGGTGACCACGCCTGGGTCAGGATGCCGTGCTCGGCGTTCTTGGCCTGGACCTCGCCTTGCTGAAAATAGGGGTGGACCTCGATCTGGTTGACCGCCGGCCCGACCGACGCGATGTCGAGCAGCCGGGTCAGGTGGTCGACCATGAAGTTCGATACCCCGATCGCCCGGACCTTGCCGTCGGCGAGCAGTGTCTCCAAGGCTCGGTAAGCACCCAGCGTCTTGTCGAACTCTGACGGCAGCGCCTGATGCAGGATCAGCAGATCGATCTGGTCGATACCGAGCTTGCGCGCCGACTTCTCGAAACCGTGCAGGGTCTGCGCGTAGCCGTAGTCGCTGATCCAGATCTTCGTCTCCACGAACACCTCCGACCGGTCCAGGCCGGAGGCGGCGATGGCCTCGCCGACCTGACGCTCGTTGCCGTAGGCGGCCGCAGTGTCGATGTGGCGGTAGCCCGCCTCCAGGGCAGCACTGACGGCGGTGCGGGTCTCGTCCGGCGGGGTCTGGAACACGCCGAGCCCGAGGGCGGGCAGCGTGATGCCGTTGTTCAGCGTGAGAGTCGATGTGTCGGGCATGGTGGATCCTTCGTCGAGACGGTCGGGTTGTTGATCAGTCGGTGGCGTCGAGCGCTGCCGGATGGTGGGTGATGGGGTCCTGGGTGGCCGCCCAGGTGGCGAGCAGCTGCAACTGCTCCTCCGCGGGGGAGCCGGGGTCGGCGGTGTAGGCGATCAGGACCAGACCATCGCCGGCAAGCTCGAGGGCGTTCCCGGTCAGCTCGATGTCGCCGACCACCCAGTTGTGGAGGCGCTTACGGGTCGTGCGGTGGAGTCGCACGTTCTGCCGGGCCCACCGGGCGGCGAACTCGTCGCTACGGGTCGACAGCTCACCGATCAGGTCGCTGAGTGCGCGGTCGCGTACATCACGGCCTGCCTGCATGCGGAGTGCCCCGACGGTGTCATCGGCGACGGCGTCCCAGTCACGGTAGAAGCCGCGCGAGTGGGGGTCGAGGAACAGGTAGCGGGCGACGTTCAGCGGGAGCTTGTCGGCATCCAGCGCGCCGCCGTAGAGGGCGCGGCACAGGTCGTTGGCGGCAAGGATGTCCATGCGAGGCGTGCGGACGTAGGCCGGGAGACCGGTCATGCCGTGCAGGATCGACAACACCGCATCCCGCGGGCCCGACGCAGGCCTGGTCGGGCTGCGACGCGGTCGAGGTGCGGCGGTGCGGGCCAGATCGAGCAGGTGCTGGTGCTCGGCGTCGTCCAGCTGCAGGGCGCGGGCGACTGCGTCCAGCACCTCGTCGGATGCGCCGGCGAGCTGGCCGCGTTCCAGCCGGGCGTAGTAGTCCACGCTGACCCCGGCCAGCAGCGCGACCTCTTCACGGCGTAGTCCCGTGACCCGGCGATGCCCGCTGTAAGACGGCAGCCCGACCTGCTCCGGGCTCAGCCGGGCGCGTCGGCTGGCCAGGAAGTCCCGGACATCATGCTGCAGCTCCACACCCACGACGCTAGAACCGAAGCGAGCGGTGAACCAGGACCTGTCAGTACACGGAACAGCAGGCGCGAACGGCTTGACCGGCCCAGCCAAGCAGCCCGGCCAACTTCAGGAAGATCCGCGGTGCGCGTGCCCGTCCAAGCCGGTCCGCGCCACCGGGGTAAGTCCTCACTGTGCAGACACGAACGCCCCGCCGAGATCCTGCCGACCTGCTCGAACCGGCATCAGTCTGAGGCCGGGTCCGAGCACGTGTGGCGGTCGTCATCATCGGGGCGTTGTCGACCCGAGCGGTGTGGTCGAGTGCCGACCCGGGATCACCGGCTCCAGCTCCTGTCAGCAGTTCGCCGACTCCACGAAGCGCGACCGATCCCGATCCGGAGTCGGTGCCCGTTCCGGATCCGTTGACGATCGGGGTCTCGACGAGCTCTGCTCAGCCGCGGCTCGTCAACGGGCATGGGCGGACGATGTATGTCTTCTCCCTCGACAAGTCAGGGAGCTCTGCCTGCGGGGCAGTCTGCGCGCGCCAGTGGTGGCCGGTGCGTAGCCTAGGCGGCAAGCCCCAGCCGGGCGCCGGGGTGAATGCGCCGAGGG
>DASTGF010000335.1:0-3764 GCA_035719255.1 Microlunatus sp. | reverse complement strand
GAGCACCGATCCGGCCGCGAGCGTCTGCGTCGGCGAGGGCTCGCCGCGAACGTGCCGACCCGGGATGCGGGCGGACAGCAACTGCTCGAACAGGGTCGTCTTGCCGGCCCCGGAGGGGCCGACGAGGACGACGTTGCGGATGCTGTCGGACGATGTCGTACGGTCCTGGGCGTCGGCGGCCATGACGGCACGTTACCGCCGAGCGATCCGTCTAGAGCGGGGCCCCGATGCGGCGCACCCGGACCATGTTGGTGTGGCCGGCGACCCCGGGCGGGGAACCGGCGACGATGACCACGCGCTCGCCTTCGGCGATGCGTCCGGTGTCGATCAGGGCCTTGTCGACCTGCCGGATCATGTCGTCGGTGTGGTCCACCATCGGCACCAGGAAGGACTCGACCCCCCAGCTCAGGGTGAGCCTGTAGCGGGTCTCCTCCACCGGCGTGAAGGCGAGCACGGGGATCGGTGACCGAAGCCGCGACAGGCGCAACGCGGAGTCCCCGGAGTGGGTGAAGGCGACCAGGAACTTGGCGTCGATCCGTTCGGCCACCTCGCTGGCGGCCTTGGTGATCACGCCGCTGGTGGTGTGTGGGTCCCAGATGATGCCCTGCATCTGGTCCAGGCCGTGGGACTCGGTGTTCTCCACGATCCGGGCCATGGTCTCGACGGTGACCACCGGGTACTCCCCGACACTCGTCTCGCCGGAGAGCATCACCGCATCGGCACCGTCGAGGATGGCATTGGCGACGTCGGACGCCTCCGCCCGGGTGGGGCGCGGCGCGGAGATCATCGACTCCAGCATCTGAGTGGCCACGATGACCGGCTTGGCCCATCGACGCGCCGCGGTCACGATTCGCTTCTGGACCAGCGGCACCTCCTCCAGGGGCAGCTCCACGCCGAGGTCGCCGCGGGCGACCATGAAGGCGTCGAACGTGTCGATGATCTCGTCGAGGTTGTCGACGGCCTGCGGCTTCTCGATCTTCGCGATGACCGGGACCCGGCGACCCTCCTCGTCCATCACCTTGTGGACGAGCTCGATGTCCCTGGCGCTGCGGACGAACGACAGGGCGACCATGTCGACACCGTTGCGGAGCGCCCAACGCAGGTCTTCGGTGTCCTTCTCACTCATCGCCGGCACGCTGACGGCCACGCCCGGGAGGTTGATGCCTTTGTTGTTGCTGACCGGGCCGCCGACCACCACCTTGGTGACGACGTCGGTGCCGGTCACCTCGGTCGCCTCGAGAGCGATCCGGCCGTCGTCGATGAGGATGATGTCGCCGGGATTCACGTCGCCCGGCAGACCCTTGTAGGTCGTCGAGCAGCGGTTGACGTCACCCGGCACGTCGTCGACGGTGACGGTGAACGTCGCCCCATAGGTCAGCGTCTCCTTGCCGTTGGCGAACCGGCCGAGCCGGATCTTCGGGCCCTGGAGATCGGCGAAGACCCCGATCGGACGCCCGGCCTGCGCTGACGCGGCACGAACGGCCTTGAGGTTCTTCTCGTGGTCGCTGTAGTCCCCGTGACTCATGTTGAGGCGGGCGACGTCCATTCCCGCAGCGACCAGCTCGGCGAGACGTTCCGGCGCTGAGGAGGCTGGCCCCAGCGTGCACACGATTTTGGCTCTACGCACGAGGTGAGACTAGCCACTCCACCGGGGGCTGTCTGGGACCACCCGTGTCAGTGGTCGTGCCACGGCGGGGAGCGGCGGCTGGTTCAGCCTGCGGCGGCGATCACGTCGAGAGCGTACGCGAGGTCTTCGGGATAGTCGGAGGTGAACTCCAGCTGGTCGCCGCTGATCGGATGGTCGAAGCCGAGCCGGACCGCGTGCAGCCACTGCCGGCGCAGGCCGAGCCGGTCGGCCAGCGCCGGGTCGGCGCCGTAGTTGACGTCACCGGCGCAGGGATGGTGGATCGCGGACATGTGCACCCGGATCTGGTGCGTGCGGCCGGTTTCCAGCTTGATCTCCAGCAGGGTCGTGCCGACGTAGGCCTCGATGGTGTCGTAGTGCGTCACGCTGTGGCGCCCGCCGGAGATCACCGCCATCTTGTACTCACCGCTGGGATGCCGACCGATCGGCGCCTCGATGGTCCCGCTGAATGGATCTGGGTGGCCCTGCACCAGCGCGTGGTAGATCTTGTCCACCGTGCGTGAGCGGAAGGCGCGCTTGAGCACCGTATAGGCGCGTTCGCTCTTGGCCACGACCATCAGTCCCGACGTCCCCACGTCCAGGCGCTGCACGATGCCCTGACGCTCCGGCACGCCGGAGGTGGAGATTCTGAAGCCCGCGCCAGCGAGGTGACCGAGCACCGACGGTCCGGACCATCCCAGACTCGGATGGGCGGCCACGCCCGCAGGCTTGTCCACCACCACGATGTCGTCGTCGTCGTAGACGATGCCCAGATCCTCGACCGTCTCGGGAACGACGACGGCCTCGGCCGGTGGCATCTCGATCACCGCCTCGAGCATCGATCCCGCGCGCACGCGTTCGGACTTGCCCACCGTGCGGCCATCCACCTGCACGTGACCATCGCCGATCAGATCGCCGATCTTGCTCCGCGACAGGCCCAGCATCCTGGCCAGCGCAGCGTCCACCCTCTCCCCGTCCAGACCGTCCGGGACCAGCATCACCCGCGTGTCGCGGCCCGGCTGATCAGGCACGGGCGTACCGCTGACCGTCCAGGCCGACGTTCTTGATCATGGCTAGCACGACGATCATCACCGCCGCACTGGTGATGCAGATGTCGGCCACGTTGAAGATCGCGAAGTGCGGCAGCTGGAAGAAGTCCACGACGTGACCCCGCAGCACACCGGGAGCCCGGAACAGTCGGTCCAGCAGGTTGCCGGTGATGCCGGCCACCAACAGGCCCAGCGCCACCGCCCACCCGGCATGGCGGATCCGCGGCACCAGCCGCACGCCGATGAAGATCAGCACGCCGATGGCGAGGAAAGCGAACACGTACGTGATCTGCTCGCCCAGGCTGAACGCCGCACCCGGATTGCGGATCAACCGCAAGGTGAGCAGTCCCCCGAGCAGCCGGACCGGATCGGACGGGTCGAGATGCCGCACGGCGATCATCTTGGAGACGACGTCGATCACGACGCCGGCCAGCGCCACCCCGGCGAAGAGCAGGAGACAGCGGAGCCGTGACGGGCGGGTGCCCGACGCGGCGGCGACCGGCGTCTCCTCGGCTATCGCCGCTCCTCGCGCTGCTTACAGCTCACGCACAGCGTGGCGCGCGGGAAGGCCTGCAGCCGGCCCTTACCGATCGGCTTGCCGCAGTTGTCGCAGATCCCGTACGTCCCCAGCTGGATATGACGCAAGGCCAGCCGGGACTGGTCGAGCATCTCCCGTGCGTTGTTGGCCAGCGACATCTCGGCATCACGCTCGAAGTTCGCCGAGCCGACGTCGGCGGGGTCGCGGCCGGCGCCCTCGTTGCCGTCGCGCAGCAGACCGACCAGCTCAGCGGTCGAGATCTCGATCTGGCTCTCGAAACGGACGATGTCCTCCTCGAGCGTCCCACGGACCTCGTCCAGTTCCTCGGCCGTCCACGGATCCTCCCCGTCGCGGACAGGCAGCTGGCTGGCGATCGTGGCGGACGAGGCGCCTGACGCGGCACTCGCCTTGGCGGTTGACAATGCAGTCTCCCTCGGGGACGTCCAGTGTGTCGGAGAGACCTTAGGCCGCAATCGGTTCCAGTTCAACGATCCCCGCGAATTCGTGTCGGTTTCGCGACATCGCTGGTCGGCGCGGCGATCCGTGGCCGGTG